>CAUAEH010000008.1 GCA_958427975.1 uncultured Collinsella sp. | reverse complement strand
ACGCGCATAAAGAAAGCCTCCCATTTCTCATGTCCAAGAAATGGGAGGCAGTTCACAAACGTGAGGCGGGCCGTTTTCGTTTGAGCAATCATGCAGCGACGTGATGGGGCAAATTAATCCACGCGCTTGTCGCCCATAAAGAAGAGCGCCACCGTACCAGGTCCAGTATGCGAGCCAATCAGAGTACCGATGTCATTGATCTCAATCTTGGCTTTAAGCTGCGGAACCTGTTCCTCAATCAGCGCCGCGACCGCCTCGGCATCCTCGCGGCACGCCGACTGCGACATGATGCACTTACCCGAATAATCTGCACCGTCCTGTACGTGTGCCATCATGGTCTTAGCCATCTCGGAAATCGCTCGCTTCTTAGTGCGAATCTTCTCACGTGGCGACAGCTTACCTTCGCAATCGACCGTCATAAGCGGGCAAATCTTGAGCGCCGTGCCGATGATCGCGCTCGCGGCCGAAATGCGACCGCCGCGCAGGTAGCTCGACAGATCGGTCGAGAAGAACCAGTGGTGCAGGTTGAGTTTATGCTCCTCGATCCAAGCGGCCGTCTCGTCGAGTGAAGCCCCGCTATCGCGCACGTCGGCGGCATATTCCAGCAACAGACCAAAGCCCGAAGACGCCCCCAGCGAATCGATGACGCGTACCTTGCCGCCCTGGGGATAGCGATCCGCAAGCATCTGCGCCGCGACGCAGGCCGATCCATACGTGCCCGAAATACCCGACGACAACGTCAGGTGCAGCACGTCTTTACCCTCGGCAACAAACGGCTCCCAAAACTCCTCGTACTCGCCCACGCTCACCTGAGACGTCTTGGGCATGGCGCCCGCGGCAATCTGGGCAAAAAACTCGTCCGGCGTAATCGACTGATACAGATCGTCCGTATAGACAACATCGTCGATCTCGTAATGAAAATACGCGACGGGAATATTGCGCGATTCAAAGAACTCACGGGTTCGGTCGGCGGCGGATTCACAGGTCAGGACAAAATCACTCATATGAGGCTCCTTGCTCATTGCTGCGCAAATTATTGCACAGTGAGCCTACATGCGGTACATATGTCCACTATTTACCAAATCGAACCAAAAATAGTGAACATCTTTACCACCATCGTCTCCACCGGCCCCACGCAAAAATATCTGAGAAAACACCCTCTGTCATCTCCACTCAACCGCCATATCTACCTCAACTAAATCGATTTACCAAACCGTTCATCCGACAATTCAGCCGCTGGCGCAAAATCGAAACAAAAGCGGCGCATACTGGTAAACGTTTGACGCTGTTTATCAGTTTTACCAGCCCCATCGGAAGGTGTTTCATGGTCGCATTCGATCGCAACCCGCAAGACTTCAAGTATCTGCGCCTGCTTTCGAGACAGTTCCCCACCGAACAATCCGCGTTTACCGAGATCATCAATCTCTCGGCCATCCTCAACCTGCCCAAAGGCACCGAGCATTTTATGAGCGACGTGCATGGCGAGTACGAAGCCTTTATGCACATCCTCAACAACTGCTCGGGCGTCGTGCGCGAGCATGTCGACGAGATTTTTGGCGACACGCTCACCTTTGACGAAAAGGGCGAGCTGTGCACGCTCATCTACTACCCGCACGAGAAGATTGAGCTGGTCCGCAGCCAGCGCGAGGACTCGCCCACCTGGTACAAGACGATGCTTGACCAGCTCATCATGGTCGCTCGTTCGCTTTCAAGCCGCTACACGCGCTCCAAGGTGCGTAAGGCCATACCGCGCGATTACGCCTATATCATCGACGAGTTGTTGCACACGCACCCGGACGAGAACAACTATCGCGTGCGCTATCACGAGCGCATCGTGGAGTCCATCCTGGAGACCGCCAGCGCCGACGACTTTATCGAGTCGCTCGCCTCGCTCATCAAGCGCCTGGCCGTCGACCACCTGCACCTGGTGGGCGACATCTTCGACCGCGGCGGCGGCGCGGCCAAGATTATGGACCGTCTGCTCACCTACCATTCACTCGACATCCAGTGGGGCAACCACGACCTGCTGTGGATGGGCGCTGCAGCAGGAGAGCCCGCCTGCATCGCCACGGTGCTGCGCAACAACCTGCGTTACGACAATTACGAGATCCTCGAGAACGACTACGGCATCTCGCTGCGTGAGCTTGTCGCCTTTGCCGATGCCACCTACACCGCCGGTGAGTCCATCACCCCGCTGATCAAGGCCATCAACGTGCTGCTCTTTAAGCTCGAGGGCCAGATTATCCAGCGCCACCCCGAGTTCGATATGACCGACCGCCTGTTACTCGACAAGATCGATCACGACACCGGCACGGTCACGCTCGCCGACGGCAGCGTGTGGCCGCTCACGACCAACGACTTCCCCACCGTCGACCCGGCGGACCCCTATACGCTCACGCCCGAGGAGCAGCACATCATCGACAAGCTCGTGTCCGAGTTTGTCACCGCCGATCACCTGCATCGCCATATCGATTTCCTCTACACCCACGGCTCGATGTACAAGGTCGCCAACGGCAACCTGCTGTTCCATGGCTGCGTGCCGCTCAACGAAGACGGCACCTTTAGCAGCATGAACTGCCTGGGCACCTGGCACGCTGGCCGCGATTTTCTCGATTTTTGCGACCACATCGCCCGCCGCGCCTGGCGCGTGGGCGACCGTGATGCCCTCGACTGGATGTGGTACCTGTGGATTGGCTTTAACTCACCCGCCAGCGGACGCTTGGTGCGTACCTTTGAGCGCGCCTATATCGCCGATAAGAGCACCTGGGTCGAGCCAATGGATCCGTACTTTACGCTTACCAAGTCGCCCTCGGTCTGCGATGACATCATGCGCGAGTTTGGCGTCGCGCCCATGGCATGCTCGCCGACCGGCCACATCATCAACGGCCACACGCCCGTTAAAACCACCAAGGGTGAGCAGCCCATCCGCGCCGAGGGCAAGCTGCTGGTCATCGATGGCGGCTTCTGCCGCGCTTACCATCCCAAGACGGGTATCGCCGGCTATACGCTCATCTCGAGCTCGCGCGGCTGCCGCCTCAAGTCGCACCGGGCCTTTACGACGGTTGCCGAGGCACTCACGCGCAACGTGGACATCGAAAGCGAGACCAACCGTTTTGACCAAGCGGACCGTCGCCGCATGGTGAGCGACACCGATACTGGCGCCAAGATCCGCAGCCAAATCCAAGACCTGCGTCAGCTGCTCGATGCATATAGAAACGGTGCTATCGAAGAGCGCGTCTAGCCCCACCCGCGGGGATTGGCTAAACTTGCTGAGTTTGTCATCCCCACGGCGTCCCCGCGCCACCCTAAGGCAGGTACCATGCAAAAGCTCCTTGCGCAGATCATGAAATTTGGCGTCGTCGGTGTCATTGCCACGGTTATCGACTTTGGCATTATGAATCTGCTCCACTACGGTCTGGGCCTCAACATCCTAATCGCCAACACCAGCGGCTTTATCATCTCACTCATCTTTAACTACCTCGCAAGCATGAAGTACGTGTTTGCGCACAAGGAAGGCATGAGCCGCCGCCGCGAGTTCATCATCTTTGTCGTGCTGTCCGTGATCGGTTTGGTGCTCAACGACGGCATCGTGTTGGCGCTCAACGCCGGCCTGGGACTCGAGGCCAATATCGCCAAGATCTGCGCCACCGCGCTTGTCATGGTCTACAACTTTGTGACCCGAAAAATCTTCCTGGAGGGCGACGAGACCAAGTAGCTCGAAACCCCTGCAGCATTACGGCACCCACGGACGACGTGCACTCAGCGCAGTATCGTCCGTGGGTGCCGCTCGTTTACGGGCAAATTTTCAACGTTTGAGGATTAGCTCTTGAAAATTTGGCGAGTTCATATAGTTCTTGGCAAAGACCTTACGTTTCCCTTGTAAAAGCTCTAAAGTATCCTCTGCTCGATTCATCAACGCATTGGATGTGATTACGTGCGCAAGGCGCTGGCACAACCTCATACCAAGCAGTTCCTCAAGTTTGCTGTCGTGGGTCTTATCTCCTTTGGCATCGACTGGGGCATGCTCATTGCGCTCGTCGAGCTGTTCCACCTCGACTTTTTGATGAGCACCACGGTTTCGTTTATCACGTCCGTCGTGGTCAACTACTGGCTCAGCATGAAGTACGTGTTCGACCACCGCGAAGGCATGAGCCGCAAGCGCGAGTTCACGATCTTCACCATCCTGTCGGTGATCGGCCTGGGCCTCAACGACCTGTATATGTTTGTGGGCGTCACGTTTTTGAGCATCGGCTACCAGGCCATGAAGGCCATCGCCACGTTCCTTGTCACTTGGTACAACTACTTTAGCCGTCGCTTCTTCCTCGAGGGCGCACGGTCGTAGTCGATTCACTATTTGCTTGAATGTATAACCGGTTGGAATTCCCGTTCCAACCGGTTTTTTGTTTGCAGAGAGACCCGGCGACCCAGTCCCATTCGCATGAAAAACGGGCGGTCCGGATGTTGGCCCGAACCGCCCGTCTGGCGCGCTATGTCGAGGCCTCTAGCCCGTTACGTAATACCAAACGACGTTGTCGTCATTGGAGAGAACGTAGTTACTGCAGGCCGTCATGGGCGTTGTGCCGTTGACGGAGTACATCCAGCCGCTCGTGCCGCCGTACTGTTTCTCGGCCAAACCACCAATCGCGGAAACATACGTGCCGTACGACGAGCCGTGTGCGTTGACAGAAAGGCCTAGCGCGCACAGGGCATCGTAAACGGTGGCGCCTTCGTTAAAGGTAAAGGTGCCGCCAGAGGACACAGGATTGCCCACAGCGCTCGATGTGACCGAAACCGTCACCGTAACGTAGCTGGACTCCTGTGAGCCGCTTTGGCTGCCCGAGGAGGCGTTTCCACCATTAGAGGACGAGGCTCCATCAGACGACTGGCCACCGCCCGAAGAAGCACCGCCAGACGCATTGGAAGTATCACCGGCTCCCGTATTTTGGGCAGCGGATTTATCGCCAGACTTCTTGCCGCCCCGGTCCTCGGACTTCTTGCTATCCGAGTTTTTGTCCGATTCCTTGTTTGAAGACTCGGAATCGTCCTTGGCGTCGTTCGAACCCTTGGGCTCGTCTTTTGCATCATTCGAAGATTTGGAATCCTTGGAACTGGCCTCGCCCGAAGCGGTAGACGAGCCAGACCCATTGTCATCCTTGGAAACGACGCTCTCCCCCGTCACGGACTGAAAAATCCAATCAACGGACCAGGCGCCGCTCTCGGAGGGATGGACAAAGCCCAGCGAGACGACGATCAGAATGGTGCACGCGGCAGTCAGAACGCCAAGGAGCGCTTTGTGCCGTGGGGCGGGCGCCGCCGAAGCGGCGCCCTTTTGCTTTGGATCATCGAGCTGGATAAACGAGGAGTCGGGCTGTTGCCCGCTGGTCTCCTTGGGCTTATCGGGCATTACCGTCACCCTTGCCGCGCTTGGTCAGCACGAAGACGGCGATGAGCGCGAGGCCAATCACGCCGGCGGCGATGCCAACGATGGCGAGCGGATTGGTGCCAGTCTCCTGCTCGGCAGCACTAGAGGACTTCTTAGCAGTGGTCGTGGAAGCAGCACCCGTATCGGACTTGGAATCGGACTTCTTGTCGGACTTGCTGTCCTTCTTGTCAGACTTCTTGTCAGACTTCTTCTCGTCCTTCTTATCGGACTTATCGGAGTCCTTCTTGTCGGACTTGTTGTCCTTGGTCTCGGTCTTGGTCGACACCGTCGTCTTGGTCGTCGGCTTATGACCCGGGGCGACAGCGCCGCCCTTCGAGCCGGAGCCGGAACCCGTGCCAGTGCCAGCGCCAGTGCCGGAACCAGTACCGGTACCAGAACCGCCGCCGCCATTCGAACCAGCGCCGCCATTACCGCCAGGGTTAACGGCATTCTTGGTCCACTTGGCATACAGCGTCAGATCGGCCGTCACCGGCGTGCTAAAGTCATACGCCTGCGTGCAAGCCTCATCGGTATACCAACCGCCGAAAGTGTAGCCATCGCGCGTCGGATCGGCCGGC
This sequence comes from uncultured Collinsella sp., assembly GCA_958427975.1. Classification (GTDB taxonomy): domain Bacteria; phylum Actinomycetota; class Coriobacteriia; order Coriobacteriales; family Coriobacteriaceae; genus Collinsella. Next base: position 50,077 of record CAUAEH010000008.1, on the reverse strand, counting down.
TTGACCAGCTTGCCATCGGCCGTAGCAACAAACTTAGTGTCGCAAGCAGACCCGCCGTTGGAGTTAAAGGCAACCGTCCAAGACTCGACAGCTCCAAGTTTAAACAGCGTGCCCGAATCATTAATGTAGTAGAGATTGCCAGAAGCATCGGCAATGACCGGAGAGTCACAGTACTGGTAATGGCCAGCCGCATCATAAATCTGCGTCGCCTCTGCATCGCCGAGCGTATAGCGATACACGCCACCACCAGCAGAGTAGTTGACGTAATCCTTGCTATCCGCGCTGTTAACGGTGAAGTACACATAGGTCTTGCCGCCCTGAACACTCACCAGCGGAGTAGCAGCAATACCGTTGAGGCCAGCCGGCAGCGCCTTGCCGTCGGCAGCAGCGACCATCGTGGTCTTACCCGTCTTCAGGTTATAGAGAACCAGAGCAGAGCCAGTAGCCGTCTGTCCGCCGACAATCAGATTGTCACCAGACACCGCAGGGGCGCTCAGATTATTCGTAAGGCCCAGATCAACCGTCTTCTGTTCACTCAGCACGCCCTTCGCCGAAAGCGAAATCACATGGAGCTTTCCGTCGTGCGTCATCTGATAGAAGGTCGAGCCATTGGACGGATCGGCGACACAGTCGGCGTTCGCGAGAGCGCCGAGCTTCATGGTCGAAACGACATCGCCCGTCGTCTTATCAATGCACTTAAGCGTACCCGCGCTCGTAGGAACGATGGCATACTTATCCGTCAAAGCCGCACCAGTCCAGTAATAGCCCTCGTCAGGGTCGATGTTCTGCCAAGAAACTTCGCCCGTGGCAATCTTAATGCGCGCAAAGGAGCCGTTGCCGTAGGTCGCGTTGTAATTCTCGTCATACGAAATATCGACCGAGCCTACATAGACGTACTCGCCGTCCGAAACGACGGTGCAGGAGCTCTGCGTCAAGTCCGTCAAACCGGGCGTCAGCCACTTGCAGATCAGCTTGTCTGCAGTAATCGCCTGGACCGCACCGCCGTTGAGCGGAACGATGATAAGGCCATTGGTATAGATCGGACGAGAGGTATAGCTCACCTTGGAGGCAAGCGGCGCAGAGGCAACCTTTTTGCCCGTGGACGAATCGATCTTAATGAGCTCGTTCTCGGTCGCGATGTACACAAAGCCGTTAGCAATGACAGGCTCGCTGCAGTTGGCATACTGCTGACCAGACTCGGCCTTCCAATCGAAGGCCCACTTAAGACCGGCGGCCTGCGCAGGCGTCTTGGCATCCGTTACGGTCGAACCGTTGCCACTGTTGCCGTAGCCGGCCCACTCGGCATCCCAATCAGGAGTCGTCGCGCTCGGATCCACGACAATCTTGTCGGGATCGGGCATGGGCGAATTATCGGTGGTATAGGCAAGCGTGACCTTATCGCCGCTCTTGAGCGTAATCTGATTGGCGCAGAGTAAGGAGGGCTCTCCGTTGATATACAGATGCCAATATTTATTGGTCGCAGCATCCCAACCATACGGCTTGTGATCGAACGGCGAAGTAATGGAATTCAGGAACCAGTACTCACCACTCTGGGAGCCGTTGTACGCAACGCCCTTGGCCTTCAGAACTGCCTCAATAAGGTTCTGGGCCGTGGAGCCTTCGGGCAGAGAAACATTGCTTGCCGTGCCCCAACGCGTATTGTTCCCGTTGACATCGGGACCGATAACATCGGCGGATCCAAGCACCTGACCGGGGAGGGCATCGGCGTCAGCACCATACATAAAGGTGACGGCATCGCCCTCATGGAGCTCGTAGGCACCGGCGCCAACGTCGGCGAACTTGCCATTTACGTAGAAGCGCCAATAGCTATTGGTCGCAGCATCCCAGCCATAGGACTTACCATCGAACGGCGAATAAATGCCGTTGAGGAACCAGCCCCAAGACGATTCGCCAGCATCGAGCTTAAGGCCGGTCTGCTCAAGGAGATCCTTGGCAGTGGAGCCTGCCTTGAGACTCGTCTGGCCCGTCGAAGCCCAAACCTGCTGCTTGCCGTCCTTGTCCTTACCGAGAACCTGAACAGAAGCATGGACAGAATCGGAGGGCAGCTGGTCGCCCCAGCCACCGTAGAACCACGTAACGGTATCGCCGGCATGGATGGTGACATTGTCCGCCGTATAGTCACTCGACTTGCCGTTGATGAACAGCTGCCAATAGGTCGAATAATCTTGGGGCGTACCCAGCTCAACACCGTTGTACTTAAGGCTCAGAATGAAGGAGCCCGCAGCAACGGCGTCAATGTCGTTCGCCTCGAGTGCGACCTTCGTAAGACCAAGCGCGCTCGAACCGGACGTCACCACATACTGCGCATTATCGACCCAAGTCTGAGTCTTGCCCTGGGCATCGCGACCAATGACGGTCACATTTGCGGCAACCTGGTCTTTAACGACAGGGGACGAGCTACCAGCCGTATAGGCAAACTCAATCTTCTGCCCCTGGGTGAGCTTGACGCTGCTCGCGCCAACCGAGGAAGACGCGCCGTCGACGAACAGCTGCCAGAAGGCATAAGTCGTCGGATCGTAGGCAAGCGTGCGACCATCGCTCGGGGATGTGATGCTTTCGAGGTAGAAACCGTATGCCGTGTTCGGTTCGTACTTCGCCTTGAAGCCCGTCTTCTCCTGCAGCTTAATGAAGGCATCCGCAGCCGTCGCGCCCTCGTCGAGCTTGAGCTGCGTAGGTGCCACCCAGGTCTGAGCCTTGCCGTCAGCATCGGTGCCAATAATCGAGAACGAGACCTCGACTTGCTTCTTGGCGACATCGCCGGTTTCTGTCGGGTTCTCTGTCTGGACGGCAGCCGCGGCGGCAGATCCCGCTTGGCCAGCGGATGCCGTCGAAGACTGCTCGCTCGTGGCAGGGCTCTCCCCCGTCGCCGAGCCTTCGTCGCCAGTTGCTGCCTCTGTTATGGCTGCGCTAGCTGCAGGCGCGCCCTCGGAATCCGAAACCTCGGCGCCACCCTGCTCAGCGGTACCGCCCGCAAGCGCTGCGTCCTCGTCCGGCGTCGCAGTCTGAGCCACAGCCTCGGCAATGCCCTCGGCGCCCTCGGCCCACAGCTGAGCCGGTGTGGTGCCAAAGGCCATCGCGAAGGCCAGGAATGCCACCAGGCCGCGCTTGGCTACGCCGCGCGCAATTGCGCCACGGCGATGCGAGACGCGCTGGCGCTCGTCCTCAAACATATCCATTTGTCTCCTACTGTCTGTACTTGGAGCGTTGCCTTGAAGCTGCCCCACGTCATCGCGCATGTTGCGCCCGAGTTCCCCCATCGGGGTCCCCCTTCCCTCCAGAGCCCTATGCACACCGGCGGCATACGCCGCAGCCGCATGCAAGATGGGAGGCGATCCGACTTAACCTTAACGGCTCAGGCGCGCCGTCCGATCTGCGACGCGAACATCCCGAGCCAAGAGGAATTACGGTTACTGGTACAGCCGGGGACTTGCACCCCGATTCTCCCAAACGCGCAGGAAAACCGCGCATTCGTGCGTCTCCGCACCACCATCTAGGCCATCGATTAAAACCGTCAATATGCTATCACGCAAAAGGGCCTCGCACGCAGGCGAAGCCCAAGGTAAAAGCTATTGTTTGCGAAAGGAAAATGCGGTGACGGTCGCAGCCTCTAGTGCTTGCCGCCGTGGCTGTTGAGCCAGATATTGCGGCCCAGCATAAGCGCCAGCACCAGCGCGCTCACGTAGCCCATAAAGCCAATGACCGGGATACCAAACACAACCGGCTCGATGCGCGCGTAGTACACCACCGACGAACCGATAAACAGACCGGCGATCACAATTGCCATCGACATACGGTCGATAATTCCGCCCAGCTGTCGCAGCGCCTTATCGCTGCTCATGATCTGCGTGTTCACCTTAAGCTGACCGCGCGTGAGCATACGCGAAGCCAAGCCCAGATACTCGGCCGCCTCGAGCGAGCCTTTTGCCGCGCGATAGCTGCTCGCGGCAAGATCGCGGCTCATCTCGCGCATGCGGGCGTAGGTGCTCTTCTCGTTTTTGATGTGCGTCTGGATGATCTGGATCATGTTGACGTTGGGCATGTACTCGGTCAACAGGCCCTCGAGCGTCACCATGCCGCGGGCGAACATCGTCACCACGCTCGGCAGCTCAACGTCATTTTTGCGCGCGAGGTTTAACAGCGAGGTCAAAAACTCGCCGATATCCAGGTCTTTAAGGTCGAGCCCGGCAAAGTCGGCAACAATAAAGTCCAAGTCGGACAAAAAGGCCGAATGGTCAAGCTCGGCCGAATCGCCGCGCGTCACGGCGAAGCGCATGAGCGAATCCTTGAGCTTGGGCACGTCACCCTCGGCCACGGCGAAAATCATGTCTTTGACGATACCGCGGTCATGGCTCGACATACGTCCGACCATACCCAAGTCGATGAAGTAAACGATGCCGTCCTTGAGGATGATGTTTCCCGCATGCGGGTCAGCATGGAAAAAGCCGTCATCGAGCACCTGCGTCGAGTAGTCCTCGACGATTGCGGCACCGATCTTTTCCAAGTCATAGCCCTCGGCCACCAAGCGTTCAGGATCGGCGATCGAAATGCCGTCGACGTAGTCCATAACCACCACGTGCTCGGTGCACAGGTCCAGATAGGATTTAGGGCACGTCACGCCATGAACACTCTTATGGAACTCGTAGAAGTCGTTGAGGTTTTTGGCCTCGGCCAAAAAGTTGGTCTCCTCGCGAAACGAGGTCCACAGCTCCTCGACCACGCCGTGCAGGTCAACGAATTGATCGGTGTTGACGAACTTGGAAACGATACGCACCACCGAGCGGATGATATCGATGTCCTGCGCCATAACCTGCTGCGCACCGGGGCGCTGCACCTTAACGGCCACGTCCTCGCCCGTCACCAGACGAGCGCGGTGCACCTGCGCGAGCGATGCGCTACCAAGCGGATTGGGGTCGATCGCATCGAACATCTCCCCCAGGCGCAGGCCGTATTCTTCCTCCAGACAGCGAAGCACTACCTCGTACGGCACCGGCTCCACGTCGGAGCGCAGACGACGCAGCTCGTCGCAAAAGCGTTGCGGCAAAATCTCGGACCGGTTGGCCAGAATCTGCCCCATCTTGACGAACATGGGGCCGAGTTCCTCGAGCAGGCGGCGCAAACGAACCGGCGTGAGGTTATCCCATACGCGGTACTTTTTGATCAGGCGAACGATCTGCCCAATGCGCTCACGACGACCTGCCGGTGTGAGCTGATACTCCTCGTCCGGCGCCATCGCGTCGGGCTCCTCGGGGACCATATCGACAGCGCGTGGCTTCTTACGAGCACCCGAGACGGCGGCCTCAACCTCATCGACAACCGCCGTCTCGTCACCCAAGGGATCTAGATTGTTGTAGTCGGTGGTGGAATCTGCCATCTGCGCTGCTACTCGGCCTCTTCGGTATCCTTCGCATCGTCGGGCTCAACAGACTCGACGGGCACCGAAGTCACGTTGTCCTCGACCGAATCGACGATGTCGCGCACATGGGCCAAAAAGGCCGTGCGCTCGGGGGCGGTCATAACGCGGACGCGGGCCAGGATGAGTTCGTCGAGCACGCGCTGCGCCGCAGTCTCACCCTGCATGCCCAGGCGCTCGGTCAGGTCGGAGATGGTGCCGCCGGCCTGCTCGAACATGTCGGACACGCTGCGGGCGATATCGGGGGTGGCGGTGTCCTTGCGGACCTGCTCGCCCTTGGTACTGAGGTCGTCGAGAACCTTCTTGCTGCCCTCGACGGCAACGGCGGCAGCGCCAAAGCCAACGTTGATGGCGCCGTTAACAAGCTGATCGAGTTTCATAACCATGGTTGTCTCCAATCACAAACAACTGCATTGGCGTTCTTGTACCCAAGATCGAGTGAAAGCGACAAAGCGTTTTAGCGCTATTCGATCGACGGGAAATCCCTATCTCACGTTGTCGTTCATCGCGAAAGAGTTCTTCATGGCGCAGCTCGTGGTGTAGAGCGCCTTGCCCAGTAGAGCATCGGTCTCTACGCGAACACGCTCGGCAAAGGCCTCGTTGGCGCGTGCAAGTTCGGCAGGCACCTCGGCCTCGGGCAGAGCGGCTACGGCAGCATCGACGTCATGGATCTGCTTGTGGCCCATGCCACCGACTTTCTCCTGATAATCCTCGACCGCGCGACCGCACTCATGGAAGCGAACATCGGCCAAGGCGCCGATCAGGCGATTTGCCCAATAGAAATTCTCGGACGTCACGCGAGCCTGCGTGTCGGCATAGTACTCGGGCATGGTCTCGACATTGGCGTACAGCGGCACGAGCGCGTTAAACGAGTTGGAGCCAAACGCCATCCACTGCACGGCGCGATACGCCGGTTGCGCATAGGGGCGCAGCTGCAGCACGGCGAGCTGGCTGTTGCGGTTGATGCCGATGGGACGATAGGCGCCGCGCGTGGCGGGCGTACCCTTGCTGCCGTAGCAGTCGTACTCCGTGCCCTGGTAGTGGCTCGAAAGCACGTACTTGATGTCCTCGATGGTCACCTTGCGCTCGGGCACGCGGCTCCAGGGGATGTCGTCGCTCTCGGGCGTGTAGTCGGCGTCGGGGCCATCCCACACGTCACTGGGGTTGAGGCAGCGCTGCATGTACCAGGCGCGCGGCGTGTTGTAGACGTGGTCGCTGTCGCTGTGCGAGCCAAAGGCCTCGCGCGGGTTAAAGACCGCAGCCGAGCCGTAGCCCTCGACGCCCAGCGTCAGGTCCAGATGCCACTCGGCCATCCAGGAGCGCAGGTCGGCGGAACACATGTGGTCGGCCTGGGCGCCCTCGGCGTCATCCAGGTCAAAACTGTCGATGCCCAGCTGGTTGGGCATGGTTACATAGGCGTCGTCGGGCACGCGCTTGGCGATCCAGTGGTGGCCGCCGATGGTCTCGAGCCACCAGATCTCGTCCACATCACTAAAGGCGATGCCGTTGTTCTCGTAGGTGCCGTAGCGCTCGAGCAGGTCGCCCAGGATACGAACGCCGTCGCGAGCGGACTTGGCGTACGGCAGGACCAGGGTCACCATATCCTCCTCGCCCAGGCCACCAGGTTGCGCCGGCACATAGCCGTCCTCACCCTCGTTGCCCTTGGCGGGCACGTAGTCCACGAGTGGGTCGGCACCGCGGACGCGCTCGTTGGTGGTAAGCGTCTCGGTTGCGGACATGCCCACATTGAGCTCGTTGAAACCGGCCTCGGCCCAGATGCCGTGGCCCGGGACAACATCGGGGACGCTCGTGTAGCGCATGGGATTATCGGGCAGTTCAACGGTCAGGCGACTCAGGACGCTCGTGTAGACGCGCGGCTGCTCGTCGGGATGCACCACGCGCATACGCTTGGGCTCAAATACCCCGTTGGACGAGTCCTCGTTACGCGCGACCAGGGTCGACCCGTCGTAGCTTGCGTTCTTACCGACCAGAATCGTTGTGCACGGCATGCGCATCCTCCTTGAGCGAAGAAATCAAACGGCAACAGTGTATCGCTTCGGCGCAGAAAGGGCGAAACCACGGCCTCGGCAGCCCCCGTGGTCAAAAAATGCCAAATATGAGTACTGTCACCAATTTAGTGGCAGCAAATTTCCCTGTAACGAGTGCCGAAAATCCCCATTTGCCCAAAAGCAAGACAACGTTATTCCCCATAAGTTCAATAAAATAGGCTTCCTAACGATAATGGATACCGTTAGGAAGCCAAAAAGACGTAAGACATATGTGACTATCTTGGCAACAGTACTCATATTTGGCATTGTTTGACCACGTGGTATATAGCTAACCCCCTCAAACAGCCCAAAACGCCTATTTCGATGCGCGCTCCGCCGCCTCAATCACGTGTTTGGCGAGAATCGCGGTGGTCACAGCCCCCACGCCGCCCGGCACGGGGGTGATGGCACCAACAACCGGCGCCGCGGCAACAAAATCGACGTCACCCACCAGCTTGCCAGCGTCCTCATCCCAGTTAATGCCCACATCGATGATCGTCTGGCCCTCGCGAACCGCGTCCACACCAATCGTGTGCGCGCGCCCAACGGCCGCAACCACAATATCAGCCGCACGGCACTCGGCAGCAAGGTCGCGCGTATGCGTATGGCACGTCGTCACGGTGGCATTGCGCGCCGTAAGCATGGCGGCAACGGGACGCCCGATCACCAGCGAGCGCCCGACCACAGCAACCTTAGCTCCATCCAGCTCAACGCCGTAATGATCCAGCAAAGCAAGCACGGCTTCGGCTGTGCAGGGGGCAAAACCCTCGCCGCGCCTCGAAAGCGTGGTGAGCAGCGAAGCCGGCGTCATGGAGTCAACGTCCTTGGCGGGATCGAGCACTGCGGCGACGGCGTTCTCGTCAAGGCCGGCGGGCAGCGGGCGGAACATCAGGCAGCCATGAACAGCCGAATCGGTATTGATGTCCTCGATGGCCGTCAACAGCTCGTCCTGCGAAACATCGGCAGAAAGCAAAACGCGACGAGCCTCAATCCCCACTTTTTCGCAGCGCTTGAGCGCACCGCGCTCGTAGGATAGGTCGTCCTCGCGTTCACCTACACGCACGATAGCCAACGTCGGAACAACGCCCCGCTCGCGCAGGGCTGCGCAGCGAGCAGCAAGCTCCTCAGTCAAAGCGCGAGCAACGGGAGCACCCTTCAGCAGTTCAGCCATGGCTATCCTCTCTTCCTTGCAGCGTCGGAGGCGCGACGCGCCAGCGCATCGGCGCGCGGCAACCATGTGTCGAGCAGCTCATCACACGACGTCTCGAGCTCCTCAGCACGAGCGCAATCCTTCATAGACGTGGTGTTCGCAAAGAGCGTCAAACTCGCGCCCTGCATGGCAGCGCGGCAGAATACGGCGCCGCACGCCACATCGGACAGCAGTTGGCGCGAACCCTTATCGGCCATGTCCTCGAGCAGCGCCAGCGCACGACCGCACGCATCCATAATGCGGTACGGCGGCATGGCTGCCACGTGCAGTGCATCCTGAATCGCAGCCGGTCGAGCCGGATCATCGCGCGGAATACCGTACGCCGCCGACACTTGGCCGTACGCACGAACGTCCTCGGCAACCAACTCGACAAGCTCCTGGGCCAGCTCATCAGCCTGGGTAAACGCGCGCGTCAGGTCATCCGCACGATCAGCAAGCGCGGGATTGGTCGCACCGTAGCGGGCAACCATTCCGCACAGCGAGGCGCCCAGCGCGCCCACAAAAGCGCTCGCGCTGCCACCACCGGGAACCGGCTCGCGCGCGGCAAGCGCCTCGGCAAACCCGCGGCAGGTCTTGTCCATCATCTCTTGGCTCATACGCACGCACCTTCAAGTCATATACATCGGTCGGGTGGCAACCACCGACCGACCGCATCGATCACATAATGGTGCTAAGTCTAGCCCATAAGTACTCAAGCGTCAGCGCACCTGGCCATCGCGGATTTCTATGGCACACGATAGACCATGCCAACGCAAACATGGGGCACATGGCTCAACTTTCGGGACTTCCGGACGTCACAAACTGGGACATATCTATAAACAAGGAACCTATTGGGGCAATGCCCGCGTACACGCGCCCCTTTAAAACACTGGGCGCCCAACCCCGGTGAGGGCCGACAGCATCGGCTCTCCCCTCTTTTGGACCCGCGCATATTGCCACTTGTCGGCGCAATTCCAGCCCTCAGAATGGGACACATGGCCCACCCGAGCGAGCCGCTCGCGCGTACAGTAAAGGCAGGTAATCCATGGGCGGTTACAGATCGAGGAGGACACGACCATGAAAAAGAAGGCCTTTGCGATTCTCACCCTCTGCATCAGTCTCTTTGCCGCAGTTGCCTTGGTGGGTTGCGGTGGCAGCGACGGCGCTACCGGAAGTGGCGGTGGCGGCGGAGCAGAAAAGCCCGCCGTGGATATGAGGACTGACTTCATTTGGTTTAAAGTCGAGGTGCCCGAGGGCGTCGAAATCACGGACGTCGCAGGCGATACCGCCGACAGGGCCCAGTTTAAGTTCACCGAGAGCGAGCATGCCAGCGACCGCTTCATCACCGTCTTCGATCCTGACAAGAACGCCGATGAACTGTTCGACTACGAGGCAAAGTGGAAGGCCAACTCCGGATGGACCGAGAGCGATCCCGTTAAGTACAACGGCAAGACCTGGCGCAGCGCCTACTTTACGCACTCGGGCGGCGTGACGACCGAGTACTTCACTGACGTTGACGGCGGCAGTGTGTACGTACGTATCGACAATGTCGAGGAGCACAAGGACGCCGTCGAGACCATGATGAAGTCTCTGGAGTTTGCCGACGACATCGCCAAGGCCAAGACCGAGGCCATGGACGTCAAGCTCGAGGATATCGAGATCAAGCGCTAAGCGACTGGCGAGCACAACGGGAAACACGGACGCAGTGCAAACAAGCGACGGTATCCCAGCGCTTCGTACCCAGGGAGGGCCGGTAAGCCGACCCTCCCCATTCTTATGCCGGTAGCCGACGAACGCAGGATGCCGGGCTCCAAAACCATCCCAAACGTGATAACAGCACAAATAGACAAGTGCCCCAACACGTCCGCCCGCCGATTTATAGCGCCGCGCAGGCAATTTAAACCGGCGTCTTTAAACATCTGGGCAGTATAGTGACCAAAACAAGTGCATAACCGCACCCTGCGAACGGAGGAGATATGACCGAACACCATGCCATCAGCCGCCGAGCGTTTACGCTGGGCCTAGGGCTTGCGGCGTTGTCACCACTTGCAAGCCTGCCTGAAACCGCAGCGCCGGGCATTCCCCTGCGAACGGCATTTGCAGACAACACACCCGCACCGTCGGACAGCCTCGACAATTTCGTCATTCGCCTTCGCCCCGCGGGCTATTTTCGCACCGCGAGCGTCAACCAAGACGGCAACGTTCGCGGCAACGTCTGCCACCTGTTTAACGACGGCACGTCCAGCAAGCTCATCCTTGAGAACGTAACGACCAAGAATGACGATACAAACTGGTATGCTATCCGCACCTTGCTCAATTTCGAAGAGCATAAAAAGACGGGCTACAGCATTTGGTCGGTCGACGACGACTCGGACAAAGATGGAAAGGTCATCCACGTATGGGGCGGCGAGTATGACAACAAGCCCAGCCGCGCTTTTGCGTTCGAACGTCAATCAAACGGAACCTATATCATTCGAGACCGCACGGTCGAGAAAGAAACCGAGAAAAAAGACATTAAGTACCTAGCAATAGAATCGGACGGCAAAGACCAGGACAACAATAAGATCTGCCATAAGAGTAAGAGCATTCCGTGGGAGCTAGAACTTGTCGGTTACGACATGGGCAAGATCAATACCACAGTTAGAAGTATCGACTGGACCACGTATAGCAGCTACGTCGACGGACCATGCTGGATGAAATACGTCGACGACAACAAGTACCTCGACGAGCTGAGTATCCCGGGCACGCATGATTCGGGCACCTGCAGCGTGGACAACGACACCGAGCCCCAATCCTCACAAGCAAAGTGCCAGCAGGATTACATCCCGACGCAGTTGCTCGAAGGCATTCGCTATTTTGATATCCGACTCGGAAGGAACGACGAGAACGGCGACCCCGGTATCGACCATGGAAGATGCTACCTGCTCAAAAAAGACGGGGGCTTTATGCATCTCTCCGATGTCATCGGTTACTTCAAAACATTTTTGAACGAAAACCCGTCAGAAGCGCTCATCATGCTTGCGTCACGAGGCAACGACGAGGCTACCGACGAAAGCGTTACGACGGCTTTCGCCAAGGTTATGCACGATAATCCCGATCTGTTCTACACGTCGAGCCGAATCCCCACACTGAACGAGGTGCGCGGAAAGATCGTCCTGCTGCGTCGATTTGTACTCGCCGGCAACAGCGTAAGCAGCCACACGTGGGGCCTCGATCTCACCCAATGGGACGACAAAATCAAGGCGCATTCCGGGCAGTCGATGTGCCTCGTCCAAGACGCGCGAGGCTTTGAGACTACGGGCAATGCGGGCGACAAAGAGCCCTATTGCACCAAGGTATACGCCCAGGACCATTTTGAATGCACCGGAACCGACAAGATTAGCTGGGTCGATATGGCGCTGCGAGAGACGACCAATCTCACGCGCAACAAGGTGGACGTCGAGGACAATGATGGCGCCAAGGTGCAAGTCCTGGAACGCTGCTGGTCTATCAACTACACCAGTTGCACGAATTACAAACAAGAAAGCAATCCTTTTACCGCGGCGCGAGTGGTCAACGAGCATCTGTACAAGAGCCAGTACATCAATCCCAGCGGCAGCGATAAAACAAAGTCAGATTGCCTCAAGCACGTTGGCATTATCGCGTCCGACTTTGTCGATTCGGCACTGGCCCGGAGCATCTACCAACGCAATTACGACGCGAAGCACAAGCCAACAGTTTCATGCTGCCTCCCGGACCGCATGCACATGACGTATGGAGACTCGCTGAGCGATGCCTCGCTCCAAGATGGCAAGACCGTTGGCGAGGGCCATTTCCGCCTTGTCGACAGCAGCAACGTACTCAACGTGGCCGCTTCTGGCAGCGCGTTTGCCATCGAATACGTGGATGTCGACGCCCTGGGCAACGAGACCGTTACGGGGCTGCAGGGCTCTGTGCCCATCGATATCGATCGACGCGCGCTGACGCCCCATTTTGAGGGACTCGAAGGCCTTAAGACCGGCGAAGACGTGCGCGCCAAGATTGCGGCATCACTCGAGGGCAAGCTCGAAACCGATGCCTGCACGGCCCAGCTCGAGTTTGTGCACGACGCGAACGGCGCTCCGGGCACGGCAATGGCCGAGGGCGAAACATTTGCCGCAGGGACGTACTGGGTGCGCGCGAAAGACCTTTTGGGCGACGCGGCACAGAACTACATGCTCGCCAGCGATGGAGCCGTAAGCTTTACCGTAGCGGCCTCGGGCAGTGCAGGCGGCGCCGACGCCGGCACGGGTTCCAACGCAGACGGCGCCGACAAGAACGGCGGCGGCAACAAGAGCAAGGACTCGGGCGGAAAACTCGCCGACACGGGCGACGGCTCTGGTATCGCCGCCGGGCTCGCCGCTGCCGCCGTGGCGACAACGGTCGCTGGCGCGGCAAAGCTTGCCAGTGACCGCGAAGACAGCGAAGGCGCTAGCGAATAGGCAAGCCGGCCTTTTAAACACATCGACTCAATCGGGAGCGTAGGACACCGTTCTGTGCCCCCGATTTTTACCTTGGCCCGAACGCCGCCATAGGCTACATCACTATGTTCAGCACGTTGACGAATTCCTGAGCCTGGGAGCGGCTGCTCAGGCTAAAGACACAGGCAGTCAACAGCCTGTTGCGCAGAAAAACGTCGCGGCCCTTGATCCTGCTGACCCCCGTGATGTCCTTAAGGTAGACAATCTCGGTGTGCTTGCCGCCGAAAGTGCCCTTCTTGAGTACCTCAATGCGGTTAGGGTAGATCTTGACGTCTTTAAACCTGCCCGAACCCTTACCCTGGAATAGCAAAGTGTTGTTGTCCATACACATCGCTCCCCATGGTTAGAGTTAAAACTGCCTCTATGGTCACATTTTAGTCACTTCGGGAATCCTGCACGAAGGCGCTAGGCGACATTGAAATTCGAGTCCGCGCGAGGCTTTAAGATAGGCATGATCAGCCGCATCGATGCGACTGGCAATGCTTCTAGGAGTACGCCTCGTATTATTCGCCATTAGAGGAGGTCTTACCTGGTTTACGCATGGGAATTCGAGTTCTTTGATTCGGACGGCATTGAACTTCCCGCGCCAGACTTCGGACATGAGCCGCGACACGGCGGCAAGATTATCGCCGTAGCCGTCAGCCGCGAACTCGCCGACATCCCCGCCGTCACCGCAGCGAATGCCGCGCGTATACTCGGTGTTAGCTCAGCGCGGGTATCGCAACTGATAAATGCAGGGCTGTTGGATTCATGGAAGGATGGCACCAAGTGAATGGTGTCCAAAGCTTCCATCGAGGCACGACTCGCTGACGCACCAAAGGCAGGGCGCCCAAAAGAGGTCCCTATTGCTGTATAAGGCGAGGCTACTGCGCACTTTCATTCCACACGATGTTTTCAGCCTGGTATAAACAAGTTCAATACCAGAATGCAAATCCAACCATCGTGTCTAATTACGAAAGATTTTTCGCCTTTTCTGCAGCAAACTCTTCCTCGGTAAGTACTCCACTTTCACGCAGCGCTGCAAGCCTCTCGAGCCTTGCAGCTACATCACCACTATCCACCAGCGTCTCAATAGTCTGTGAGACCTGCGGATACTGCTCGAGCTCCTTCGATAGGGCATCGACTATCTCGGCAATATTCTTTGCATTTTTGCCCCCGTTTAATACGTTTGCCCTGACCTTAGATGACGAGATGACAGTAACGCCAGATCAGCCTTCAACTGGAACAACCGAAATACTGATATTTTCACCCCAGGACCAAAGGCTCATACCAATCTCGGCTGCAACTGTTCTTGTTGTGGGCGATGCGCTATCAACTTTTACTTTAGGTAGCTTTTCCATAGCTGCCTTCAAGGCATTAAACGTGTCGTCAGGAGAATACGGTACCTGAATCTGAAGCTGCTGATCCGCAAAACCCATAATCCGGCCTCCGCTTCTACAAGATTAAGGCTATCGGCAATGTTAGCACGTTCCCAGCACTTTTAAATTCATCTAATGACCTTGTGATGCAGCCCGACACCCCGGCGCCACTCCCCTACTTCCCAAATAGCGCACCCAGCAGACCGCGGCGTTTGGGCTTTTCTTCTCGGTAGGAACCCTCGGCTGCGGCCGCCACCTGTCGCGGCTGCTCGCCGCCTCCACGGCGCACGATCTGGTACAGGAACGGAGATTTAACGTATTTGACCTCGACGGGCGTGGAGTGCACGGTGCTCTCACCGGACAGATGCAGACTCGGATTGAGCGGTGCCACGATATGCGTTTCGCGCTTGTCGCTAAACACCACCGCGGCCGCACGACCCGTCTGGCCGTTTACGGCAATGCGCACCTGCTCGCCATCGCGGCCATCCGTCGCCGGACGATCGACAAAGTAGACCGGCACCATCACTAGGCCGTCCTTATGCTTGCGGGCCTTGCGCGCCCAGGTGCGGATGCTCTTTTTATTGAGCCCCAGCACCGCCTCGGCATCGTTGCCGGCAATGTCGAGCGCCAACTTATCAATGACCACCTGGTCCTTGGTAGACGCATCGACGGAGACAACGCGGAAGTCGCCTTCCTGCATGGCGGGATCGAACGGCCCAACCTTGGCAAAGTCCCACGGCTCCAAAATTCCCATAAGTCGAACATCCAGATAGTTTGCCCTCGGATACGCCCAGTCGAGCACCTCGTAGTACACCAAGGTCTCCTTGCTCAGGCCCTTGCCCGGGAAGGACGCCATCATGCGCAAATCCGCGAGCGCCATGGGGAAGTAGAAGAGCATCATGTCGTTTTGGATCGCGTCTTCCACGTCGTGCCCGGCAAAGGCGTCGGGGTACTGGCGCACCAGCTGCAGCGCGTTGGCACGTGCCTGCTGCGGCGAGATTTCACATGGAATACCCTGCCCAGGTACATACTCCGCACCAACGCCCAAGGTCAGGCGCTTGCTAAACGTCCCCGGCTTGAGCAGGTCGGCAATGCCGATCTTGTTGCCGCAGGACGGGCACTCAAACACGCGCTGCGTTGACTCGCCCTCAAAGGACGCTCCGCAGAAGGGACAAGGAATGCTCACATGCGTGGCCTCTTGGATCTCTTGCGCCGTGCCGCGATCCTCCCACAGCAGATGTTCCAGGACCGACTGATTGCGCCAGTGCGAATTGAAGAAATACCAGTCCGGGTCCTCCGGGCGCTCGAGTTGCGACACATGCGTGAGCTTGAGCAGTCCATCCACCACCGTCAACGGCGTATGGCGAATGCCCAAAGCGCTCTTGGGCTCTCCGGCGTCCGCCTGCCACGGAATGATCGCACCGCAATAGGCGCACTCAAAGCTGCGCTTAGCCTGGTGCGAGTACATAGGACCGCCGCAGTTTTGACATTTAATGGCAAACATCTCGTCCATGGAAACGTCCTCCTTTGCACAGGGGCTGTCGACATTAAGTATGTCGAGCAAACAGGCACATGCCCATACCCATGTGGCCCAAAATGGACCACCCAGGCAGACGAGAAGGCTCGCTCGTTAGCACCGGCAGACTATTGCTGCATTTTCTGAGCATCGGTGCACGGCGCCCCCGCGCGAGCTACACTATCCCCTTAAACATGATTGTGAGGACGACCGCTATGCTATTTGTAAATCGGCTGGTACATATGCTTGTTCCCGGCAGCGAAAGCGAGCCGGTCGATGCATCTTGCCGCACTAACGCGGGCTTTGCCGCAAGCCTCATCTGCATTGGCCTCAACATTATCCTGTGCCTGGCCAAGGGCATCGCGGGCCTGCTCGCCGGCTCCGTCTCCCTCATCGCCGACGCTTTCAACAACCTCTCCGATGCCTCGAGCAACATCGTGAGCCTGCTCGGGTTCCGCCTTGCCAGCCGCCCGGCAGACGAAGGCCACCCCTATGGTCACGGCCGCTATGAGTACCTAGCCGGCCTGTTCGTCGCCGTCCTGGTTTGCGCCGTCGGCATCAACCTGATCCTCGAGTCGGTCACCAAGATCATCAAGCCTTCCCCCACCGCTTACACGTTCATTTCCCTTGCGGCACTGGCTACGTCCATGCTCGTAAAGCTCTGGATGGCCGCGTTCAACCGCACACTGGGCGACCGCATCGACTCGGAGACGCTCATCGCCACAGCACAGGACTCCAAAAACGACGTCATCACCTCGGGCTCGGTCTTGGTGGCGGCGCTTATTTCGCAGACGACCGGCTTTGACCTCGATGGCTGGGCAGGCCTGGGTGTGGGCATCTTCATCTGCATCAGCGGCATGGGCCTAGTGCGCGACGCCATCAGCCCGTTGCTGGGACAAGCGCCCGACCCCAAGCTCGTCCAGGCAATCCGCGATAAGATCATGTCCTATCCGCAGGTCTTGGGCACACACGACCTGATGGTGCACGACTACGGCCCCGGTCGTCAGTTTGCCAGCGCCCACGTGGAGATGCCCGGCGAGGGCGACGCATTTGAGCACCACGAGATTTTGGACACCATCGAGCACGACATCAAGCGCCAAATGGGCATCGATATCACGCTGCACTGCGACCCCATCGCCACCACCGGCGACGACCTGCGCGGCTGGGTCAAGCGCGGCGTCATGCAGATCGATCCCGCGCTCTCCATCCACGACCTGCACGAGCACGACGGGTTCGTTTCGTTTGACCTGGTGCGTCCCGACGGCTTTGACATATCCGACGAGGAGCTGCTGGGGCTCGTCACGCGCATCGTGCACGAGCGCCGACCCGATGCCTCATGCGTCGTCACGTTTGATTCGGGCTACAGCTGCCCGACCGTCCGGCCGAGCAGCTGTAGCCCCGCTCCGCTCGTCCGCTAGTTTCCCTGCACGCCCGAGATGCCGTTTTGCAGCGCGTCCCAGGCATTGGTAGCCATATCGCCCAGATTCCGAGCAGTATCGCCGAGGTTTTGGGCTGTATCGCCCAGCTCTTGTGCCTTGTTGCTCAAATCCTCCAGCGTATTGGAGCTCGAGCTGTCGGTACCGCTTTGGCCGCCGGACGAGTTGCCATAGCTGTTCTTGTGCGTGAGCTGAATCTCCAGGTTGCCGTTGTCGTTATAGTAGGCATTCGTAACAACCCAGTTGGAATCGATGACGGGCGTTGAGCCATCGTCGGTCAGGACCACGGCATTCGAAAGATCGGCGCCGCGCGACTTGAGGAGCTTCTTGGCGTTGGACCAGTACTGCCCCGGGATATCGCTCAGATCGACGGCAGCAGACTGGGTGGTCTCGGCCTGCTCGGTCGTGGCATCGGTCGTGGCGCCCCGCTTGTTGAGCATGCCCGACACGATGGCAAACACAACCGACAGCGCAAAGAAAATCGCCAGCACGATGAGGATCTTCTTGGTCACGCTCGACGAACGCGACGGCTTCTTCTCCTCGTCCTCGCCATATTGCGGAATCGACTTGGGGTACTCGCGATACGGCTCGCGCGACTCGTAGCGAGGCTGCGCCGTGCGAGGCATATACGTCGTCTGCTGAGGCTGCGGAATGGGATTTTGCGGCAGGTCATCATAGGGATTCGGCGTCGAGGCAGCATAAGAATCCTGCGGCGCGTAATCAAACGGATCCGGAGCTGCGTTGCCATAGGGGCCTTGCGAAGATGCAGCGTAAGAATCCTGCGCCGTGTCGCCATAGCCCATAACCCGGGTGGGCTCGGCAGAAGGCTGCGTCGCGGCGGGGTCGGTATAACCGGGGTTGGGAACAACGCGAGTCGCATCGGCGCTATCGCCAGCCTGCGCGGAACCGTAGCCGCCCATCACGGTTGTCTTGTCCTGATCCATGCAACGATTCCTTTCCGTCGCGCGTGAGCCTCAAGTTATCCATGCATTCTACCCGCGCAAAAGCCTATGATGGGCAGAGTCCGTCGGTATCTACAAGACGTGCGCGGGTCTAAGGATCAAAAAAGCCCCGCCGGGCCTTGGTAGGCACGACGGGGCGGGCAAGCGGCTATGAGCAGCGAGCTTAGAACAGGCCGGTGATGTTGCCGTCGTTGTCGACGTCGATATTCTCGGCCGCGGGGACCTTGGGCAGGCCCGGCATGGTCAGAACACTGCCGGTCAGCGCGACCACAAAGTGGGCGCCGGCGGAAACCTTGAGCTCGCGCACCGTGATACGGAAGTTCTCGGGAGCGCCCAGGGCCTTGGCGTTGTCGCTAAAGCTGTACTGCGTCTTGGCCACGCATACCGGCAGGTTGCCAAAGCCGTTCTCGCGCAGCTCGGCAAGCTGACGCTTGGCGGCCGGCGTAAAGTCAACGCCGTCGGCGCGGTAAACCTTGGTGGCAACAGCCTCGAGGGCGTCGGCCACATCGGCGCCGTCCTCATAGGCAAACTTGAGCTCGCTCGGCTGCTCAATCAGACGCATGACCTCATCGGCCAGCTCGAGCGCGCCCTCGCCGCCCTTGGCCCAGACCTCGGAAAGCTTAACGTTGACGCCGAGCTTCTGGCACTCGGACTCGATGAGCGCAAGCTCGGCCTCGGTGTCCGTCGGGAATCGGTTGATGGCGACCACGCAGGGCAGACCGTAGACATTCTGAATGTTGTCGACGTGGCGCAGCAGATTGGGCATGCCGGCCTTGAGGGCCTCGAGGTTCTCCTCGTTGAGGTCGGCCTTGGCGACACCGCCGTTGTACTTAAGCGCGCGGGCAGTGGCGACGACCACGACGGCATTGGGACGAACACCCGTCATGCGGCATTTGATGTCCAGGAATTTCTCGGCACCCAGGTCGGCACCAAAGCCCGCCTCGGTAATGGCGACATCGCCAAAACGCATAGCCATACGCGTGGCCATGATGGAGTTGCAGCCGTGGGCGATATTGGCGAAGGGACCGCCGTGGACAAACGCGGGCGTGCCCTCGAGCGTCTGCACCAGGTTGGGCTTGAGCGCGTCCTTGAGCAGGGCCGCCATGGCGCCCTGAGCCTTGAGGTCGCGGGCGCGGACGGGCTCGCCGGCAAAGCTGTAGCCGACGACGATCTCGCCCAGGCGCTCCTTGAGGTCATTGATACTCGTGGACAGGCACAGGATCGCCATTACCTCGGAGGCGACAGTGATGTCGAAGCCATCCTCGCGCGGCACGCCCTGGGCCTTGCCGCCAATGCCGTCGATAACGTGGCGCAGCTGGCGGTCATTCATGTCGACAACGCGCTTCCAGATGATGCGCTTAACGTCAATGCCGAGCTGGTTGCCCTGCTGAATATGATTGTCAAGCATGGCTGCCAGCAGGTTGTTGGCGGCACCGATGGCATGGAAGTCGCCGGTAAAGTGCAGGTTGATGTCCTCCATGGGGATGACCTGGGCCCAACCGCCACCGGCGGCACCGCCCTTCACGCCAAACACGGGACCGAGCGAAGGCTCGCGCAGGGCCACGGCGCTCTTGACGCCGCGACGACGCAGACCGTCGGCAAGGCCGATGGTCGTAGTGGTCTTGCCCTCGCCTGCGGGCGTGGGGTTGATGGCGGTCACGAGGACGAGCTTGGCCTGGTGATCGGTCGGCTCGTTGAGCAGTGAATAGTCAACCTTAGCCTTGTCGAAGCCGTACGGAATCAGGTGCTTCACGTCGACGCCGGCGTTCTTAGCCACCTCGGTAATGGGCAGCGGCGTGACGGAACGTGCGATTTCGATGTCAGTAGGCATGGGCGGTCCTTTCGTTACCGGATGAGAAAAAGACCAATTCAGCATAGCACGGGCGCGCAATAGTAAAACACCCGTAACCGATGAATGGCGATATGTTTATCCAATGCTCAGCGATAGCCTACAGACCAGCCAAAACAAACCCGCCTCTAAACGGCTGGCTCGATGCCCAAGTGTTCAAAGGTGCGCAAGGTTGCCTGACGGCCCTGGGGTGTGCGGATCATCAAGCCGCACTGCAACAGATAGGGCTCATAGACATCCTCGAGCGTACCCGGGTCCTCGCCAACCGCGCTGGCAAGGGTCGTCAGGCCCACGGCACGGCCGGAGAACGTCTTGGCAAGCGTCTCCAAGATACGAATGTCCATCCAGTCCAGACCAAGTTCATCGATCTCGAAGAACTCGAGCGCCTGACGGCAAATATCAAGCTCAATAGGACCGTTGCCGCGCACCTGCGCATAGTCGCGCACACGCTTGAGCAGACGGTTGGCCAAACGCGGCGTGCCACGCGAGCGCGAGCCGATCTCGAGCGCGCTCGGATGGTCGATCGTCACGCCCAGGATGGTCGCCGAGCGCGTCACAATCTGGGCGAGCTCCTCGACGGTGTAGTAATCCAAGCGATACGAGATGCCAAAGCGGTCGCGCAGCGGACCGGTCAGCATTCCGGAGCGCGTCGTGGCCGCCACCAGCGTAAACTTGGGAATATCCAGGCGAATCGAGCGCGCAGCCGGACCCTTGCCGATCACGATATCGAGCGCAAAGTCCTCCATCGCGGGATACAGAACTTCCTCGACCGAACGGTTCAGACGGTGAATCTCGTCGATAAACAGCACGTCACCCGGCTGCAAGTTAGTCAGGATGGCCGCCAGGTCACCGGTGCGCGCGATGGCCGGGCCGCTCGTCGTCTTGATCTGAGCGCCCAGCTCGTTGGCGATAACCGTAGCAAGCGTGGTCTTGCCCAGACCCGGAGGGCCCGAGAAGATCACGTGGTCGAGCGTCTCGCCGCGGCTCTGCGCCGCCTCGATCAGCACGCGCAGGCTCTGCTTGATGTGCTCCTGACCGCAGTAATCGTCCAGGCGCTGGGGGCGCAAGGTGCGGTCGACATCGAGGTCCTCGGCCGTCAGCTCCGAGCCCACCATGCGCTCGCCGTGCGCCATGGATGCCGCCGGCGAGTTGCCGGGCGTCGCCCATAGGTCCTGAGAGTCATCGGCTTCCCACATCACGCATCCATTCCGAGTCGCTTAAGCGCCGCGCCGAGCAGATCCTCGACACGCATATTCTGCCCATCATACCCGCTCAGGGCAACATCGGTCTCCTGTGGGCTAAAGCCCATGGAAAGGAGCGCCGCACGGGCGTCATCGATCGCCGAAGGAGCAGCAGCAGGAACCGGCATCGCAACCTGGCCGGGAATCACGTCGACCGGCACAAAGCCCTTGTCCTTGGCAAAGGTGCTCTTGAGCTCCAGGATCAGACGCTGCGCGGTCTTTTTGCCCACACCGGGAACCTTGGCCATGCCCTTGTCGTCCTCGGCCATTACCAAGGAATACAGCTGTCCCACGGCATAGGTGGAGAGCACGGCAAGCGCCAGGCGCGGACCAACACCCGACACGGACACGAGCCGATCGAACATCGTACGCTCGTCCTTGGAGGCAAAACCAAAGAGCGTCATGGCGTCCTCGCGCACCTGCATACGGGTATAGAGGCGAACCTCGCCGCCGGGTGTAGGCAGCGTGGCCGCGGTGCTGCCCGAGATGCCGAGCTCAAAGCCCACGCCCGATACATCGACAACGGCCGAGCTCATCGTGGCCTCGACAAGCGTTCCATGGAGCTGGGAGATCATCAGTATCCGGTTCCTCTCTGTTGATAGAACTCGCCGCCGGTAAGTGCCCGGGTGCGGCTGAGGTTAACGTGGCAGATGGCGCAGGCCAGGGCATCGGCGGCGTGGTCGGGATGCGGGTCGTGATCGAGCTGCGTGAGCGTGCGAACCATATAGGCAACCTGGCGTTTGTCCGCGGCGCCCGTGCCCACGACGGCCTGCTTGATCTGCATGGGCGTGTACTCGCCAATCTCGAGCGCGCATTCCGAAAGCGCCACGAGTGCGGCACCGCGGGCATGCGCCGTAGGGATGGCCGAGCGAACGTTGGCGCCAAAGTAAATGCTCTCGATAGCAGCAGTATCGGGTCGATAACGCTCCACGACACCCTTGAGGTCGCGGGCGATATGCGACAGACGCACCGCGAGCGGACCGCCCGCGCTGGTCTCGATACAACCGTAGGCACGGCAGCGAACCTCGCCGCGCCGCTCCTCGATAATCCCCCAACCCGTATGGGCCAAACCGGGGTCGATGCCCAAGATAACCAAGCCGACCTCCCCTCGTCACCAGCACAGCACAAGGCAAGGCCCCGCGCATCATTCACGAACGTCTGTTCTAGAATAACACAACGGGGCCAAGATGCTTAGTTGAAGTATCGGGGTTGGAAGCGAATCCCATCCCCAGTTTAGTTCTGCGAGAAAAAGGGGAACTGCCTCGGATCCACTGGCGGGTGAGGCATCGGGCCACCCTGGGGACTACCTTGCGAGCCGCCCTGGCCGCCCATCATCTTATCGATGGCGTTCTGAACCTCGCCCTCGAACTTTTTCATTCCCTCGTGTAAACGACGCTGACCGTCCTCAGAGCGCAGCTCCTCCATTTGCTCGGGCGAAATACCCAGTAGCTCGCCCAGCACGCCCATCATCTCGTTTCGCACGCGCTCGCTCGTATCCTCGTCAGCAAAACGGCGCACCTCGGCGCGCGCCAGCGAATCGACCGTCATACGCTCCTTGCCGTTAAGCCCCAGGTCGGACCACGCGAGCATATACGGCCAGGCACGCTCGGCAAACGAACGGGCCGAGACGATCGGCGCCATCGGCAACATGCGGCGGGCAGCCTCACCCTGTCGAACGAGCATCAGCAGCAGCGAGCAAGCCTCGGGCTTGCCAGCGGCCATCGGGATGTCGTCGAAAGATCGATTGCGGTCCACGTGCGCTTCGAGCGCGCCATCGACCTCACCCGGCTCAAGCCCGCCGAGCAGCTGTGCCGCACGGTCGAGCATATCGACCGGACCGTCGAGCGTCGAGAGCGCCTGCGCCAGCACTCGCTCCATACAATCTTCCACCGCGTTGAGCGTCACGAGCTCTTGGGGCACCACGGCAGACGTGCGGTTGCGCACGCGCGCCACAAACTCAAGCGTCGACAGGTACACATCGCCAAAAGGTGCGTAATCGCCCTGATAGCCGCCGCAAAGCGCCGGCGCCGCCAGCGCGTATTCGGTCTTGGAAAGCGGGCTCAGCGCCATCGCACCCAGCTCGAGCGCCGTATCCTCCAGCATCAGGCCCAGCGTGCGCGAGCGCAGGCGCTCGGCATCGCCCGCCGACACGTCGCGATCGAGCACGCGCGCCGCATCCGGTGCATCGCGCTCGACGGTGCGAATGTGCAGACGCTCGGCGATGGCACGGACGGCGGCACAGCGGGCAGCCTCGGCTTCTTCCTGCGCCGGCGTAAAGATACGGTTGCGTCCCAGCACCAGGCCAATCACATTGCGCGGGCCCAGAGCGTCGACGGCCAGCGCCGCCAGCAGGGACGACGGCAAGTCGCCCTCGAGCGCCACCACGGCGCGCGACGCACCGCGGGCGCGGGCGTTATCGCGAACGGCAAGCACCAGCGCCTGCCACAGCCATTCCTCGGAGCGAAACTCGGGCAGCTCGTGGTCTTCCAGGGCATCGAGCATCACGCCGCGCTGAATCTCCTGAACCAGCAGGCTCTCCTCAAAGCACGGCGCCTGGGCCACCACGCGACCGCAGTCGTCGAGCACAAACGAACCGCCGGTATACACCGACTCGTCATAGGCACCGACCGGCGCCATGCAGGCAAACCACACGCTGCGCTTGGATGCGATCTTGCGGTAGGCGCCGCTGCGAACGGCGGCAATGGCGGCAGTCTCACGGTCGGTCATGTCAAACGCGTTGAATTGGAAATACGCAATGAGGTCAACACCGGTCGGCAGCATCTCGAGTTCGCGGTCCAAGTCAAAAATCACGGCGATGCGCACGCCGTCCACGTCGAACACCGGCGGCGCCCAACGTGTGTCGTTGTTCTCGCCACGCTGCAGGGCAATGCTCGAACGCGCCGGCACCACATGACCGTCCTTGAGCATCACGTAGTCGAGCAACGGCTGGCCCTCAAACGAAACCGCCGCGGGCACGATGCAGATCATGTCAAGCTCCTGGATACGCTCGGCGACACCAGTCAAGCCGGCAAGCATGTCGTGCTCAAAGTCGGCAGCGCCCACCAGGCCACCGGGCATGGCGCCCATAAAGAGCGGAGCCGGAACGCACAGCACGCGCGCCCCGCGCTCGTGGGCCAGACGAGCCTGGTCCTCGATGCGGCCGCAAATGCCCTCAATATCACCCAGGCGCATATCGATCTGTGCAAGCGCGAGCTTCATGGCCCAGCCCTTTCCGTCGTAAACCATCGAAATCGTAGTAAAAGCGCCGGCCGCATAATGCAGCCGGCGCTTGCATGTGCATATGCTAGTTATGATACCCCGAGCGGGGGCGCGCTCCTAGAATGTCGCGGACCACAGCCCGTGCAGGTTGCAGTAGGCATAGACGGTACCGGTCTTGGAGCCGCCCGCGAAAAACGTCGCGGGTTTCATGCCGGGCTCAAGGTAATGAACCTCTAAGCGGCCCTCGGCCTCAAGCGCAATCCACTCAATGTAGTGTTCGGGCAGGCTGGGGTGCTCGACCGAGCCAACGCGTGCACGAATCACGTGACCGTCGCGCTCGGTCTCGACAACAGGCACGTGCTTCTCGTGCGCCGCGTCCTCAGTGTTTGCGGTCAGTTCCGTGCAACCGGCAGGGGTCGCAACGTCGTCGCCAAGGGCAGCGATGAGCTTACCGTCGGGGTCCTTAAAGAATTTCGCCATGATGTTCTCCTTTGCTGATGTGCCAATGTTCTTGATGGTTCTTATGCCCAAAGGCAGACAAACCATCCACGGCATTGCAAATGAACACATAACGGATCAGGCAAGCGGTCGGGCCAAAATGCGTCGACCGTCCTGCCCACTCCAGCAGTCCCACCCCGCGCGCGGCTAGCGCCCGTCGCCGCCGAGCAGCGCCAGAACATCCTCGCGCGTGAACAGTGCCGACGAGATGCCGTCGCCGCCGAGCACGCTGTTGACCAGGTCGCGCTTGGACTCCTGCATCTGTATAATGCGCTCCTCGATCGTGTCCTTGGCGATGAGCTTGTACACGGTCACGGTATGTTGCTGGCCAATACGATGCGCGCGGTCAGTCGCTTGGTCCTGCGCCGCCACGTTCCACCACGGGTCGTAGTGGATTACCACGTCGGCCGCCGTCAGGTTAAGGCCCACGCCGCCCGCCTTGAGCGAGATCAAAAAGACCGGCACCTCGCCCGCCTGGAACTGTGCGACCATCTTGGCGCGGCTCTCTTTAGACGATGCGCCCGTGAGCTTAAGGAAGGCGATATCCTCCTTGGCCAGGCGCTTACCGATAATATCGAGCATACCCGTAAACTGGCTGAACAACAGGATGCGATGTCCGCCGTCGAGTGCGCCGTGCACGAGCTCCATGCACGTATCGAGCTTGGCGCTCCCCGCCTTGTAATCCTCGTAGTGCAGACGCGGGTCGCAGCAGATCTGGCGCAGCTTGGTGAGCTCGGCAAGTACCTTGAGCTTGTCCTTCTTAAACTCCCCGGCCTCGCGGTGCTGCACCTGCTGGGCGATGCGGTCCTGGTTGGCCAGGTAGAGCTTGCGCTGCTCGCCGGTGAGCTGCGCCATGACCGTGTCCTCGATCTTTTCGGGCAGATCGGCCACCACGTCCTCCTTGACACGGCGCAGTACAAACGGCGACACGAGTGCCTGCAGACGAGCGGCGCTGTCGCCCTCGGCGTGCTCGACCGGGCTTTCGAAGCGCTTGGCAAACGACTCGCGCGTGCCAAGCAGGCCCGGCATCAAAAAGTCGAAGATGCTCCAGAGCTCGGACAAGCGGTTTTCGATGGGCGTGCCCGTCAAGGCAAAGCGCACGCCGGCAGGCAGGCGCTTGGCGGCACGCGCTACCTGCGTGAGCGGGTTTTTAATGTACTGGGCCTCGTCGAGCACCACGCGGGCAAAATCCTGCTCGACGTACTCGTCGATATCGCGCCGCATAAGGTCATACGACGTCACGACCACGTTATGCTCGGCAACGCCGGCAATCTGCACGCGACGCTGCGCCTTGGCGCCCACGATGGCGCACACATCGAGCGACGGGGCAAAGCGCTCCAGCTCGGCGGTCCAGTTGTACACAAGCGACGCAGGGCACACCACAAGCGTGGGCTTGGCGTCCCCCGCTTCCACGCGCGCCAGGATATGTGCGATCATCTGCAGCGTTTTGCCCAGGCCCATGTCGTCGGCCAAGATGCCGCCAAGGCCCAGGTGTTCGAGCGAGCCGAGCCACTGGTATCCGTCGACCTGATAGCCGCGCAGTGTGGCCTTGAGCGAGACCGGCACCGTAAAGTCCATCTTGCCGAGCGTATCCAAGCGCTCGACGGTGCGGCGGAACGCGGCGTCACGATCGGCCTCGAGCGCGGGCGTGCGCGCGAGCATGCTATCGACGAATAGGGTACTCGACGCGGGAAGCGACACGCCGTCGAGCAGGTCGACGGCATCGACACCCAGGTCCTCGGCGAGGCCAAACGCGGCTCGGGCGCCCTCGTCCAAACGAATGATGTCGCCGGACGTAAGGCGCGCAAACGTCTGGTGACGCTTGTAGGAGTCGAGGTAGATGGCAAGGTCCGCGGCCGAAAGCCCGCTCGCGCCCAACTCGACATCGAGCAGATTGCTCTTGACGGTCGCACGAACCGAGAGCTTGGGCGCGGGGCGGACCGAGATCTGGCGCAGACGGTCGCTGAGCATGACCTCACCCAGCTCGGACAGGGCGGACAGGCCCTCGGTCAGCAGGCGGAACAAGCTCTCGTCATCGCGCTCCTCAAACGCCAGACCGCCCTCGTAAAAGTCGAAATACAGGGCCGCCGTGTCCATAACGCGAAACTCCGCCACCTCGTCGCGGGGCGGCACGCCCGGGCGCCGCTCTTCGAAGGGACTACCCGGAGCGCCCAGGCTAAAGAGATCCGCCGACCAATCGCCGTAGGTAACCGTAATTTTGCAGGTCACGAGCCCATCATCGACGCCGATTGCCATAGCAAAGCTCGGATCGGGTGCCACGGTATCGAGCGCGGCGGGCGCGGTGAGGTCGGTGTAGTCGCGCAAAATGGGCAGCGCCATACGACAGAACTCCCCCACCTGGTCGGCAGCGATATGGACCGGCGTGCGACAGGGCAGCAAACGCGATAGAAACGGCGCCGCATGCTGGGCAAACGCCACATCGGCGCGGCGCGCACGGCGGGTGTCGACCAGATAGGCAACGTCGCCCGAAGCGAAGCAGTATGCATCGGCCGGCAGGCGCAGATCGTAGCTGCCGCCAGCCGCCGGCGCGATTTTGGCGGCAAAGAGCGGTGGGCGCTTGGTCGGGGCTTCATCCTTCCCTTGCGGCGCCGGCTCGACCGCCACGTCATAGGTGCGATGCGTCGTCGTCCCCCGCGACCAGGCGGGCTCAAAAGAGATGGTCTGGCCGCGCAACAGGTCCAGCACATATACGATGCTATGCTCGGACAGCGGCAACTGACGCTCGGCGACAAAACCACTGCGGGCAAAGTCGTACGACGCCGAACGCGAGCTTGTGATGTCATCGAGATAGGCAACTGTCGTCACGACAAGGTTGAGCAGCTTTGTCGACACGTCTTCGAAGGCTTCGGGCGTATGGACAAACGTGAGCTTCTTGCCGTACGAGAAGGTGCCGCCGCGCACGTAGGCATCGGCCATGCCGTCGATGTCCTTGACCACGTAGGAGACCGATCCACAGCGAATGCGAAGCTCGAGCGCCCAGCTAAAGCGCTCGGCAAACAGTGGATTGTAATACGGCACCAGCGAGGGCTCCAACACCGCCTTGGGGGCATCGGGATCCACACTGCCGGCGAGCTTGCGGCGCATGCTCGCCAGCTCATCCATGCGCGCGTCCGAAAGATCGGAGAGCGCTGCCATGAGGCTGGGACTCGTGGGAACGGGCGCCGGAAAGGGAAAGTTGGGATTGACGGCCGGCGCTTTGGGCGCGGTGCGCGCAGGCTGTTTCGGCTGCGCCGTAAACGTGCGGACCGGCGTGCGCAAACCTTCGACGGGCTCGGCGCCGCTGGCATCCAAATACGCCAGAGCTGTGGCAATAGCGTGCTTGCACATACCGGGGTAACGATAGGCGGCGGGGCAATCGCAGTCGTAGTCGATCACCTCGCGCTCGTCCATGTCGAGCGCCACGTGCGTCTTGTACAGGTCGCCGCGCGAACCGCGCACCGAGCCCTCAACCGTCACGTTTTTGGAGAAGCGCGAGCCGCTGTCCTCGATCGACAGCACGGCGCCGTTGAGCATGAGCGAACGCCCCTTCATAAAGGTGCCGCTCAACGCCGCCTCTTTGCGAAGCGCCTGCACAAACGTCCCCTGCGCCATCACTTCCTCCAATCTCACCCGGGGTAGCTTAGATAACCGTCACGCGGCCTTGGTTGCCGACGATGGCCTTTGCCTCTGCCAGCAGCGGAATCGAGCGTGCGTTGACCTTGGCCGGTACCTCGGCACGCAGTACGCGCCCGTCCACCTGCTCGATAAAGATCTCCACGCGGTCGCCGCCCGGGTTGGCGGTAAGCACCGTGGCAAGACGCGCCATATTGCCCTGGCTAAAGCGGCTGTTGGGCACCATGACCTCAAACACCTTGGGCTTGTTGTTCTCCTCGTTAAGCTCAAGCGGCACGATCTCCTGCGCGATGATCTGGTCGCCGCGGTCCGAACGCTCGAGCTTGCCCTTAATGCGCACAAACGCATCGGACAGCTGCGCACCGGTCTCGGGATCGACCTCGCCGTACAGGTACCCCTCGGCCTCCTTGTAGGTCTTGGGGAACACCACGACCGTGGCCTCGCCTTCCATGTCCTCGAGCTGCACGATGCCCATGGGGTCGCCGTTTTTGGTCACGCGCTTGGACACGCTCGAGACCATGCCGGCCCACCACAGCGCCTTGCCCTCGGGAATCTCCTGGTTGATGGTACCGCCCGTAGGATTCTGAACTTCGTAGCCAGTGTCGATCTGCGAGAACGAGAAGTCGCGTGCCTTGGCTAGTGCATACTCAAACGGGCGCAGCGGGTGGTCCGAGACATAGATGCCCAGAACCTCCTTCTCCTGGCTCAGCTTAAGGTGGCGGTCCCACTCCTGGCCGTCCGGATCGGGCACGCTCACCTCAAAGCCCGAGCCCTCAACGTCGCCAAACATGTCGAAGAACGACGTCTGGCCGCTCGCGCGGTCCTTCTGGCGCTTTACCGCGGCATCGATGATGTTCTCGGGGTTGTTCTTATCCACAAAGTGCATCATCTGGCGACGCGGATACCCCGTGGAGTCGAAGGCGCCTGCCTTGATCAGCGATTCGATCACGCGACGGTTGGCCTGGCTCGAGTCCACGCGCTCGACAAAGTCGTGCAGCGTCTTAAACGGACCGCCCGCCTCGCGCTCGGCGATAATCGCCTGCGCCACGCCGGTGCCCACGCCGCGGATACCGGCCAGACCAAAGCGCACGCCTTCCTTGGTAGCCGTGAACTCGGTACCGGACTCGTTGACATCTGGCGACAGCACGGGGATGCCGTCGTGACGGCACGCCGAGACGTAGTGCACGATCTTGTCGGTCTTACCCGTATAGGACGTCAGAACGGCCGCCATGTACTCATGCGGATAGTGCGCCTTGAGCCATGCCGTCTGCATAACCAGGATGGCGTAACCGGCGGAGTGCGACTTGTTAAAGGCGTAGGACGCGAACTCGAGAACATCGTCCCAAATCTTCTGGGCGACCTCGCGCGTGTAGTTGTTCTTGATGGCGCCGTTCATCCAGTGGTCGTAGGTGGTCTCGTCCGAGCCATCCTCCCAGTGGAGCACCGTTGACGTGAGCAGTTTGATCTTCTTTTTAGCCACGGGCTTACGGATACGCGAGTCCGATTCGCCCTTGGAGAAGCCGCACATCTCGACGGAGATGAGCATAACCTGCTCCTGGTAGACCATGGTGCCGTAGGTTTCGCCCAGGATGTCGTCCAGGCGGTCGTCGTAGGAGACCGCCGGCTCCTTACCATTCATACGGTTGATGTAGGACGAGACCATGCCGGCGCCCAACGGGCCCGGGCGGTACAGGGCGATCAATGCTACGACGTGTTTGTACTCGGTGGGCTTCATGTTCTTGATCGTGGCCGTCATGCCGGCGGACTCGACCTGGAAGACGCCGGCGGTGTGGCCGGAGCCCATGAGCTTAAAGATCTCGGGATCGTCAAAGGGGATCTCTTCCTCTTTGATGTCGATGCCGAAGTTCTTTTTGATGTTGGCCTTGGCCTTGGAGATAACCGTCAGCGTGCGCAGGCCCAGGAAGTCCATCTTGAGCAGGCCCATGTCGGCAACGGTATGGCCCTCGTACTGGGTAATCTCGACGCCGCCCTTGGTATCGAGCTTGGTGGGCACGTGCTCGTTGACGGGGTCACGGCAGATCAAAACGGCGCACGCGTGCACGCCCTCGCCACGAGTGAGGCCCTCGATCGAGAGCGCCGTGTCGATGATGCGGCGAGCGTCGTCGTCCTTTTTATAGGCCTCGGCAAAATCGGGGTTAAACAGATCCTCTTTGCCGGGTTGCTTTTCGAGCACCTGCTTGAGCTTGACCTTGGGGTCGCTCGAGACCATCTTGGACAGGCGCTGGCCCATGTAGACCGGATAGTCCAGCACGCGCGCGGCGTCGTTGATGGCCTGCTTGGCCTTAATGGTCGAGTAGGTGATGACGTGGGTGACCTTCTCGGGGCCGTAGAGCTGGCGAACGTGCTCCACGACCTCGAGGCGCCGCTCATCGTCGAAGTCCATATCGATATCGGGCATCTCGGTACGCTGCGGGGACAGGAACCTCTCGAACATCAGGCCGTTCTCGAGCGGGTCGAACGCGGTGATGTTCATGGCGTAGGCGACGATAGCGCCGGCGGCCGAGCCACGGCCGGGGCCGACGCCGATGCCGTTGTCCTTGGCCCATTGCACGTACTCGGCAACGATCAAAAAGTAGGCGGCAAAGCCCTTGTCGCAAATGACCTTGTATTCGTACTCAAAGCGTTCTTTGATGTTGACGCCACCGATCTCGCGTGTGGCCCAGTCGTCACCATAGTGCTGGCGCAGACCTTTCTCGCACTCGCGGCGGAACTGGCTCTCATGCGTCTCGCCGGGATCGAGCAACGGGAAGCGCGGCAGGATGATGGAGTCCCAGTCCAGCTCAACGTAGCACTTGTCGGCGATCTCGAGCGTGTTGTCGCAGGCCTCGGGGCAATACGGGAACATCGCCCGCATCTCCTCCTCGGTCTTCATGTAAAACTCCGAGCCGGTCATGCGCATGCGGTTGGGGTCGTCGACCTTGGCGTTCATGCCAATACACATGATGACGTCCTGCACGGGCGCATCCTCGCGGCGCAGGTAGTGGAAGTCGTTGGTGGCGATGACCTTGACGCCCACCTGCTTGGCGATATCGATGAGCGTGCGGTCCATCTGCTCGTCAGTCAGGCCGTTGTCGGTGGTGATGCCGTGTTCCTGGATCTCGATGTAGAAGTCGCCGGGCTCGAAGGTATCACGGAAGGTCTCGGCCCACTTGATGGCGCCTTCCATGTCGCCGCGGTCGATGTATTTGGGGATGATGCCCGCGATACAGGCGCTCGTGCAGATCATGCCCTTGGCATGGCGGCGCAGGTTGTCGAGCGTCACGCGCGGCTTGTAGTAAAAGCCCTGCACGGCGGCCTCGGAGACCGTCTGCATCAGGTTGACGTAGCCTTCCTGGTCTTTGGCCAGGAGGATCATATGGTAGAGCTCGGGCTTGTGGTCGCGGGCAAGGGTCTCGTCCGGCGTAAAGTAGACCTCGCAGCCAAAGATGGGCTTGATGACCAGGGGCGGCTTGAGCTCGTCGATGTTGCCCTTCTCGTCCCACATGGCCATGTCTTTGACGTACTGGGCATGCTCACGCGGGTTTGCCTCGGGGTCGGGCTCCACCAGCTCGTCGCGGCGGTCCTTTTCCAAGAAGGCCTTGTCGTGGCTCCAGGTTTTGTACTCGGGCGTGTTGTGGTTGACGGCGTCGCAGGCCAGCGCCAGATCGGGCACGCCATACATGTAGCCGTGGTCGGTAATGGCCACGGCGGGCATGCCCAGCTCAACGGCACGGTTGACCATATCCTGGATACGGGTTGCGCCGTCGAGCATGGAAAAGACAGTGTGGTTGTGCAGATGGACGAATGCCATGTGATGAGCTCCGATGCGGGTTCGTGTTCTGACTGAACGATTTTACCCCACGGCACGGACAGCACCCGAACCTAGCCAAACCAACACGGCTCCTCTTGCAGTTGCGGTGAAATGCGGACTGTTTGGCGGCTTTTTTGGCCAAAACAGTCCGCATTCCACCGCAAGTTATCTGAGGGCTAGAGATTGTAGATGACTACTTGAGGTTCGGCGGGTTCGACGAAGATGGCTGGATTCGCCTGCTCCACGCGAACGAACTTGACCGTCACCGTCTCAAAGCCCGCCTTGTGCAACACGTCGGCGTAGACGCGCGCCTGCAGGGCGTGCTTCTCGAGCAGCTGGTCCGGCGTCTCATCCGGCGTGCCACCCGTCTTGTAATCGATGACCAGTGCGCGTGACGGATCGGCCGGGTCGGTCGCCAAAGCGTCGATGGCGCCTTCGGCATATGCACCGTAGCGGGCGATGTCCTCGTCCTCGCAGCCCAGCGAGAAGAACGGCACCTCGGCGCGAACGCACGGCCACGCGAACAGCTCGGCACGAACCGACGACTTGAGCCAGCGCTCCAGAGCGACATCGAAGCGCTCGCGCTGTTCTGGCGTCAGGTGCCACAGGCGAGCCCGGGCGTCGGCACGCTCAGCGGGCAGCGCATCGGCACCCATCTCGATGAGCCACTGGCAGGCGGCGTGGAAGGCCGAGCCCAGCGCCATGGGATTGCCGGCGGGCTCGACAGCGGCCACGTCTGCGTCCGTCATCTCGGAACCATCCGACTCCGCATCATCGCCGGCCTCGTCCATGGGAACACGAGCCTCGGCGGCACGGTCTTCCGTCTCGGCATGGAGTGCCGCGGCGATTGACGAGTAGCTATACGAGTCACGCATCGGATACGGACAGATGCCCATGCGCACGTCCACTGCCTGGGGATACACAAGCTCGAACGAATCGGGCTTGGGGTCGACAGGACCGGGGACGATTGTACTGGCCAAATCGTCGGCAGCATCCGTATCGGCATCGCCACGAACAAGCCTGCCCTCGGCATCCAGCGAAGCGTTGGCCTCAAACGTCTGCTCGCCAAAGGTAAAGCCCGCGAGCGAAATGAGCTCGTAGTCGCCCAGCTGGGAGTTGTCGAACACCAAGCGGTCGGCATCGAGCTGCGGCATATCCAGAGCATCGGTCGGCAAAATACGGCGCAGCACATCGTAGGTCAGATCGGTCTCGACATCAAAGGTCGGCGCCGTCACCTTGCCGCGGCTCACGCCGGCATCCATCGCCAGAATGACCAGCTCACGCGCTCGCGTCATGGCGACATAGAGCAGACGAGCCCGCTCCTCGAGCGAAAGCTGCAGGTCGTCGTTGCGCAGGCGAGCAAATGCCTCGGCGGGAGAACCCGTCGCACAGACGTCCTCCATGAGCTCCGGCGGCAGCCACAGCGACGTGCCCTTGCCCTTAAACGCATGCTCAAACTGCTTTTTGACGTCATCGCCCTTCACAAAGGTCCCATCGGCAAGCTTAACGCCATCAAAACGAGCTGGCAGTGCCACGACCTGCGCTCCGCCCTCGACACGCCCCATCTGAGCCGTACCGGACGGCTTGCGCACGCCAAAACACTCGGCAACCGCTACGACCGGATACTCCAGACCCTTGGACGCATGCACGGTCATGATGCGCACCGCGCCGTCGCCCTCCTCGTTGAGGGCACCCGGGGCCTCCTTGCCCGCCAAGAAGCGGTCGAAGGCCAGCGCGATGGAACGCGGCGAGTTGCCGAACTCGGCCTCCTCCTCGGCCACGGCGTCGAGCGCCTTGAGCACGTTGGCGGCGATGGCCTTGCCCTCGGGGCCGCGCTGCGCCAGGCGCACGAACCAGCCGGAGGCATTGACCGCGTCGCGCGCGATGGCGGCGAACGAATCACGCCCCACGCGACGCAGTGCGTAGCGCAGCACCTCGCGGGCACGCGTCACAAGCGGCAAGCCCTGCAAGCCCGGCACATCGGAATCGCTCATGATGCCCATGTCGATATTCCGGCGCGAGGTCTCCCCCGTCTCGCCATCGAGCTTGGTCGCCAGCGCCAGGAACTCCTGGGCGCCGAGCGCAAACATCGGCGAGGCGAGCAGCGGCATAAGGCCCTGCGCCGTATCGGCCGGATTGGCGAGCGCACAAACCAGGGCGCGCACCGTCTGCACCTCGGCTGCTTGGGCAAAGACCGAGCCGCCCGCGATGACGCAGTCGAGCCCCTGATCGCGGAAGGCCTGGGCGTAGACGTCGGCGTTGGTCATGCGGCCCAGCAGCAGTACCATGCCGCCCTGGGGCTGGCCCGCTTTGACGAGCGCTTGGAACCGCTCCGCAATCGCACGAGCTTTCGCCTGCGTTCGCTCCTGGGTGCTGCCACCGGCAACGAACAGCGCCTGGCGGCGCGAAGCCTTCGCCTTGAGCTTGTCCTCGCGTTTGTCGCTCGGTTCAAGATCCAAGAACCCCTGCATCAAACCACCGGTGTTGCCGTCAAAGACGCGTGCTACGTAGCGCAGCACCTCGTCGTGGCTGCGGAAGTTGCGCACGAGTTTGACGAGCTCGCCAGCGGGGGCATCGGATGCGACAGCCGTCTCGGGCGCAGCAGAGGAGCCCACCTTGCGCTCCTGGCGGCGAAACACCTCGACCTCGGCGCCACGGAAGCGATAGATGGACTGCTGTGCATCGCCTACGGTGCACAGCGCGCGCTCCCCCGCACCCGTCAGGTAGCGTATCAGATCGACCTGCATCTGGTCGGTATCCTGAAACTCATCGATCATGACCATCTTAAAGCGGCCCTCGTACGCAGCACGGATGGCAGGGTAATCGCGCAACGCCTCGTAAGCCATACGCAGCAGGTCGTTATTATCGAGAGCGGACTGGGCAGCCTTCAGCGCGCGATACTCAGCCTCCACGGAACGGGCCAGGCCCACCAGCGCATCGAGCGCCGGGCCACCGCAGGCAAGCACGATATTGATAAACGCATCGGCGGCCTCGGCCTTGAGCAGCTCGACCTGCTCCTTGGGGAACGCCTTGCTCGCGCGCGGCATGGCGCACGACATCATGAGTCGCGCCGCATCGGCCATGGTCTTGCCACTCGCCTCGAACGCGTCGATGGCGTCGAGTGCCATCTGCGCCTTCTCGGTCGCGGCCTTGCTTGCACCCAACGCCGATCGATAGGCATCGGCGAGTGCCGAGGTATCGGCCTGGCCGCGTGCCACGCGCACGTCGTCCATGCCGCCCGGCAACTGGCTCGAGAGCTCCAGCAGCTCGCGCACCAGGCCCTTGATGGTCGTGCCGGTGCCAAAGGAACCGCCCTCGCCCGCCATGGGATACCAGGCATAGAGGGCCTTGAGCGATGCCGCGAGCTCGGGGGCGGCATCGGGCGCCGTCGCGCGGGCCAGCACATGCTCAACAGCCTGGTCCATAAGCTCGTCGGTATCGGTGAGCACCGTGAACTCGGGGTCGATGCCCAGCTCCAGCGCATGCGCGCGCAGGATACGCGAGCACATGCCGTGAATGGTCGAAATCCACGCGTCGTCGACGGTCAGCGCTTCCTCGTCCATGCCCTCGTCGATAAGCGCACGGCGCACGCGGTCGCGAATCTCGGCCGCGGCATCTTTGGTAAAGGTAATAGCGAGCACCTGATCCAGATGTTCAACGAACGGACCGGATTCGGGCGAGAGCGCGTAGACGATGCGGCGCGTAAGGGTAAAGGTCTTGCCCGAACCGGCGCCCGCCGAGACAAATAGCGGACGGTCGAGCGTTTTGACAATCTGCAGCTGTTGCGGCATCAAAGTCGAAAGATCCATGGTCTACACGTCCCTCCTTACAAACGTTCCTTGGTGGTTATACGAACAGCGCGCATGCGCGGCTTGCGCCGATGTCGGGTCGACAGCGGCGACGTCACCTGCCTCGAGCTCGCGCAGGCGCTCGGCAATGCCGGTCTCCACGCGGTCGAGCAGGGCATCGAAGTCCATGCTGCCGCCCTCGCCCGGGAAGCCCTTCTTGAGGCCCGGGATGCGACCGTCACCACGCTCTTCCTCGAGCAACTCGGCACTCGCCGCGCCGCGCAGCGCGGGCTTGCCGCCCTTGGTCGAGAAATAGAGCGCAGCACGGGTATCTAGGCCCAGCGCCCGACGCATGGCCTGCGCGTAGATGAGTGTCTGGGTATGGGGTGGCAGCCAGCGCGGGTCGTCGATGGGCGCCGTGCCCGATTCCTCGTCGCGCACCGTAGGGTCGGCGAGCTTAAACTCCTCAACGCCCGTGCGATGCTTGTAGTCGATTACCACGGCGCGATTCTCGGCATCCACATCTACGCGGTCGATGCGCCCGCCGAGCGGCCAACCGGCATACTCAACGTTAAGATCGTTAAAGGCAAACTCCAGGTAGCGCGGAGCAAAAGGAGTCAGCGCCTCGGACTCGTAGGCAAGGACGCCCTCCAGCTGCGGCAAGATCTCGGCCACCTGACGCTCCTCCACCGGGGAGAGCGGCACCAGCGGGCCCTCGTTGCCACGCTTGCCCGCATGCTCGGCCAAGGTATCGGTAAAGACCTCGCGCAGCAGCTCCTGTGCGCGCGGCAGATTCTCGGGCGTCACGCGCTCCATGCCCTTCTGCGGAAGACACGCATGCAAGTGCTCCAGCACGTCGTGGACAAAGTTGCCCTTCTCCATGTTGCCAAAGCCCGCGTCGATCGACTGGGGCTTGACGCGATACGAGACGAACCAGCACAGCGGGCAGGTGGAATAGGCCTCGATCTGCGAGGCGGACGTCAGACGCGGCACAAGCGGCGCGTCCTCACCCTCGCCATCGCGACGGCACAGGACCAAATACGGAATGGCTTCATCGCTCAGATGCTGAGGAGCTTCGCAGGTCACGCGCTCGCGCCTAAGACCTTCACCTGCCGCGGGATCAAAGTCGGCGATGATATCGCCCTCGCCCACGCGCATGGGCTTGGCAGCGCCAGCGGCCTCGGCATGTGCCCACAGCTCGGTCCATACGGCTGCCGGGTAGCACTCGCGTGCCTGGCGATCGTGCGTCACACGGGCGAGCGCGACCGGACCGCTCGCCGCCTGCATCGCACGGCCAAAGCGCACGCGCAGCAGGGCAGCGGGCTCCAAAGACACGCCGTCGCGGCGCAGCTCGGCTGTCAACGTGGCAAGCGGGCCCTCTTCGTGCGAAAGCGGATAGCTGTCCAGGTCGACATCGGCAAACAGCACGGCATCGTAGCTGCCAGGGCGAAGAACCGACGCATCGGCAAGCGACGCGAAGCGCACTTGTGCTCGTGGTGTGCGATCGACCTCGTAGGTCTCGTAATCGTAGGCGGTACTGCGCTTGTCCACCTTGGTTCGAACGCCGTCGAGAACCGGCACGGTCGCGGCCTGCGACACGTCGAGCGCGCGAGCATCGTTCATAAGGATGTCGATGGCATGGCGCAGCAAAGCCGTCTCTGCCTGGCGACGGGCCTGGCCGTCAAGGCCGCCTAGAGCGCGATCGGGCAACGCCTCGGCAACGGCAAGCATGGCCTTAAGCGCCGTCACGGGCTTGTCACGCCACAGCGCCTGGAACACGTCCGAGACCACACACGGTACGTTCTTAAACCAGTTATCGTCGCTCGTCGCCTTGCGCGCGCCCCTCACCTGGCCCTGAACGCTCTGCAGCAGGCTCTTGACGCCCGCGGTAGTCTTGCTGCGCGAGAGACGCATATTCTTATCGAAGGTACGGGCATTGACGGCATCAGCGCCCGAAAGCGGACTGTAGATCCAGTCGGTAAGCTCCGGCGCGGGCCACCACTCAGTCTTGGAAGCGGTGCCCTCGTCGGCGGCTTTCATACGCTCGATCAGGTTGGCGAGCGCCGTAAACTGCCTGCCCGCGATGGACTGGGAAAACGCCGTGAACTCAGTCGTCTCGGCCGCAATGTGACGCGCCGCCAAACGGGCGGCGAGCTCGCCGAACAGCTGGGGTGCCCGGGCAGAAACGACGAGCACGCGCACGGGGTCGGCGGGCGTTGCAGTAGCTTTATCGGCCTTGGACTCCTTGTGCGCTTTCACCAACTTATCGATGGCGTCCGCATAGACATGAGCACGGGCATGGGGGCCGGCGACCTCAATAAAGGCAGGCTGAGCGGCGGCCCCGCAAGCGACATCAGACGCGACGGCGTCCTCCCCCAGCGGCGCGATCTCAAACAGCACACCGCGGGCATCAAATGCCGTGGCAAGCTCCTCGCGCATCGCCGCCTGCTCGCGGGCAAGCAGCACGACGACCTCTCCCCCATTGTTCGCCACGGCAGACAGCAGCTCGAGTAGACCGTGCGTAAACGACGTGGTACCGCGCACGCATACGGCGCGGGCGCACGCCGGCAGGCTATCGGCCAGGGCACCGGCCATAATGTCGGCTGCCTCGCAGGGCTCGACCATATCTCGACGGTCCAAACCGCCCGCGTAGGCACGCAAAAGCTCAAACACACGAGCCTCGGCATCACTTTTTGGCTCAGGCTGGCAATTGTTGCCACCGCATCGCTCGGCCGTCGTCCCCGCCACACCCGGCAGCACATCGCGGGCCATGCGCGCGAGCATGCGCACCGTGCCCTGGCTACGCGAAAGCGGCTGCAGGTCGGCATCGTCGCGGCGGGCAATCATATCCGAAAACAGCATCTGACGTTGCAGGTTGTCGACGAAACCGCGCCCGTCGCCCAAAAGCTCCCAAAGCGAGCGAAGCCACGATGCGGGTGTCTTGTAGTCGATACCCAGCGAAATGCCGGCTTCCGCCGCATCATGACGGCACAGATCGAGCTCGGCAAACGTTGGTGCCAGCAACACGACACGCCCGTGACGGGCAATAAGGTCGGCAAGCAGCGCCGACTCGGCATCGCTCAAATCCGTGCCGGCATTGGTGGTATAGATTCGAACAGGCATGGTCCTCCGCTCAAACCGTTCGCAATAATCAATGCATCCATCCTACCCGCCCAAGCGGACACATTGCCACCGCAGTTCCATCTTTTGGTACAAAGCAACCTGAACCCAACGCACCAGCCGATTGCAGGCATATAAAAACCGCCCCCGGAGGGACGGTTCTTCGTAATTCAATGTTGTCGCTGGCCTACTCGCCATCCTCCAACTTAATGAGGATCTTGCGGTAGCCACCGTACTCGCCGTTCAGCGCCTTTGAAACGCGGCTCACCGTGGTGGACGAAGCGCCGGTACGGGCCTGAACCTCAACATAAGGCTCGCCCTCGTCCAAATAGCGCGCAACCTGCAAACGCTGAGAAAGGTCGCAAATCTCGCGCGGCGTGCAGATATCGGTCAAAAACGCTTGGATATCCTTCTCGTCGTCCAAAAGGCTAAATGCGTGGACCAGCTGCTTGACATCAGGCTTGTCAAACATGTTCTCGATATTCATCGATCACCGCCAAACCCGCCAAAAGGCATCGAAGTTGATACTGACATCGGGCATCGTTCGCCCGTTCTATGCAATAGGGCAACGCCTGTGGCTTTTGCCCGTAGCAGTGTAGCACACCACCAAACTAAAGCGACAAGACTCTCTGCCAGCGGCGCGTTTTTCAGGACGAACGCCGTTTAGAAACCATATGCGCACGTAAGCTCCACGAATATTTGAGACAATGGGCGCCCAAACACCGCGGCGCGCCCGCGCAACCATCCAGGTCGCCGCCGCAAGCCGCTTCACGCGACGCCAGCAACCCCGGCGCAAGAAAGGATTCACGCCATGCGCTTTATGCTTAACTGGCTCTTCACCTCGATCGCCATCGCGATCGCCACGTGCCTCGTCCCCGGTATCCAACCCTTCGGCTTTGCCGAGACCTGGGTCTGTTTCGCCTTCGTGGGACTGTTCCTGAACATCGTCGATTCGTTCGTCAAACCGTTCCTCACGGTCATCTCGCTGCCGCTCACGATCATTACGCTGGGCATTTTCCAGCTTGTCGTCAACAGCTTTATGCTTGAGCTCGCGAGCTACCTGTCGGTCAACCTGCTGGGCGTCGGCATCTCCATCGCCAGCTTTGGATCGGCCTTTATGGGCAGCATCCTGGTGTCCATCACGCGCAGCATCCTCGACAGCATCGCCGAGGACTAAAACGGCCATTCCGACCGTGTCCGTCTCAACAGCCCAAAACGAAGGCCGCCCATCGCAAAAATGGGCGGCCTTCTTATTTTTCAAGTCTCAAAGGGCGAGAGAATCTACCATTTCCACCCCGTCCCCAAATGCAGGTGTGGGTTAGATGACGTAGTCGTAGCCATGGTTGGGAGCGACTAGTTGATCGAGCGTCACACCGTCGAGGTAGTCGTTGATGAGCTTGTCCAGGTTCTTCCACACGTCGAGCGTGGGACACTCATCCGAACGCGAGCAGCCCTTGCAGTCGCCATCCAGGCAGGCGACCGGCGCCAGACTGCCCTCGGTCAGGCGCAAGATCTCGCCCACCGTGTACTGCTCGGGCGGGCGCGTGAGCACATAGCCGCCGCCCTTGCCACGCATGCCCGAGAGCATGTTGGCGCGCACGAGCGTAGCCAAGATGTTCTCCAGATATTTCTCGGAAATCCCCTGGCGCGCCGCGATCTCTTTGAGCGGGATGCGACCGGCCGCCTGGTGCTCGGCCAGGTCGACCATAACGCGCAGGGCATATCTGCCCTTAGTAGAAACCAACA
This sequence comes from uncultured Collinsella sp., assembly GCA_958427975.1. Taxonomy (GTDB): domain Bacteria; phylum Actinomycetota; class Coriobacteriia; order Coriobacteriales; family Coriobacteriaceae; genus Collinsella. The sequence goes on along the minus strand of CAUAEH010000008.1, from coordinate 8,733 downwards.
TGTATAGTGCTGCCTTTCGGTCATTTAGTCCGTAGAAATTCTAGCCGAAAAATTTGTTTTGAAAATACCTATTCCCGTCAAGCTGGTTAATCGACTCGTAATAATCTTCTATTTCCTATTGCGTTACTAGGCTTTACTGTCTACTATGCTTGCCAACAGCAAAAAGAACAACCCATAAGGTTTATGGGTTTCGCTGCTACACACACCGTAAAACCACACGGTATCCAGTCATTTGAACACTTTGGAGGTTCACCATGAGCAATGTTTACACGTCCATCGATCAGCTTATCGGCCACACTCCGCTTCTGGAGCTCACTCACTTTGAGGCCGATGAGGACCTCAAGGCCCGCGTGCTCGTCAAGCTGGAATACTTCAACCCCGCCGGCTCCGTCAAAGACCGCGTCGCCAAGAACATGATCGACGAGGCCGAGAAGGCCGGCAAGCTCGTGCGCGGCGGCGACTACACCATCATCGAGCCCACGAGTGGCAACACCGGCGTCGGCATCGCCTCGGTGGCGGCGGCTCGCGGCTACAAGGTGATCATCACCATGCCCGAGACTATGTCCGTCGAACGCCGCAAGCTTATGCAGGCATATGGCGCACAGCTCGTGCTCACCGACGGTTCCAAGGGCATGAAGGGCGCCATCGCCAAGGCCGAGGAACTGCAGAAGGAGACGCCAAACAGCATCATCGCCGGCCAGTTTGTGAACCCCGCCAACCCCGCCATCCACAAGGCCACGACCGGCCCCGAGATCTGGGATGACACCGACGGCGAGGTCGACATCTTCGTCGCCGGCGTTGGAACCGGCGGCACCGTGACCGGCGTGGGTGAGTTCCTTAAGGAGCAGAACCCCGAAATCAAGGTCGTCGCCGTCGAGCCCGCCACTTCCCCGGTGCTCTCCAAGGGCCAAGCCGGCCCGCACAAGATCCAGGGTATCGGCGCCGGTTTTGTGCCCGACGTCCTCGACACCCAGGTCTATGACGAGATCATCCCCGTCGAGAACGACGACGCCTTTGCGACCGGCCGCGCCGTGGGCCACAAGGAGGGCGCGCTCGTGGGCATTTCGTCCGGCGCCGCCGTGTGGGCCGCGCTGCAGCTGGCCAAGCGCCCCGAGAACGAGGGCAAGACCATCGTGGCCCTGCTTGCCGACACCGGCGAGCGCTACCTGTCCACGGCGCTCTTCCAGGACTAGGGCCTGTCGCCCATAGGTTGAGCCCACGGACGAGCCGGTCTCCTCTCTCCCGGCAGTCTGAGCCCATCCAATCAGGGTGTCCCACGAGACGCCCGAACTTGCTACAATGTCTGCGGCGCGGAACCAGCCTCCCGCGCCGCTTTTCTTTTTTGGCCACATGCCACCAAGGAGAACCTCCCCATGCACAACAAGCGCGTGCTCGTCGCCATGAGCGGCGGCGTCGATTCCAGCGTGACCGCGTACCTGCTCAAAAGCCATGGCTACGAATGCGTCGGCGCCACCATGCGCCTCACCTGCCCCGCGCCCGATCCCGCCACGGGCATGAGTAAGGTCGACCGCGACATCGCCGATGCGAAGGCCGTCGCCGAGCGTCTGGGGATACCCCACCATGTGCTCGACTTGCAGCAGACCTTCGACCACAGCGTTATCGAGCGCTTTGTGAACGCCTACCAGGAGGGGCTGACGCCCAACCCGTGCATCATCTGCAACCGCCACATAAAGTTTGGCGCGTTGCTCGGTGCGGCGCTGGACATGGGCTGCGACTACATCGCAACGGGTCATTACGCCAAAACAAGCCAGACAGTAGACGGCACCTGGCAGCTGCATCGCGGCGAAGATCCCAAAAAGGACCAGAGCTACTTTTTATATTCGCTTACGCAGGAGCGCCTGGCGCACACGATCTTTCCGCTGGCAGGCCTAGACAAAGAGCGCGACGTGCGCCGCATAGCCGCCGAACAGGGCTTTGCCAACGCCAAAAAGGCCGAGAGCGAGGATATCTGCTTTATTCCAGACGGTGACTACGCGGGCTATATCGAGCGCCGCTGCGGACATCCCGCTGCACCGGGCGACATTGTGTGGCGCGACGGCAGCGTGGTCGGACGCCATAACGGCGCGTTGCGCTATACCATCGGCCAGCGCAAGGGCTTGGGCGTCGCGATGGCGCATCCCGTGTATGTGACGGGCGTCGATGCCGCCAACAACACCGTGCATCTGGGCGAGGCCGAGGACCTAACGGCCACAGCACTCACGGCCGACGACTGGATCTGGAGCGCCCCTGCCGACCGCATGGAGGCAGAACTCGATGCCGGCGGCATTCGCGTGGGCGCCAAGTACCGTTACCGTCAGAAAGACCAAGCAGCGACCCTTACGCGCGGCGAAGACGGGCAAATGCTGCTGACTTTTGACGAGCCGCAGCGAGCCATCGCCCCCGGCCAGGCCGTTGTAGTCTATCGCGGCGACATCGTCCTCGGCGGCGGCACGGTGACCGGCGCACTTAAGTAGCCCCATCCCCTTCATAAATTGCAGTGAAATAGGGACTGTTTAAGCGTTTAAAACCGCCAAACAGTCCCTATTTCACCGCAACTTAGAGAGGACGGCCTCGGTCGGTACTGCCGTATCAGCCGAGGCCGCTGCATCGCTAGCGCTGTACGTAGGCGCGGACGAGCTCGAAGGTGTTGCGCACGCCGTCCATGTGGCTACGCTCGTAGTTGTGGCTCGCATACACGCCGGGGCCGATCAGACCATGGCGAATGTCGTAGCCGGCAGAGAGCGTGGCTTCGACGTCCGAACCGTAATGCGGATACACGTCGATAGCGTAATCGAGCTCAAGCTCGCGCGCGATATTGGACAGCGCCGTCACCAGGTCGTAGTTGTACGGACCGCCCGAATCCTTGGCGCAGATCGACACCATGTGCTCGGTGCAGCCTAGGTCGTCGCCCACGCAGCCCATGTCAACGCTGATCATCTCGCGCGTGTCGGCCGGCACGAAGGCGCCGCCGTGGCCCACCTCCTCGTACACGGTAAAGAGCAGCGAAACCTTACGCGAAAGCGTCACCTCGCCAGCGGCGACGGCACGCGCCAAGCCCAACAAAATGGCGGCCGATAGCTTGTCATCCAGGAAGCGGCTCTTAATGTAGCCGCTCTCCGTCACCGTCGTGCGAGGATCCATAGCGATGATGTCGCCGGTCTGAATACCCAGCTCGAGCACATCGTCCTTGCTGTCGACGTTCTCGTCGAGCAAGATCTCCATGTTCTTCTCGATGGTCTTGACCGGCTCGTCGGCCACGTGCGCCGAAGGCTCGGTGTTAAGAACCACGCCCGTGTACACATTGCCGTCACGCGTGTAGACGGTGCAGTTCTCGCCATCGGCCGTAGGCCACTGGTGCCCACCAAGCGTCGTGGGACGCAGGCGGCCATTGTCCTTAATGGAGCGCACCATGGCGCCCAGGGTATCGACATGGCTCGCCAACACGAGCGGCTCGCCCTCGCCGCCAAGCTCAACCAGCACGTTGCCCTTATTGGAACGCTCGGGCCCAAAGCCCATATCGCGCAACGTTTCCATCAGATAATCAGTCGCCGCACGAGTAAACCCCGTAGGCGAAGCAATAGAAGTCAGCGCCTTCAGCTGGTCAGTAATATAGGAGAGCGTAGAATCCATCTTGGACACCAAAGTCACCCTTTCATATCGAATTAAACCCACAGCAACAATACCACCGCGAACCGTCTTTTTACCTAGCGAGATGACCCATTGAGCTCCTCAGAACTGCGCCCGCCACGATAACGAGCCGGCGGGCCCTGCCCGTTAGCCCCGCAATCTTTCCGCAGGTCGGAGGAAGCCCCCGCCGCACGAAGTGCGCAGCGGGGGCTTCCGACATGTCCGAGGACGATTGTGGGGCTAACGGGCAGGGCCCGCCGAACCAAGTTAGGCAGCCGGGCAGATCTTCTTGAAGAGCTCGATGACGTCGTCGAGCGTTGCCTCGCGCGGGTTACCCGGGAAGCAGGCGTCGGCCATGGCGTCCTTGGCCAGGACCTCGATCTCGTCAGCCTTCATGGCCTCACAGACGTGCGGGATGTTCACGTCGGCGGAAAGCTGCTTGACGGCGGCGATGGCGGCATCGGCGGCCTCGGCGGTGCTCATGCCCGTGGTGTCAACGCCCATGGCGACGGCAACCTTGGCCAGGCGCTCAGCGCAAACCGGCTTGTTGAACTCCATGGCGATCGGCAGCAGCATGGCGCAAGCGACGCCGTGCGGGGTGTCGTAGTGAGCGGACAGGGTGTGAGCCATGGCGTGGTCGATGCCCAGGCCAACATTGGAGAAACCCATGCCGGCGACATACTGACCAAGAGCCATGCCCTCACGGCCGGAGCCGGGCTGGCCGGACTTGGCCTCGGCGACGGAGTCGCGCAGGTTCTCGCTGATCAGCTTAATGGCCTCAAAGTGGAACATGTCGGAAAGCTCCCAGGCACCCTTGGTGGTGTAACCCTCGATGGCGTGGGTCAGTGCGTCCATGCCAGTGGAAGCGGTCAGGCCGGCGGGCATGGAGGCCATCATGTCGGGATCGACGACGGCGACCTCGGGGGCGTCGTTGGTGTCGACGCACACGAACTTGCGGACCTTCTCGGGGTCGGTGATGACGTAGTTGATGGTCACCTCGGCGGCGGTACCGGCGGTCGTCGGCACAGCGATGGTGAACACGGCGTGGTTCTTAGTGGGAGCAACGCCCTCGAGGCTGCGGACATCGGCGAACTCGGGGTTGTTGATGATGATGCCGATGGCCTTAGCGGTGTCCATGGAGGAGCCGCCGCCGATGGTCACGATAGCGTCAGCCTCGGCGGCCTTGAAGGCCTCGACGCCGTCCTTGACGTTCTGGATGGTGGGGTTGGGCTTGATCTCGGAGTAGAGGCTCCAAGCGATGCCGGCGGCGTCGAGCTCGTCGGTCACCTTGGCGGTAACGCCAAACTTGACCAGATCGGGATCGGAGCAGACGAAAATCTTCTTGTAGCCGCGACGCTGGAGCTCGCCGGGGATCTCCTTGATGGCACCGGAACCATGATAAGAGATGGTATTGAGAACGAAACGATTAGCCATTGATAGCCTCCCATCGTGTGCGGGGCACCCATTACGCCCCACGCTATGAGTCCCATCCTAACGCTTTTGAAACGAAAAACGCGTGAGAACATCAAAAGTGTTAAAGCGTTTCAACAGATGATGAAAAATAATGCGGCAAAGGGACAGCCCCTTTGCCGCATTAGGCTACTTTCGGCAGCCCTCTTTCCAAGCCTCGGCCGCAACCTTCCAGCGTAAGCGCAAGTCGCGCTCGCGGTCGATGAACATGATGGCAAACGCGACAAACAGCAGCAAACTCGCCACGACGATGGCGTGCAGCCCCATGCGCTCAATACACCAGTTGCCCAACACGGCGCCAAACACAAAGATAAAGATCACGCCAAAGTACAGCAGGCCGTTTTCCAAAAAGCCGCGCCTGTGGGTGATGATGTAATCGTCCACGTTTTGCAGCGCGTTGCGCAAGTTGCCGATGCACATGGTCGTAGCGATGCCGTGACCGTGGATCTTGCGGAAGCTCTCGACCTGCATGCCGCAGGCAAACGAGGTGAGGCAGTTGGCGAGCAGGTTGAAATTGCCGCCCGGGATAAAGCTCACGCCCAGTAAGATGACGGCTTCAAAGAACACCGTCACCTGACGCCAGTGGATCACGCTGCCAAACCGCTCGTGTACCAGATCGGCAAGCATAATACCCACGGCAAACGACACCACAGGGAAGAAGTAGCGCTCCGCAAGTGCCCAGTTGCCCTCCGAGATGCTCACGCCCACGAGCAGGATGTTGCCTGTCTGCGCGTTGGCGAAAACATGGTCGCGCCCAATGTACGAATACACGTCCATAAAGCCACCGGCGAGCGCCAAGATGATGCCCAGCTCGATGGACTCCGATATCTGTTTGGCACGCTGCATCGTCGTGCATCCTCCTTGTTGACGACTCTCTCGTGCGTTGGCGGAAACATAACCGCCGTTCATACTGTAACCCATTGACAACATGGCGTGCGCGCGAGACGGGTTCTCCAACGCGCAGATACACAGTCTGGAAACAAACGACTGGCTCAGCGACGCTCTCACTCACCAGCTCATGTACTCCACCAGTCTTTTTAGCGCCGTCCCAAAAAGACTGGTTACAATTACGTGCAGCATACAGACACCGGGAGGGATCGTGGCAAAAAAGCCTCAGCACGCTCAGAACAACCAGCGCAGTCAGCAGGGCAAACAGGGCCAGCAGCAAAAGCGCGGCGGTAAGGCGCAGGGCTCGCGACCCACGCATGCCTCAGCAGCGCCCTCGCGTCCTTGGCGTCCAGGCCGCGATAAGTTCCTCCCCGTCAGTCGCGCCGACATGGATGCGCGCGGCTGGGACCAGTGTGACTTTGTCTACATCTGCGGCGACGCCTACGTGGACCATCCCAGCTTTGGCATGGCCATCGTCAGCCGCGTCCTCGACGCGCACGGCTACAAGGTGGGCATCATCTGCCAGCCCGACTGGACCGACCCCGCCAGCATCACCGTGCTCGGCGAGCCGCGGCTGGGCTTTCTCGTCAGCGCCGGCAACATGGACTCAATGGTCAACCACTATTCGGTAACCAAGCACCGCCGCCACACCGACGCCTATACCCCCGGTGGCGAGGAGGGGCGCCGTCCCAATCGCGCCGTCACGGTCTACGGCAACCTCATCCGCCAGACCTTCAAGGATGCCCCCATCATTATCGGCGGTATCGAGGCAAGCCTGCGTCGCCTGGCCCACTACGACTACTGGCAGGACAAACTCAAGCGCTCGGTACTGCTCGACTCGGGCGCCGACATCCTCATCTACGGCATGGGCGAGCACGCGATCGTCGAGATCGCCGACGCGCTCGACGCGGGACTGCCCGTCGATCAGATTACCTATATCAACGGCACCGTCTACCGCACCAGCTCGCTCGACGAGGTCTACGACTACGACCTGCTGCCCAGCTGGGATGACCTTGCCGCCGACAAGCTCAACTACGCGCGCAGCTTTAACGTGCAGCAGCAGAATATGGACCCCATCACCGGGCATCGCCTGGTAGAGCCATATCCCAACAGCGTGTACGTGGTGCAGAACCCGCCGTCGGCAACACTCACCACCGACGAGATGGACGAGGTTGCCGAACTCCCCTACGCACGCGATTGGCATCCCGACTACGACGCGGCAGGCGGCGTGCCGGCCTTTGCTGAGATCAAGTTTTCCATTAGCTCCAACCGCGGCTGTTTTGGCGAGTGCTCGTTTTGCGCGCTCACCTTCCACCAGGGCCGCGTGTTGCAGATGCGCAGCCACGACTCGATCATGCGCGAGGCCGAGCTGCTCACGCGAGATCCCGAGTTTAAGGGCTACATCAACGACGTGGGTGGACCAACGGCCAACTTTAGCCGCCCCGCCTGCGACAAGCAGCTCAAGCACGGTGTGTGCAAGAACAAGCGCTGTCTGTGGCCGAGCGTATGCAAGAACATGGTGGTCGACGAAAGCGGCTACACGCAGCTGTTGCGCGACCTGCGCCAGCTGCCGGGCGTCAAAAAGGTCTTCGTGCGCAGCGGCATCCGTTTTGACTACACCATGGCCGATGCCTCGGACGAGTTTTTACGCGAGCTGCTGGAACACCATGTCTCGGGCCAGCTGCGCGTAGCGCCCGAGCACGTGAGCGACGCGGTGCTGTCCGTGATGGGCAAGCCGAGCCGAGCTGTCTACGACGCATTCTGCCGTAAATTTGAACGCTTGAATCGCGAATACGGACTCAAGCAGTACGTGGTGCCGTATCTGATCTCGAGCCACCCCGGTTCAACCATGAAGGAAGCCGTGGACCTTGCCGAAGCCGTGCGCGACATGGGCTACATGCCCGAGCAGGTACAGGACTTCTACCCCACCCCGTCCACCATGTCGACCTGCATGTACTACACCGGTGTAGATCCGCGCACCATGCAGCCGATCTACGTGGCGCGCGACCCGCATGAGAAGGCCATGCAGCGCGCGCTCATCCAGTATCGCAAGCCCGAGAACTACAAGCTGGTGCGCGAGGCGCTGGAGAAGGCCGGGCGTCGTGACCTGATCGGCTATACCAAGCATTGCCTGATCCGCCCCGTGCCGCCACGCCCGGGCGAGACGTCTGCCGGCGGTGGGCATGGCACCGGCAAGAAGGGCGGCAAGGCCCACGGTGGCGCCGCCGGCAAGGGGTCCAAGGGCAGCAAGGGTCACGGCGGTATGTCCCGCGCGCAGAACACTGCCGGTCGCAATCGCGCGGCACAGGGGCGTCAGGGCGCCAACGGAGGCGGACGCCGCAACTAGCGTGGCGAGGGCCGGCCGGCGTCTCTTGGCCAGCCGGCGCCCCTTCATCGGCCCAGGCGTGTTTTCCCTAGGGGAAACACACTTAGGCTGTCTCTAGCCGTGATTTCCCTAGGGGAAACACGTTCAGACGCACCTAACCGTGTTTTCCTTAGGGGAATCACATTTACTGACGGGAGCAAGCCAACTGGCACGTCAGCTTGAGCGACCGCATCGCCTCTACCAGTACAAAGCCGACGATGGCAACCGTGACTGCCACGTCGAGCGGCGTGTTCACAAACCACAGCAAACCCATGAGGTACGACCCGGCGTTAAAGGCAAAGTGCAACAGGATCGTGTAACGGAGCTTTCCGGTGGTCACGAGCACCCAGCCAAAAATGAGGCCGGCAGCGCCCGCATAGCAG
>CAUAEH010000007.1 GCA_958427975.1 uncultured Collinsella sp. | reverse complement strand
CGGCGTGACCGGCGACACCGACATCAACATCATCGACACCGCCGAGTTCGCGATCCCCGGCCTTGACGACGAGTTCCGCGTCATCGTGTCTCCGTGGATCCTCTCCTCGCTGATCACCGATCGCCTTGCCGCTTACTACGAGACGGTCACCAAGCACAACCTCAACTACCGTCGTTACTATCACCAGTTCGACTACTAATCGGTGACAAATAAGCTACTGATCAAGAAGCACCCTGCCCGGGCGCATGCGTCCGGGCATTTTTATGCCGAAATTCGCAAGAAAGGGGAATCGAATGAGGCAGTTTATCGTTGCATCCCATGCCCATTTTGCGTCTGGAATCGTCGAGAGCATTGGGCTGCTTTCCGGCGAGCGCGAAAACGTCCATGCGCTCTCTATGTATGTCGACGGAAACGAGGACCTGACCAAGGAGGCCGCAGCGATTCTGGACGGCTTTGCCGCGGACGATGAGGTCGTTGTTTGCACCGACCTCTTTGGCGGCAGTGTCAACAACGAGTTCACCAAGATCGTCCAGACGCGTCCCAACACGCACCTCGTGACCAATATGAACCTGCCGCTCCTTATTCAGCTGCTGTTCGTGCCCGAATCCACCCCGATCGATGAGGCCATTCGCCAGATCGTCGAGGCGGACGACACCAAGGTCAAGTACGTCAACGACCTGCTGGGGCAGGCCGAACTCGATGAGTTTTACCCACTAGGGAGCACATCATGATTCAGATGATTCGTGTAGATTATCGACTGCTTCACGGCCAGGTTGCCGTTAGCTGGACCTCGGCTCTGGGTGCCGACTGCATCCTGCTGGTGAGCGACACGGTCCTCAATGACAAGCTTCGTCTGCAGGCCCTGTCCCTTGCAAAGCCGGAGGGCTGCAAGGTCGTTGTCAAAAACACCGAGGACGCCGTCAAGGCGCTCCAGAGCGGTGTGACCGACAAGTACAAGCTCTTCGTGGTTTGCGAGACGATCCAGCAGGCCGGTGCCGTCGCCAAGGCGATGGGGATCAAGAAGATCAACCTCGGCAATGTTGCCTTTAGCGAGGACGCCCGCCAGGTCTCGACCAGCGTATTTCTCACGCCCGAAAACGAGGCATACGTCAAAGAGCTGCTCGGCGAGGGCTATGAGCTGTTCATTCAGATGATTCCGGCAGATGCGAAGACTGACGCCGTGAAGGTCATCGGTTAGGGGCCATCATGGTTATCAAGACAATCCTGATTTTCCTGATCGCCCTTTTGGGTTATTCCGAGTGGCTGACGGGCACGAGCTACCTCCAGCGCCCGATCGTGCTCGGACCTCTGGTTGGCCTTGTCATGGGCGACATGGTGACCGGCACGATCATGGGCGCCACGATGGAGCTTGCCATGGTCGGCGCCATCTCGGTCGGCGCGTATAACCCGCCCGATACGATTTCCGGAACCATCCTGGGTGTGTCGCTTGCCATGCAGGCCGGCGCGGACGCTTCGGCGGCCCTGACCCTGGGCATTCCCATCGCAACGATCGTCCTGGCGCTCGATACGGCCCTGGGCCAGCCGGTCATGCTGCTGCTGGTGCACCGTATCGACAAAAACGTCGAGGACGGGGACACCAAGGCCATCACGCGCAACATGCTCATCGCCGGTTACGCGCAGAGCTGGTGCGGCCTGCTGATTATTCCCCTGGCATTCTTCTTTGGCGCCGACGCTGTTGCCAGCCTGCTCAACATCATTCCCGATTTCGTTCAGACCGGCATGGATGTCGCCGCCGCCTTCTTGCCTGCACTCGGCTTTGCGATGCTGGCTCAGATGATCATGAACAAAACGGTGGCTCCGTTCTTCTTCGCTGGCTTCTTCCTCGTCGCCTACTTTGGCATTAGCACGACGGGCGTGGCGATCTTTGCCGCGATCATCGTCGTCGCGATGACGGTTTTGGGTGACAAGAAAAAGGCGGAGCAGCCCGCAGTGGCAACCGAGGATCCTGCGATTGGGAGTGGGTTCGATGAGTTTTAAGTTTGAGTCTTCTTACGACGGGCTGATTTCCCGCGCAGACCTTAAGAAGCTGTTCTGGCGCTCGATTCCCTATGAGCATTCGTGGAACTACGAGCGTATGGGCCATATCGGCTTTATGTGGGCCCTTATGCCGATCCTTCGCAAGCTGTATCCGCAGGATGCGGACTTTAAGGCCGCCCTTAAGCGCCATATGGAGCTCTATAACGTCACGCCGTACATCTCGACGCTCCCCATGTCCATCGCCGCTGCAATGGAGGAGGTCAACGCTACTGACGATAGCTTTGACACGAGCGCGATCTCTAATGTCAAGCTTGCTTTGATGGGACCGCTGTCCGGCGTGGGCGATGCCTTCTACTGGGGCACGCTGCGAATTTTGGCAACGGGTGTCGGCACGTCGCTGGCGCTGCAGGGCTCCATTCTTGGCCCGATTTTGTTCCTGCTCGTGTTCAACGTCCCTCACTACATCATCCGTTACCTGCTGACGTTTGTGGGATATCGCTTTGGCTCGGACATGATCAGCAAGGTCCAGGAATCGGGCATTATGGACACGATCGTCAAGATGGCCTCTATCATGGGCGCCATGGTAATCGGTGCTATGACCATGGAGATGGTCACCGTGGACATTCCGCTCATGGTCGGCGCGGGCGATGGTGCTCAGACGCTGGCCGAGCTGCTCAACGGAATCTTCCCGGGCTTTGTCACGATGGGGCTGTTTGGAATCGTCTATCTCATGCTCAAGAAGAAGATGAATCCGCTGCTCATCATGCTTGTGATCCTGCTCGTGAGTATCGCTGGCGCGTTCTTTGGAGTGCTTGGTGTCCAGTAGAGTATCCGTCATAATGAGAACAATGTAAGAGGGGGGCGTCGCGCACACTGTGCTGCGGCGCCCTTTTGCCGAAAGGTGGACAAGATGGAGTATCCGCAGCTTGCCGTCATGAATATCAGCCATCGTTATTTTGACCTTGAGGAATTCTTTTCTTCGGTAGCGGCCTCGGGCTACACGTGTTGCGAGCTTTGGACTGGGGCGATGCATCTGTATGTCGATTGCCATGGATACGATTCGCTCGAGCAGGTGCGGGAGCTGTCGCAGCGGTATGGGGTTCGGATTGTGGGGCTTTGTCCCGAACAGAACAACCCCAAGCCGTGGAATATCGCGGCGCGCGGGAATGAGGCGCGTGCCCGCACGCTCGCGTACTTTAAGAACGTTGTGGATATTGCGGCGGAACTTGGAGCCGAGCAGGTCATGGTCTCGAGTGGCTGGGCATTTTTGAACGAGCCGATCGAGGACGCGTGGGGTCGCAGCGCCTCGATGCTGCGTGCGATTGCCGAGCATGCGGGAGAGCGCGGCGTGCGACTGGTGCTCGAGGCCCTACAGCCGGTTGAGTCGATGATCGTGAACTCGGCGGCCGACACGAAGCGCATGATCGAGGCAGTTGATCATCCGGCACTTAAGGCGTGTCTGGATATAGGCGCTATGGCGGTGGCGGGGGATACCATCGACGATTATTTCGATCTGCTTGGCGATGATGTCGCCCACGTGCATTTTGTCGATGTTGCGGCAGATGGCACGACGCATCTTGCCTGGGGTGACGGCGACCGCGATATGCGCGCCGACCTGGATAGGCTGGTGGCGCGCGGCTATCGCGGAGTTGTTTCGGCCGAGACCTATGACTGGCGCTATTTTGCCGACCCCGCAGCTGCCGATGCGCAGGTAATGGCAGAGTATCGTCGTGCGATTGGCGCCTAGGTGGGGTTGGGTTGCGGCAATCTGCCCTATATTTCCAAATGAATACGGTGTGAGCGGCTACGACGGATTTTCCCCGCAAGCACTCTAGTATGCTAAAGTACCCAGAAGACCGGCGGAGCTATGCCGGTCTTCTGTTCTATATGAAACACAGCATGAGGAGGCTCACCAGATGACGGCCACACCGTGGGGATTCCGGGACATATTGCCCGAGGAGGCTCAGGCGCGCGAGGAGATTGCGCTGACGGTGAAGGGCTGCTTTAGGGAGCATCATTACCTGCCGGTCGAGACGCCGCTGCTCGAGGACAAGGGCTCTCTCGAGGAGGGCGGCCGCATTGCGGACACCCCGTTTAAGCTCTTTGATGATGACGGTCGCCTGCTGGTGGTCCGTCCCGACAACACGCTGCCGATCGTGCGCTTGGTTTCGACCCGCATGCGCGCGGCCGATTTGCCGCTGCGCCTGCGCTACGAGGCGCCGGTGGTCCGCGAGTGCCAACGCAATGCCGGTGGCTCGCGTCAGTTTACTCAGCTGGGCTTTGAGCTCATTGGTGCGGGCGACACCGCGGGCGATGTCGAGATTGTCTCACTGGTCGCCGAGACCGTGCGCAAGCTGGCACTTCCCGGTGCGCGCATTATCGCGGGCAGCGTGCGTCCGTTTAAGGAACTGCTTGCGGCGTGCGAAGATCGCGAACTGGCTGCCGAGGCATTGCGTTGTGTGCACGCCAACGACTTCGTGGGCCTCGATGCCCGCGTGGCGAAAAGCACCGAGTCCGAGGCCGTTAAGGTCGCCATTAGCGAGCTGCCGCGCCTGCACGGTGGTGCCGAGGTGCTCGACCGCGTCGACGCGCTGCTGGCGGCGGCGGGCGTTGTCGCGCCGCTCACGCGCGAGCTGCGTGCCCTGGTCGAGGGCCTGGCTCCCGAGGACGCCCAGGTGCTGTCCTTCGACTTCTCCATCATGAACTCGTTTGATTACTACACGGGCCTGGTCTTTAAGGCCTATGCCGGCGGACTGCCCGATCCGGTCGGTTCGGGCGGACGCTACGACTCCATCTTTACCGGTGCATTTGGCGACGGCATCGAGGTGCCGGCGGCGGGCTTCGCCTTTTCGCTCGAGCGTCTGGAGGCCGCGCACACCTCGGCCGAGGACGCTGCTTCCGATGGCGATCACGCCGTGGGGCGCGGTGCCGAGGGTCCGCTGCGCATTGCCGTGCCCAAGGGCTCGCTTAAGGCCGACACGCTCGACGTGCTCGAGGCCGCGGGCTTGGATGTCTCTGAGCTGCGTGACCCCGGTCGTCATCTCATCGTGCGCGGCCGCGACACACAGGCCGGTGAGGGTGCGGTCGGCGATATCGAGTTTGTCATCGTGCGTCCCAGCGACGCGCCCGCCTTTGTGGGCTGCGGCGGTGCCGACTGCGGCATCTGCGGCTGGGACTCGCTTATCGAGGCAGACCTCAACCTGCTGCAGCTGGTCGACCTGGGCTACGGCCTGTGCACGTTTATCGAGGCGGAGCCCGCGTGGCGCGCCGGCCAGGCCGAGCGCAACTATGCCCGCCGTGGGTCGCTTCGCGTGGCAACCAAGTACCCGCGCATCGCGAGTGCCTGGTATGCCGAGCGCGGCGTGAACGCCGACATCGTCTCGCTGCACGGCAACATCGAGCTGGGCCCCATTGTCGGCATGACCGATCGCATCGTGGATATTACCGCCACGGGTGCCACGTTGCGCGATAACGACCTCGTTATTACTGGTCGCATTATGGACTGCACGGCCCGCTTCTTTGTCAATCCGGGCGCCGCACGTCTGGATCCGCGCGTACGCAACCTAGCCGATCGCTTGGCGGCAGCCGTGAAGGACAAACATTTTGAGCCCGTTGCGGGCTCGGCACAATAGCGCGAGCACGCACGGGCGCCCCAACGTCCGGGCTGCGGGCCGACTGGCGCTGCCGCCCGGGTTCTCGTTTTTCGAACAAAACCTCGACCGATAGGGGATACCGATATGAAGACCATCAAGCTTGCTCCCGGTGAGCGCCTCGTTACCAACCAGCTCAACCGAAAGGGCGTGCTGCCGCAAAACATCGTCGACGCCGCGCGCGATATCGTGGCCAACGTGCGTGCCAACGGCGATGCCGCGGTGCGCGACTATTGCCAGCGCTTTGACGGCGTTGAGCTGCAGAGCTTCCGTCTGCCGCAAGAGCAGATCGATGCCGCGCTCGAGGGCCTCGATCCCGCTTTTGTCGCGGCGCTCGAAAAGGCTGCACGCCAGATTCGCGAGTTCCACCAGCGCGAGGTCGAGCAGAGCTGGTTTACCACGCGCCCGGACGGCACGATGCTCGGCGTTAAGGTGACCCCGCTTGCCGCGGCTGGCATCTACGTGCCGGGCGGCCGTGCGCAGTATCCCTCCACCGTGCTTATGAACGCCATTCCCGCCAAGGTCGCCGGCGTTGAGCGCGTGGTCATGGTGACCCCGCCGCAAAAGGACGGCCTGATCAGCCCCTACACACTCGCCGCGGCAAAGCTCGGCGGCGTGGACGAGATCTATATGGTGGGCGGCGCCCAGGCCGTGGCCGCACTGGCGTACGGTACCGAGACCATTCCGCGCGTCGACAAAATCACCGGCCCGGGCAACGCCTTTGTCGCCGCTGCCAAACAGATTGTCTCGGGTGACGTGGGTATCGATATGGTCGCCGGTCCCTCCGAGGTCTGCGTGCTGGCCGATGCTACGGCCAAGCCCATGGTGGTCGCGGCCGACCTGATGGCCCAGGCCGAGCACGATCCGCTGGCAGCCTGCTATCTGGTGACCTGCGACGAGCGGTTTGCACGTGAGGTCGAGGCGGGTATCGATATTCTGGTAGCGCAGTCGCCACGCGCCGAAATCACGCGTGCTTCGCTCGACAATGAGGGCACCATCGTGGTGGCTGCCGATATGGCCGCCGCCGTCGAGGCCGTGAACACCGTGGCGCCCGAGCACCTTGAGCTGCACTGCAAGGACGCGATGGGCCTGCTCGGCGGCATTCGCAACGCCGGCGCCATCTTTGTGGGTGCTTGGAGCTCCGAGCCGCTCGGCGATTATGTTGCCGGCCCCAATCACACGCTGCCGACCGGCGGCACGGCCATGTTCTCCAACCCGCTTTCGGTGGAGGAGTTCGTCAAGCGCTCGAGTGTTATCTGCTATACACCCGAGGGCCTGCTCTCGGACGCTCCCGCCACGCAGCGTCTAGCCGAGGCCGAGGGCCTGTGGGCACACGCGCTTTCCGCCGCACTGCGTCGCCGTGTGCTAGAGCAGGGCGAGGATGCCGTGAGCGTCGAGTCGCTCGCCGCGGCCGACCTGACCAAGGTCGCCTGGCCGGGCGACGCCGTGGCGACGGTTGCCGAGGGCGTTGACCTGGCGGCTGCGGGCGCGGATGGCGTTGGCACAACTGGCAAGGAGGCCTAATATGGCCGAGCTGACGCCCCGTATGAAGGAGCTCGTCCAGCCCTACTTGGCCGGCATTGAGCCCTACGATCCCAACTTTACGCCCACACGCATCAACCTTTCGGCCAACGAGAACACCTATCCCGTGCCGGCTGGTGTGCGCGAGGCGGTCGACGCCGCCCTGGCTGCTACACCGCTCAACCGCTATCCCGATCCCATGTCCAACGATCTGCGCGACGAGCTTGCCGCTTGGCATGGTGTGGCGCGCGAGAATGTCTGCGTGGGTAACGGCGGTGACGAGCTGCTCTATAACTACCTGCTGGCGTTTGGCGGCGCTGGGCGAACCCTGCTCAACTGCCCGCCGTGCTTTAGCGAGTACGCGTTCTTTGCGTCGCTCTGCCAGACCGAGGTGCGCGACGTGTGGCGCGACCCCGCGACCTTTGAGCTCGACCAGGCAGCCGTGCTTGCGGCAGCGCCCGAGTGCAACCTGGCAATCGTGACCTCGCCCAATAACCCCACGGGCGACGTGGCGCCGCTCGACTTTATCGCGGCGCTGTGCGATGCGTGCCCCGGCATGGTGATGGTCGACGAGGCCTACGTTGAGTTTGCCGACGATTCGTTTGGCGCGGCCACCACGGCGCAGGGCCTTATCGCCGAGCATCCCAACCTGGTGATTCTGCATACGTTGTCCAAGGCGTTTGGCGCTGCCGGCACGCGTCTGGGCTACGTGATCGCGGCGTCCGAGGTCATCGACGTGTTCGCGGCGATTCGCCAGATCTATTCGGTCAACGTGCTGAGCCAGGCGGCGGCGCTTGCCTGCGTGCGTGCCCGCGATGCGTACACGCCCGTGGTGGCACAGGTCGCATCCGAGCGCGAGCGCGAGCTGTGCGCCCTGCGCGCGATGGCTACCGAGGGCCTGCCCGTGGAGGCATGGCCGAGCGCGGCGAACTTTGTGCTCGTGCGTACGCCGCATGCCACGCGCGTGCGCGAGCGCCTACGCGACGAGTATTCGATTTTGGTGCAGGACTTTAGCTATGCGCCGGGGCTTTCGGACTGTCTGCGCATTACCGTGGGCACGCCGCAGGAAAACGATGAGGTACTGGCTGCGTTTGCCGTGCTGGTGAAGGAGGAGATCTAGATGGGCCGTTATGCCGAGGTGACCCGCAAGACGGGGGAGACCGACATTGTCGTCAAACTCGACCTGGATGGAACCGGTACGTGCGATATCTCGACCGGCGTGCCGTTTTTCGACCACATGCTCAACGCCTTTGGCCGCCATGGCCTGTTCGATTTGACGGTGCATGCGGTAGGCGATGTGGAAGTCGATGCGCACCATACCGTCGAGGACACGGGCATTGTGCTGGGCGAGGCGTTTTGCCGGGCGCTGGGCGACAAAGCGGGTATTACGCGCTTTGCCGATGCGGCGATCGCCATGGACGAGACGCTCGTGATGGCCGCCGTGGACATTTCGGGTCGCGGCCAGGCCTACTGCGAGCTGCCCGTGCCGACCGAGCGCGTGGGCAGCTTCGATACCGAGCTGGCTGTCGAGTTCTTCTATGCCTTTGCGCGCGATGCCAAACTTACGCTGCACGTGCGCGAGCTGGCGGGCGGCAACTCGCATCACATTATCGAGGCCGCCTTTAAGGCCGTGGGCCGCACGATGCGCCACGCCTGCGAGCTCGATCCCCGCGTGCAGGGCATCCCCAGCACCAAGGGCTCGCTGTAACCGTCACAAGGGTAAAACCACCACGAAGGGGACAGGCACCTTTGTGGTGGTTTTGGATGATGAGAAGAGGAGGGGTCGCGTGGGCGAACCGAAGATTGTGGTGGTCGACTACCACAAGGGCAACTTGTCGAGCGTCGTGCGCGGGCTTGCGCGCGCCGGTGCCGCCGCCTGCACATCGGACGATCCGGAGCAGATCCGTAACGCCGACGGCCTGGTCATCCCGGGCGTGGGCGCGTTCTATGACGCGATCGCCTTTATGCGCCAGAGCGGCGAGGAGGCGGCCGTGCTCGATGCCGTCGCCGCTGGAACTCCGCTGCTCGGCATCTGCCTGGGCCTTCAGCTATTTTTTGAGCGCGGCCACGAGGGCGTGCCGGCGGACGAGGGCGCGGTCGCGGACGGAAACGCTCCCGAACAGGCTGACGGTCCCTGGGTCGATGGCCTGGGTATTATGTGCGGCTCGTGCACGCGCTTGGAGTCGAGCCGACTGAAGGTCCCGCACGTGGGCTGGGATCAGGTGCACATGACGCCTGCCGGCGCGGCCGATCCGCTGCTCGCCGGTTTTGCCGAGGGCGCCAACATGTACTTCACCCACAGCTACGCGGTGGCCGACGACGTCGATGACGCCGATGTGTTGGCGCGTACGCACTATACGCGGAGTTTCCCGTGCATCGTGCGTCATGGCAACGTGTGGGGCTGCCAGTTCCATCCCGAGAAATCCTCCGCGCTGGGTCAGCGCATCCTTAAGAACTTCGTCAACATCGTCGAGGAGGTTGGCCGATGATCCTGTTTCCCGCAATCGATCTGATCGGCGGCAAGGTTGTGCGCCTGGAGCGCGGCGACCGCAACCGCTGCAAGGTATATTCCGATGACCCCGTGGCCGTCGCCCGCTCGTTTGCCGAGCAGGGCGCAAGCTGGGTGCATGTCGTCGACCTGTCCGCTGCCTTTGGCGAGGACGAGGACACATGCGCTGCCAACTCGGCGGCGATTAAGGCCATCTGCGGCGTCGACGGTCTGTCCGTGGACGTGGGTGGCGGCGTTCGCTCACTCGCACGCATCGATGAGCTGGCAGGCTATGGTGCTCGCCGCATTGCGCTGGGCACCGTGCTCGTGACCGAGCCGGGTTTTGCCGAGGTGGCAGCCCAGGGCTTTGGCGAGCTGTTGGTCGCCGACATTGCCGCGCGCGACGGCCAGGTTAAGGTGAACGGCTGGCGCGACGGCGCGGGCGTGGCACTCGACGATGCCGTGGCGCAGCTTACCGAGCTGGGCTTTAAGCATCTGGTGTATACCGACATCGCGCGTGATGGCATGCAGACGGGCATCGATGTGGCGGCGTATCGCCATGTGGCGCAGGTCGCGGGCTTTCCCGTCGTGGCGTCGGGCGGTATCTCGACGCTCGACGACATCCGCGCGCTGGCCGCGGTGGGTGAGGGCGCGATTGAAGGCGCCATTACCGGTCGTGCGCTCTACGAGGGTAACTTTACGCTGGCCCAGGCGCTGGCCGCCGCTCGAGGGGAGGAGTAGCCCATGCTTACCAAGCGCGTAATTCCCTGCCTGGACGTCAAGGACGGCCGTGTGGTCAAGGGCGTCAACTTTGTGAGCTTGCGCGATGCTGGCGATCCGGTGGAGCTGGCCCGCGCCTACGACCGCGAGGGTGCGGACGAGGTCGTATTTTTGGACATTACCGCGACGAGCGATAACCGTGCGACGACTATCGAGATGGCGGCGCATGCGGCCGAGGAGCTGGCCATTCCCTATACCGTGGGCGGCGGCTTTCGCGACCTGGCGGGCATGCGCACCATGGTTGCCGCCGGTGCTGACAAGGTGTCGCTCAACTCTGCCGCCGTGCGCGATCCGTCGTTGATCAGCCAGGCCGCCGCGGCGTTTGGCAGCCAAGCCGTGGTCGTGGCGATCGATGCCAAGCGCGTGGGGCTGCCCGGTGAGCCGGACGTCGACAAGTGGGAGGTCTTCACGGCGGGCGGTCGCAACGCCACCGGTATCGATGCGGTGGCGTGGGCCGAGGAGGCGGCTCGCCGCGGCGCCGGCGAGATCTTGCTCACCAGCATGGATCGCGACGGCACCAAGGCCGGCTTTGACCTGGCACTCACCCGTGCCGTGGCGCGCGCGGTGCCGATCCCGGTGATTGCGAGCGGCGGCGTGGGCACACTCGAGCATTTTGCCGAGGGCGTGATCGAGGGCGAAGCCGACGCCGTGCTGGCGGCGAGCGTCTTTCACTTTGGAACCTTCAGCATCCGCCAGGTGAAGGAGTATATGGCATCGCAGGGAATTCCCGTGAGATTGGATTTTTAAATGGAGCAAGTGACAACTGCGTCCGAGCTCAAATACGACGCCCGTGGGCTGATTCCTTGTGTGGTTCAGCAATTTGACACCGGTGAGGTGCTTATGGTTGCTTGGATGAACGAGGAGTCGGTGGGGCTGACGCTCAAGACCGGGACCACGTGGTTTTGGAGTCGCAGCCGCCAGGAGCTCTGGAACAAGGGCGCGACGAGCGGCAATATGCAGGAGGTCAAGGAGCTCTGGACTGACTGCGATAGCGATACGCTGCTGGTCAAGGTTGACTCTCCGGGCCCGGCTTGCCACACCGGCAACCGTACCTGCTTCTTTAAGAAACTCGCCTAAGGCGGGCGTCCTGTTGGGCGCTCGGTAAAACGGAAAGGATTGAACTATGGGTGTGCGCACCGCAAATGTTCAGGATGGAAATATCGGCGAGACGCTGACGGGTCTGGCCGAGGTGATTCACGGTCGTCGCGATGCGTCGCCACAGGAGAGCTACACCGCTCGTCTGTTGACCGACGTCGAGGACGAGCTGCTCAAGAAGCTTGCCGAGGAGGCGAGCGAGGTCATCATGGCCTGCAAGGATAACGATCACGACCACATCCGCTACGAGGCCGGCGACCTGGTCTACCACCTGCTCGTAACGCTCGAACGCTACGGTATCACCCTCGACGAACTGGCCGGCGAACTCAACGCTCGCCGCCACTAGTCATTGGGGACGTTCTTAAACGACTAGTCGTTTGGGACAGTCTTTGTTGGTGTAACGGAGTCATGGAAGTTGCGGTGAAATAGGGACTGTTTAAGTGCTTCATCAGGCAAAACAATCCCTATTTCACCGCAACTTATGAAGGGATGGCTAGGCGAGGGGCGTGGACTCCCATTCGCCGGTGAGGTGGGGGATGTCGAAGGTTCGATAGCCGCAGTCGTAGGCGTGGGCCTGAGCCTCGCGGGTGTTCCAGCAAATATCGCAGGCGCGGTGCGCGTCCGAGCCAAAGGTGATGGGTACCTCGGCGTGGGCGAAGCAACGCAACAGCCCCGTCGAGGGGTAATAGTCATCGAGCCCCTTGCGCGGTGCGGCGGTCGAGACCTCAACGCGACGACCCGTATCGTGGGCGCATTCGGCCATCTGCTGCCAAAACGGCGCGGGGTCAAAGTCGGGTGCAAAGCCCTCCTTCGAAAAGCGCATGACTAGGTCGGGGTGGGCCATTACATCAAAGTTGAGTGAGCTTTCGCAAGCACGGCACCAGTCGTCGACGTAGCGCTCCCACACGCCGCGCACGCCTAAGTTTTCCCAAACGTGCAGGTTGGTGTCGTCGTCGATCCAACCGCAAAGGGAATCGGGCGTATCGGGGCGAGCGACGTTTTCTGTCCCCGCCGTGCCCGCAGCGCCGGCCGCAATATCGCCGGGGTTGCCAATCCAATGCACACTGCCCAGACGTACGACGGCGCCCTGGGACCAGCGCTCAACCAAAGGCTCGCAGCCCTCGTACCAATCGCATTCAAAGCCATAGATAAGCTCGAGCTCCGGCGCAATCTGCGCGGCAAGCTTGCGGGCGTCCTCAAAGGCCAGACGATGTGCCGGCAAGTCGCCCTCGACAACCTGCACTTCGCAGCTGGCGTCCATGCTGGCGGGCAGGGTGAGATGGTCGGTCGAGACCATGACGCGGCAGCCGGCGGCGGCAGCGGCGCGGACGTTGTCCTCAAATGAGGCATGGCCGTCCGAAAACGAGGTGTGGGTATGGCAATCGACCAGCGGGCACATAGGCATAGCGGCTCCTTTGCATTTGGCGAATCCGCTCCATTGTAATGGCGCAGCCTCGGCGCGTCGTACGCGCGGGGTGCCGAAATCGTTCGGAAAGGCTGCGCGGCGCGGCCTCGCTTGCGCTCTCAAAACATGTACGTCAGCCTCCAAAACCGACAAAAAATGACATGTTTGGAGGCTGACGTACACGTTTGGATAGGGGCGAGGGCGGCGACGGACGAAAGTCACGCCTGTGCCACGTCCGATGTGCTAGCGTTTGGGTGAATAAAACGAGCCCGTGCGGAAAGGATCCGGACCGTATGCAACGTGGAAGTACATCTCCGCTGTCCCGTGAGACCGATGCGCCCGAGACCATCGTCAAGCTAGAGTGCGACATCGACGATGCGTCGCCCGAGGTGCTTGCCTACGCTGCCGATTGCCTGCGCAAGGCCGGCGCCCGCGAGGTGCATTGGTTGCCGCTTTACTGCAAAAAGGGCCGCCCCGGATGGCAGTTGCAGGTGATCTGCTCGCATGAGGATATCGAGCGCCTACAGACGATTATCTTTTTGGAAACCACGACCAACGGCATCCGCCGCCAAGTTATGGAGCGCGTCTGTCTGCCGCGTCGTTTTGAGCAGGTGGCGACGCCTTGGGGCGAGGTGGCCGTCAAAGTAGCCACCCTGCCCGACGGCAGTGAGCGTGCGGCTCCCGAGTACGAAGACTGCGCCCGTCTTGCTCGCGAGCATAGCGTGCCGCTCCAGCGCGTGATGCAGGCGGCACAAGCCTCGGCACTGCGATTTGAGTAACGCGGCCGGTGGCACGCCGCGCCCAGCCCCATCAACCCCACCCGAAAGGACTCCCCATGAAATACCTCATCGCTTCCGACATCCATGGCTCGGCATACTGGGCCGAGCACCTCTGCACTGCCATCGAATCCGAACAGCCCGACCGCATTGTGCTGCTGGGCGACCTGCTCTACCACGGCCCGCGTAACGACCTGCCGCGCGACTATGCCCCCAAGCGCGTGATTCCGCTGCTCAACGCCCTGGCCGACCGCATCATCGCGGTGCGCGGCAACTGCGACGCCGAGGTCGACCAGATGGTCCTCGACTTCCCCGTCATGGCCGACTACGCCACACTATTCGACGAGACCGGACGTGAACTGTTCCTGACGCACGGCCACGTTTTTGGCGCCGGTATGCACAACAGCGTCGACCACGCGCCCGCGCTGCCCGAGGGTTCCGCGCTCGTCTACGGCCACACGCACATCAAGGTTAACGAGGAAAGCGCCGCGCACCCGGGCCTGTGGCTCTTCAACCCCGGCAGCGTGAGCATTCCCAAGGATGGCACGCACAGCTACGGCATCTACGAGGACGGCGCGTTCCGCCATGTGATCCTGGAGGAGGACTAACCATGGCCGAGCATATGGCTCAGCAAAATGACGAGGGTTCGCGCGGCCTGTCCACGCTGGTCGACGCGTCGGCCGAGCTGCAGCATCTGGTGCAGACCATCTGGCGCCTGCGTCAGCCCGATGGCTGCCCGTGGGACCGCGAACAGACGCATCAGAGCATTGGCAAGAACATGATCGAGGAAGCCTACGAGGCGCTCGACTGCATCGAGGCCGATGATGCGGCGCACCTGCGCGAGGAGCTGGGCGACGTGCTCATGCAGGTAGTGTTGCATGCGCAGATCGCGGCGGACGCCGGCGAGTTTACGCTGGCCGACGTGGCGCGCGATATCGACGCCAAGCTCATTCGCCGTCATCCGCACGTGTTTGGTGATGCGGATGCCAACAACTCCGACGAGGTGCTCAAGATCTGGGACGAGGTCAAGCTTGCCGAGAAGGCTGCCAAGGACAAGGCCGTGGCAGCGGGCGAAGCTGCGCCCGAGGGCCTGCTCGACGGCGTGCCCACGCATCTGCCGGCGCTGATGCAGGCGCAGAAGGTGTCGCGCAAGGCGGCTGCCGTGGGCTTTGAGTGGGAGACGGTCCAGGATGTGTGGGACGAGGTCGTCGAGGAGCGTGCCGAGTTTGAGGCCGAGGCCCCCGGAACGCCCGAGCGCGAGATGGAGTTTGGCGACCTGCTCTTTGCCCTGGTCAACGTTGCGCGCAAGGAGGGAATCGACGCCGAGAGCGCCCTGCGTGCCAGCACGGCAAAGTTCCGCCGCCGTTGGGCCGCGATGGAGCAGATGGCGGCCAACGCTCATGTAGATCTGGCTGAGCTTTCGACCCACGGCCTCAACGACCTCTGGGATGCCGCCAAGGCAGAGGAGTAAGACTGCGGGAACGACGGGCTGACATGCCTCATCGTTCCCGCTAAATTTTTCGAAAAACAATTGTATCCCTCGGCTAACTTAGGGCATAATGCAAAAAGTGCGACAAGGCTAACTTGCAAACCAAAGTGCCACATTGGCGCAATGCCGTGTCGCCAAGCATTCAACCCGTTTCCAAGTGAGAGGGAGACAACATGAGCGATATTTTGGACGTCTACGGTCGCGAAGTGCTCGACAGCCGCGGCAATCCCACTGTCGAGGTCGAGGTCGTGCTCGAGGATGGCAGCTTCGGCCGCGCAATGGTGCCTTCGGGCGCTTCGACCGGCGCCTTTGAGGCCTGCGAGCTGCGCGACGGCGACAAGGGTCGCTACCTGGGCAAGGGCGTCTCGCAGGCCGTCGAGCACGTTAACAACGAGTGCGCTAACGCCGTCGTGGGCCTCGACGCCTTCGACCAGCGCGCCGTCGATGCCGCGCTGATTGCCGCGGACGGTACGCCCAACAAGACCAAGCTCGGCGCCAACGCCATCCTGGGCGTGTCGCTGGCCGTTGCCCGCGCCGCAGCCGAGTCGGCGGGCCTGTCGCTGTACCAGTACCTGGGCGGCGTCAATGCCCGCCTGCTGCCCACGCCCATGATGAACATCCTCAACGGCGGTGTGCATGCCGACAATAACGTCGACTTCCAGGAGTTCATGATCATGCCGGTGGGCGCCCCGAGCTTTGCCGAGGGCCTGCGTTGGTGCGCCGAGGTCTACCACACCCTCAAGGGCGTGCTGCACGAGGCCGGCCTAGGCGGCGGCGTGGGCGACGAGGGCGGCTTTGCCCCCAACCTTAAGACCAATGCCGAGCCGTTCGAGTACATCACCAAGGCCGTCGAGAAGGCTGGCTTTAAGCCCGGCGTCGACTTCATGTACGCCATGGACCCGGCCTCGACCGAGTTCTACAACGCCGAGACCGGCATGTATGAGCTCAAGGACGAGGGCGTTGAGTACACGAGCGCCCAGATGGTCGATTACTGGGAGAAGCTCGTCGACACCTATCCCATCATCTCCATCGAGG
Organism: uncultured Collinsella sp.; assembly: GCA_958427975.1. Classification (GTDB taxonomy): domain Bacteria; phylum Actinomycetota; class Coriobacteriia; order Coriobacteriales; family Coriobacteriaceae; genus Collinsella. Next base: position 40,536 of record CAUAEH010000007.1, on the reverse strand, counting down.
ACGGCATGGCCGAGGAGGACTGGGACGGCTGGGTCGAGCTTACCCGTCGCATTGGCAACAAGGTGCAGCTGGTGGGCGACGACCTGTTCGTCACCAACACCGAGCGCCTCAAGAAGGGTATCGAGCTGGGCGCCGCCAACGCGATCCTGGTCAAGGTCAACCAGATCGGCACACTCACCGAGTCGCTCGAGGCCATCGAGACCGCCAAGGAGGCTGGTTACGCCTGCATCGTGAGCCACCGTTCCGGCGAGACCGAGGACTCCACGATCGCCGACCTGGTCGTGGGCGTCAACGCCGGCCAGATCAAGTCGGGCGCCCCGTGCCGCAGCGACCGTATCGCCAAGTACAACCAGCTCATCCGCATCGAGGACGAGCTCGAGGGCAGCGCGCGCTACGCCGGCAAGGCCGCGTTCTACAACATTCGCTAAACGGGCAAATTTGGCGAGGGGGAGGCTGACTCGGTTCCGCCTCGCCTTGGCTGGATGCCGCAAAGCGCTATGGGCGCTGGGCCATATGGCTCAGCGCCTTTTTTATGTCGAGCAAAGGCTGCCGAAGGTGGTGTGCGCGCTCGTGCTATAACTAGAATACTTAGCGCAAACAAACCTCAACCGCACAAGGCGCACATGGATCAGATTTACGACAACAGGTACTACTCCGCCGGTTCGCGTGAGCCGTCGCCTCGCCGTGCGCGCACAGTGCAGCTCGGTGGGTCCGCCTACGCCGGCGCCGACCGCTCCACGCAGCGCCCGACAAGTACCTCGCGCCCCAATGCTCATGTGAATACTTCGGCAGATGGACCGGTGCGCCCGGCACGTTCGACACATGCGTCGCGTCCCTCGGCCCAGACGCACGACAGGTCGAGCAGGCCTTCGAGCCGTCTTTCGGGCTCGGACTTTATGCGCTACGCCAACGACAATGCGGTAGTCAAGGCGATCTATGACTTTACGCATGGCTCTCTGCGTCCGCTGTTTATCGGTATCGTGGTGGCGCTGGCGCTCGTGAGCCTGTATTTTCCCGTACGCGACCTGTACGTGGCAAAACGCTCGAGCGACATCTTGGCCAAGCAGGTCGAGATTCGCCAGCAATACAATGATGAGCTGCAAAAAAGCGTCGACAAGCTGCTCTCGGAGGAGGGTATCAAGGATGCGGCATCCGAGGACCTGGGCTTGGTGATGCCTGGCGAGACTAGGATTGATGTCTTGGGCTTGGACGATGATTCGGACTCGTCGTCGGCTGAAAAGAAGTCGTCGAACGCCAAGAAGGCCAGCGAAGTTGCCAAGGAAATCGAAGAAGTCGGTAGGGACGCGCCGTGGTACATCCAGGCGCTCGACATGCTGTTTGGATTTAACGGCGTCGAGGGCCAGACGGTCGTGTCCAACGGCGAGTAGCGCCCGGAGGGGAGCCCGCAATGACAAATTGCAAACGATATAAGGTGGCCGCGATCGACCTGGGAACGGTGTCGTCGCGACTGGTGCTAGCGCAGGTCGAGGGCGGGGCGATCGTGGGATCGTCCAAGCATACCGAGATTACCGATCTGGGCGAAGGCGTGGACGCGACGGGCCGCTTTTGCGAGGCGGCGGTCGAGCGCGTGCTCGCCGCATGCCGCATGTTTGTGGACGAGGCGCGTGCCTTTGGGGCCGTGTGCGTCTGTACCACGTGCACGAGTGCCGCGCGCGATGCGTCCAACGCCGCACTGCTGCTGGACGGCCTGCGCGATCTGGGGCTCGAACCGCAAGTGATTCCGGGAGAGGTCGAGGCACGCCTGACGTTTTTTGGCGTGGCGCACGACTTTGCAGGCGAGCGCACCATCGTCGCCGATTCGGGTGGCGGATCCACGGAGCTCGCGACGGGCGTATACGCTCCGGAGCGCGGGGTCTTTGCGCTGGAGGGCACGCGTTCGCTGGACATTGGCTGCCGTCGTGTGACGGAGCGCTTCTTCTCCGCGTTGCCGCCTGCGGACGGCGAGCTTGCCGCCGCTGGCGCATGGGCGGGCGAGCAGTTCTCCACCTATTTTGAGGGCCTGCCCAGCGACTTTGAGCGCGCCGAGCGCCTCGTTGCGGTGGGCGGTACCGTCACCACGCTCGTGGCGCTGGTCCACGAACTGGAGCCGTACGACTCGAGCTTTGTGCACCTGCGCGAGCTTTCGCTGGACCAGGTTTCGGCCGCTATCGAGCGCATGTCCACGCTGGACGTGGAGGGCATCGCCGCGCTGCCGGGCGTGCAGTCCAAGCGTGCAGGCGTGATTCTCGCTGGCGCCGTGGTGATTCGCGAGCTCATGCGAGCCGGCGGCTACGACACGCTCACCGTAAGTGAGAACAGCCTACTCGCTGGCATGGCCGCCACCATCAACGAGGTTCTCGACGGCGCGACTCCCACCATCGCCTGGACCCCCACTCTCAGCACCCTCTAAATAAGTTGCGGTGAAATACGGACTAAAATCGCCCTTTCGGGCACCAAACAGTCCCTATTCCACCGCAACTCAACAGCCGGCACCTGGGGACGTTCCTTTTCTGCCGGCACCTGGGGACAGTCCTTGCGGGGCGTCCCCGCAGCGCCTATGCCAGTTTGTCGATTTGCCCAATCTCCCAAAGCGGAATATTGACGAGCATGCCCTCGTCTCTATATGCCGCCAGAGAGCTCCTCACGCAACGCTCGAGCTTGAATTTTTCGCAGGCTATTTTCAGACTCTTCGCTTTAAGGTTCTCTGCCGCCTTGACCTCAAGCGGAAGCACGGTTCCCGCATGGTCGATGGCAAAGTCGGTTTCGGCATTGCCAGAGGTAGAGGACCAATACGCGGGAGTTTTGTCCTGGAGCAAGAGCTCTTGCGCGACGTATTGTTCGGTCAGCGAACCTTTGAACTCGGTAAAAACAGCGGATCCGTTAAGAACGACGGCCGGAGAGAGACCGGAGAGCGCTCCGAGGATGCCGGTGTCGATGCAGAACAGTTTGAAGCCCGAGAGGTCTTCGTAGCTCGAGAGCGGCGCCTTTAGAGCGGAAACACGTGGCACCTTATGAACGATTCCGTAGTCCGTGAGCCACTGGAGGCTTTCCTCGAAATCGCGTGCGCGCGCTCCGGGACGAAGGGCGCCATAGACAAACTTCTTGTTCTCCTTTGCAAGCTGGCCGGGAAGGGATTTCCAAACCAACCTCATGCGCTCGATGATGCGGGCGGGTGCATGTTTGCCAAAATCGGATTCGTAAGCCTCGATGATTTGCTGTTGAAGCCTTCGGGCTTCGATGAAGTCGCGTGTCTCGGCGAAAGTGGAGACAACTTCGGGCATACCGCCGACAACAAGGTATTCCTTGAGCAAGTGCTCGAGCTTTTCGGTAACGTTTGCTAGAAGGTTCATGTCTGCGGCAAGGATGGCGTCGGCGAGCGGGTTGCCGTCGACAGCACGAACGAACTCGACAAACCCCATGGGACGCATGGTGAGCTGGTCGATTTTGCCGACGGGAAATGACTCGTTTTCGCGTCGGAGCGCGAGGCCCATATAGGAACCGGCTGCTACGATGTGGTATTCGTGCGCAAGCTCGTTGAAGTACTTGAGCGAGGTGATCCCGCGTGGCGCCTCTTGGATCTCGTCGAAGATGATGAGCGTGTCTTCCGGCGTTACGGTTTGGCCACGTAGGAGTTCTATCTGGGAGATGATGCGCTTGGGGTCGAGGTTCCCATCGAACAGCGAGCGTGTGCTCGGCTCGAGCATAAAGTCAAAACGAATGACGTTTCGATACTGCTGGCTTGCGAATTCGTTAAGAAGCCAAGTCTTTCCTGTCTGGCGGGCTCCCTTAAGCAAGAGAGGTTTGCGATTCGCCCTTGATTTCCAAGCGATAAGTTCACTCATAAGCTGTCGCTGCATATTGCCTCCCAACCCTCTCGGCTAGTATAAGGCCATTTGGGAGTTTCCATCGGAAAATGTGGGAGACAACCACGTTTTTCCATCGGAAAATGTAGGAGACAACCACGTTTTTCCATCGGAAAATGTGGGAACACCAACCTAAGTCGCGGTGGAATAGTTCCTAAATGGGCTGGTAAACTGCCAAAACAGGAACTATTCCACCGCAACTTAGAGCCCCGCCGGCGTGTAAAAGAAACGAGCCCGCATCCCTTGGGGACACGGGCTCGAAAGCTCCATATGGTAGGGGCGGTGGGACGTCTGCGTATTTGCTGCGCAAATACGCACCGGCTTCGGCCGCCTGTCGGCACCCTCGCCGGCTCGCTACGGACGCTGCGCGTCCGCTTAACGCTCGCCCCCTCGCGGGTTCGAGTCCCGCCGGCATCTTAAAGAAACGAGCCCGCATCCCCGGGGGACACGAGCTCGTAAAAGCCAAATGGTAGGGGCGGTGGGACTCGAACCCACAATCCTTGCGGCGAGAGATTTTAAGTCTCCTGCGTATGCCAATTCCGCCACGCCCCCGTGAGACTAAAAGTCTAGCACAAGCCGTCCGTTACGCGTTGACGGCCATCGAGTGTTGGCCCGACTTCTCCAGGAACTCTTGGAACTTTGCCTCGTCGCCCTTGTTTTGATACTGCAGGGCCAGCAGGTACTCCAGTCGGCAGCGCTTGACCGGGTCGTCACCGACATCCTCGAGCATGCGCTCCAGCTCGGGAATGTCGTTGTGGCGCTTGAGGATCATCGTGTCGTACATCAGCTGGCATTCGTGTGCGACTGCCTCGGCCTGACCGCCCTCAAAGCCCTTGATCTCGTGCAGCAACTCCTTGGCCTTTTTGCGGTCCTCCTGGCCAACGTAGTAGTTAAAAGCTTTGATTACCAGGTCGACGCGCTGCATCTTGGGCAGGTTGAGTCCCAGTAGCAGGTCGAACATCTCGTCGGCGCGCTTATGGTCCTCGCGCAGCAGATAGGAGTTCAGGCGCAGGTAGTCGCGGTTGTAGCGCGGGTACAGCATGCTGGTGAGTTTGCCGTCGAGCAAACGATCGAACTCGTCCCACTGCTTGGCGGCCATCAATTGCTGCAGGCGTTTAAACGTGGTGCGTTTTTTGACGCTAAAGAACACCGACACGGCGATGCAGATGATAACGACGGCGGTCCAGAGTGTGCGGGAATCGGGCATATTAGGGTCCTTAGTCGCTCATAAAGCGAGCGGTATGACAACACGTACTAGATGTATTATACGCAGCGCGCAAGCAAACTGGCATAAAAGCTCATCGAGGCCGAGTGCCATCGCTCGCTGCGGTACACTTACCTAAAGTAAACCATGAAGGGAGACATTACCTATGAAGAAGATCGTTTTGGCTTGCGGTGCTGGCGCTGCTACTTCCACGCTCGTTGCCCAGAAGGTCGCTACTCTGCTCGACGCCAACGGTTATGCCGACAAGTACGAGATCGTGCAGTGCGCCATCTCCGAGGCCAAGGATTACTGCGACGAGGGCGCTGACCTGCTGATCGCCACCACCGTTGCCCCCGAGGGCCTCACCTGCCCGTACGTGAGTGGCGTGCCCTTCATGACCGGCATGAACCGCGTCGCTGCCGAGAAGGCCGTTCTCGACGTCATGGCTCAGTAGGCGCTGACTGCATGAGTGAGCAGAACGCCAATCCGGTAGAGCTCTTTGGTATGCGCGTTGCCCATGTGGGCATTAACGCCGCCGACCCGGCAGACGCCTTGGAGATTGCGGAGCTGTTCTCGACGATGATGGGCCTGCCCGTCATCGAGACCCCGGTTTCGTACTTCAACGATTCGCTGGTCGAGATCATGAAGCAGAACGGTCGTGGCACCAAGGGCCACATCGGCTTTGCCGTTAACGACATCGATGCAGCTGAGAAGTGGTTTGCCGAGCGCGGGCTCGAGGTCAACGAAGAGTCGCGCGCGCTGCTGCCCGACGGTGGTACCAAGCTCGTGTACTTTAAGCGCGAGTTCGCCGGCTTTGCCGTGCACCTGTGCCGCGAGTAGCGCACAAGCTGCCATAGCGGCAAAAAGGGATAGGGCCGCGTGGCCCTATCCCTTTATTTATGCCGAGGGGCTTCCTATCGTGGCAGGCGAATCGTAAAGCGGCTGCCGACCCCTTCGACCGAGGTCACACCGATGACGCCGCCGTGGCTGTCGACGATCCACTTGGCGATCGCAAGCCCCAGACCCGAACCCTGTGCGCCGGCATCGCGCGCGTTGTCGGCACGGTAGAACCGCTCGAACGCGTGAGCTGCGGATTCCTGGTTCATGCCGATGCCCTCGTCCTCAACACTTATGTCGATCGTACCCGCGCCCGCATCCGGCGTTATGCCAAATGTGACGGTCGTTCCCGCATCCGAGTACTTGGCGGCGTTTTGCACGATCACGCGCAGAGCCTGCTTCACGAGCGCCACGTCGACGGGCGCGCCGCAGCGCGGGTCGCTGGCAAGCGCAGCGTCAGAAGCCAGCCGATACGTGTGCTCGGTATCGATCATCTGCGATTCTTCGCATACCTCGCTGACCAGTGCAGCCAAGTTGGTATGCGCGCGCCGCAGGACCGTGCGCCCGGCATCGCCGCGCGCCAAAAACAGCAGCTGCTCCACGAGCTCTTGCATGTGCTCGCTTTCGGCCTTGAGGGACGCGATAGACTCCGCCAGCACGTCCGGGTCGTCTTTGCCCCAGCGGTCGAGCATGTTTACGTAGCCCTGAATCACCGCGATGGGCGTGCGCAGCTCGTGGCTCGCATCGTTGACAAAGCGCATCTGCTGCAGCTTGGCCTCTTGCATCTGACGCAGCAGGCGGTTGAGTGCGACCTCGATGCTTGCCAGGTCGGCGTCGCCGGTAGTGACGCTCGGCGAGTCGACGCTTGCGCGCTCGATGGCCTGCTCCAGCGTTTCCATCTTGCCGCCGGAGAGCTGCATGCGGCCGAGTTCGTCCACGCGCAGTGCCAAGTCGTTGAGCGGTGCCATGGTACGGCGCACACGGCGGGCACCGCCGAGCATGTTGAGCACGCTGATGACCTGCCAACCCACAACGACAAGGTAGAGAGGCCATAGCGCGACGAGGTCCTGCGCGAGGGGGAAAGTCTTGGTGGTACGCGCAAGCTCGACGGTATAGGTGAGCGTTGCCAGGTCCCAGCCGCGCGCGGGCGTCAGCGACATGCCGTGAACGGTGGCGCTGGGGATCCATCCTGCGGTAAAAGCGCCGTCGGGCAGCGTCTGGTTGTATCCATAGACGAGGATCGCCGCCGCAATCACCATCAGCAACAGATCGAGCCAGACGTAGCTTATCAGGCGTCGCCACATATAGCTCCAGTTGATGGCGCGGGCGATGGAGGTGACGCGCTTGGCCTCGGCGTTACGCACGGCAGACATAGCCCACCCCGCGCACGGTCTGGATGATGCGGGCACCGCCGGCATCTTCGATCTTGGCGCGCAGATGCGCGATGTGCACATCGACGTTGTTGGTATCGCCCACGTAGTCGTAGCCCAGCGCCTCGTGCGCGATGCGCTCGCGCGTGAGCACGGTGCCGGCATGCGTCATAAGCAGGGCGAGAACGTCGAACTCGCGGGCCGTGAGCGCGATGGGCGAGCCGCCGACTGTGACCTCGCGGCGGTCGGGGTCGAGCGCAACCGAGCCCACGGCGAGCGCGGCGGGGGAGGGCGCGACGGAAGCCTGGGTCGAGTCGCTGACCGGGGGCATCGCGACGGCGCCGGCACCCGCGCCTCTCGCCATGCCCGCCCCGGCGCCGCCAACGCCCGAAGCCGTCCGCACGGCCTCCGAGCGCTTCAGCGCAACGCGGATCCGTGCGAACAGTTCCTCAATGGCAAACGGCTTGGTTAGGTAATCGTCAGCACCGGCATCGAGCCCGGCCACCTTGTCCATCACGGCATCGCGCGCGGTGACCATAATCACCGGCACATCCTTGTGCTTGCGGACGCGTCGCAGCACCTCCATGCCGCTGAGCTGAGGCAACAGCACATCGAGCAGAATCAGATCGTAGTCGCGCTCCAGCGCCAGGTCCACGGCGGTGCGGCCGTCGGCGGCGTGCTCCACCTGGTAGCCCTCGTGCTCCAGCTCGAGCGTCACAAAGCGGGCGATTTTCTCCTCGTCCTCTACGATCAGGATTCGTGCCATGCGTGCCCCCGTCTGCGATTACTTGTCGTCGTTCAGATTTTGCTTGATGTCGTCCGCGGCATCGGCGGCGTGATTCATAAGGTTGTTGATGCTGCCGGGCACGTCGCCGTCGCTGTCGATGCGGTAGCGCATGCCAAAGAACAGGCCAATCAGCATCAGCCATATCGTGGCGCCCCAGGCAAACAGTGCAACGATGGGAATCAGGATGGGAATGTTGAGGATGATCGCATCGCGGCGCGTGGCGATAAACTTGGTGTCCAGGCTCAGGCGGAAGAGCTTTTTGAGGCACTCCCACACGCTGTCCATCTTCTTGGAGAAGTCGGTCTTTTCGCTCGACTTTTCGTAGGCGGCCTGCGCGGCGACCATCTCGGCCGAGGGCTCGTCGACCGGCGCGGACTCGGTGGCGGCGTGCGCCGACGTGGTCTGCGTCTTGCCCTGCGACTCGAGCCAAATGATGGCATCCAGGACGTTGCCGTCGGCGGCGTCGAGCGCGGCTTTGGCATCGGTGTAACTCACGTTGCACTTGGTGCGGATGGTTTCAACTTTTTCGAGGTCGTCCATGACCTGTCCTTTCGTTCGATGGGCGCGACGCCGGGCGATCTGCCCGGGCGCGAGCGTTGCGTTCGGCGGCCTGCGTGGCGCCGCCCCGCCCTTGGTCGAACTCTATAGTGCAGGTTATAGATTAAGCGATTCTTGAGCCAAGATTAATGTTGGATGAGTTTTGGGTGGCGGTGGGAAAAGTATTAGATCTCGATAGCGGGGGATGGTGAGCCGGTAGCAAACCGGCGACAGAAATGTGATAAACAAGGCAAGCTGATCACATGGATCAAAAATCACGTTGCAAAAGTATGAAAATATCCTACAATTGCAACATGAAATACTTCAGTAACATAACGGCGATAAGCGAGCTTTCCGAGAGTGAGGACGTGTTTACCACAGCTCAGGCGGCTCGCATGGACATCTCTCGAGATGCGCTGGCGCACTCATGCCGTGCAGGGCGTCTTGAACGGATATGCCACGGCGCCTACCGGATGTCTGGAACACAGCGCCGAGACACTGATGAGCTCAACGCTTTTTGGAAGCTCACCAATCCCTCCCTTTGCGCGTGGGAAAGAAAACGCCAGTGGGATGGCATCGCCGTGAGCGGTACGACAGCGGCGAACTTACAGCAAATGGGCGATTTCTATCTGTCCCCCTATAGGATGACCGCGCCCATGCGTATCAACACAAGAAACGAATCCCTTTCCTTTGTAAAGCGCGAGATTGCTGAGCAGGACATCGTTTGGCTCGACGGCCTTCCGGTGACTAAACCCGAGCGCACGCTTGTCGATCTTTGCCTCGATTGCGAGGACCCCTCATTGATTATCGATGCCTATAACGACGCGCTTGGGCGAGGGCTCGATATACAGCGGCTGAAAGATCTTGTAGAAGAGAACTCTAAAACCGCCAAACGACGCGAGCTAATGAGGCCTTTGCTGATGGTACTGAACGGGTAATGCGAAACGGAGGAAATAGTGAAGTACAAAACGCCTGCCGCATTGGAGATGGCTGTTAGGAATGCCGCAAGGCTGGTTTAAATGAGCGTCGAAACGTGAATAATCGTGCTGCAACTGTCACGTTAATGCCGGTAGCGCTACCGTTCGCATGATTTGGGTGTCGGTAAGTGATAATTGATTAATGGCCGCTGCTATACTTAGCGATTATGATGCTAGCAAGATTGGCTTTGGATGGAATCGATGCAGCTTGAGCCCGAACCGAGGATTTTAATTGAAAGCCTAAGAGATATTGGGTATTCGTTTAATAGTGCACTAGCTGATATTGTTGACAATTCTATTACCGCGAAGGCAAGGAATATCTCAATCCTTGCTATTCCTTCCGATGACTTCAGAATTGCAATCATTGATGACGGTGAGGGGCTTGGCAGAGATGAGCTAATGCATGCCATGAGACTCGGTAGCACTGATCCGAGGTGCAAGCGGAATTTGAACGATCTCGGGCGTTTTGGTCTCGGGTTAAAAACCGCTTCATTTTCACAATGCAGAAGGCTGACAGTTGTGTCGAAGAAAAATGGTGAAGTGAATGCCTTCACGTGGGATCTCGATCTTGTTGCCAGCGAAAACAAATGGACAGTTTTGGAACAGAAAAGAACGGACGCCATTCCGTTTATTGGAGAGATGCGCGAGACGGGTACGCTTGTTCTCTGGGAAAAACTTGATCGTCTAACCGGAGTAAATGGATCCGGAAAAGCCAATTACGACAGAATTATTAGTGAGGCTCAAGATTACCTCTCTCTTGTATTTCATCGCTACTTAGCGGGAGAACGTGGGCTCAAGCGCATCAAGGTCAATGTGAATAATCGTACGCTTGACCCCATCGATCCATTTAATGTTAGCAATCAGGCAACGCAACCATCGCCTGTCGAAAATGTTTGTCCCGGCGTTACGATGCAGGCGTTCACTCTTCCGCATAGGTCAAATTATGCTTCAGATGCAGAGTACGAAAAGTTTGCTCTTCCTGGCGGTTACTTAAAGAATCAGGGAGTCTTTCTCTATCGCGCGAAGCGCTTGATACTGCATGGAACTTGGTTTGGGATTGCCAAGAAAACCGCTCTCACCCAGTTGTGCCGCGTGAAGATTGATATTGATGTCAACCAAGATGAAGCATGGAAAATTGACGTTAAGAAAGTGTCCGCTCAGCTTCCAGAAGAAGTAAGGGCGAGCATCAAACAATTGATTGCTCATATTGGTGCGCCTTCAAAAAGAGTTTATCGTCGTCGCGGCGCTAGGTTAACGAGGCCTGAGGTATATCCGGCTTGGAATGCGATAAAAACTGGAGACAAGACCCTTTATTGCATTAATCGCAAAAACCCAATTCTCGATAGCTTCAATTCATCGCTTGATGATGATCAGAGGACTGCTTTCAAGACTGTTCTTTCGCTAGTCGAAGCGTCATTCCCAACGGAATCTCTTTTCTACGAACTATCGAACAACGAAGGGTCAGTTTGCTTTGAAGAGATGGAAGACGACGACTTTTCTAATGCCGCTCTCACTTTCTTTGGCTCATTAAAGCAAATGGGGAAGGATGAGGATGACATCCTTTCCATCATGAGGTCTGTTGACTTGTTCGTAAGACGCTGGAACGAAGTACTTGCCATTCTTGGAATTGAGGAGCGGTAAATGGATGCCACGCTAGAGCAGTTCATCAATTACATTGACAACTCCGCCAGAGAAAAACTAGAGAACGATGACGGCGTTCCCGAAGAGGCGGATGTTGCGGATACCTATTCGCAGTTCTACGCTGCATTCGCGGGAATTTTCCCTGTATCTAAACAATGTGACAAGGATGATATCGTCCGTAGGCTTGTTGAGAAGTATTGTAGCGAGCTTACGATTAAGAAAAAGCTTGGCTTTGAATTTAAGGATGAGGATAGCCATCCCTGGTTGAGTGAAGCAGAAGATTCAATCGAATGGTTCTACTGGAATCGCTATAGGCGATACTTGGTGCGCGATAAGAAATGGGCGCCCGCCGCGGTTAAGTCGATAGATAGGGACAGTCGCAACATTCTTGACTTAATGGCCAATCCTTTAGAGTGCGGCTCTTTTACAAGGCGCGGCCTCGTAGTCGCGTCCGTCCAATCGGGAAAAACTGCAAATTATATTGGGCTGATATCCCGCGCTGCTGACGTGGGATATCGAATCATTATCGTCATGGCCGGCGTGCATAATGTCCTGCGAAATCAGACGCAAGCTCGTCTTGAAGATGGTTTTACAGGTTTTAACATTGAGAACAGCACAGTCGAACCGGTTGGCGTTGGCAAGGGGAGTCAAGCCCGACGTCCAATTGCCTGTACCTCGAGAGAGGCGGACTTTAGTACAGAACGAGCTAAGGCTTTAAGGTGCATCCAGCCGACGCAAACAAACGAACCTTTTTTGTTTGTTGTCAAGAAAAATAGCAAGTCTCTCCAGCAGGTAATTGAATGGCTGGATGCCAGCAATAGCCAGGATCAACCTCTGTTGCTCATTGACGATGAGGCAGATAATGCATCGATTAACGGAAAATATAAACTCGAAAAGCGTGAGAATGAACCGACCAAAATCAATGGGCAGATAAGAAACCTGCTTAACCTATTCAATAAGGCCTGCTATGTTGGCTACACTGCTACGCCATTTGCTAACGTTTTGATCGATCCTAGCGTTGACAGCGATGAGTATGGTAAGGACCTTTTCCCGAGCAACTTTATTTACACGCTTGAGGAGTCCTCTGACTACTTCGGTGCCAAGAAGGTATTCGGAGATTACGACGAGCCTACTCACAAGCACTTGCGTTTCATTGACGATGCGGACGATGTCCTTCCTGCAAAACATAAAAGCAGCTTTGAGCCCTTTATGCTTCCCCTTAGTCTGAAGGCGGCAATTCGTACTTTTGTATTGGCGACGACGATAAAGACACTTCGTTTTGGCGCAAATTTTCATTCAACGATGATGGTCAATGTATCTCCCTATAAGAAACCGCAGAATTGCATGCGGAATCTAGTTGAAGATTACCTTATCGACTTGAATACGGCGGCGAAATCCTATGGGGCCTTAAGCCCGGAGGACGCGCTTGAGGCTTCTCCGCACCTAAAGGATTTGAAAGCTACTTGGGAGTTGGAATATTCAGACTGCGGTTTTGGCTGGAGCAAAATACAGCCACGTCTCTATGACCCGGATTATCATGTTCTGAGCATCAATACAGACTCGGGAGATGCTCTGGACTATGAGAATAGGAACGAGCGAGTTATCGCGGTTGGCGGATATAGGCTTTCTCGTGGTTTAACCCTTGAAGGGCTAACGGTCTCCTACTATTCGCGAAACGCCAGAGCATATGATGCACTGATGCAGATGGCTCGTTGGTTTGGATATAGGCCTCAGTATGAGGATCTTTGTCGCGTATGGATGACCGACGAGGCAGCGGGCTGGTACAAATACGTTGCCGATTCGACGGAGAATCTGTTCGATCAACTAAGGAGCATGCGCCAAGTTAAGCGCACTCCAAAGAATTACGTTTTGAAAATACGCCAGAGCCCTGATGCCCTGACCGTTACCGCGAGAAATAAGATGGGTGCCGGGCAAAAGGAAAAGGCCCCAATCGATTTAAACGAGGGGTTTGTTGAAACGATTGCATTTGACAGGGACGCGGAGATAGTTGCCGATAACGAGGCGGCATGCAGGGATCTTCTTAGCACAATAAAGGGGTATGCGGACTTCAAAGACGGGGGCTCTTATAGATATCTTTATAAGGGGGTTCCGGTCAAGTTTGTTACCGCTTTTCTAGAAGCCTATGAAAATGAAGATGGCCTTTCGCCAAAGTCTCAAAAAGCTCCAATCCTAAGCTACATCAACGAACGGTTACTTGATGGCGAGCTGAAGGAATGGGACGTTCTTTTGGCACATGGTTCTCGATCAAATGGTCCAATCGATTTGCCTGTTGATGGAACGGTCAGCATGGAGCAAAGATATCCCGGTAGCGCTTCGAACAATGATGTCGTTGTTGTTGGAGAGAAGCATCGTTTATCCAGTCGTGGAGTTGAGGCTGCTGGCTTAAGTGCGGAAGAAAGGAAAATGGCGGAAGAACAATATGCTGCAGACCATAGTGCTGACAAGGCGAAAAACTGTTCTGATCTCTATTATCGTCAAATGAGGAGGCGGCCATTGCTGGTTTTGCACCCGATTTGCATGCGATTTGGAGAAACCAAAATTAAAGAAAAGAAGGAGGCAGGAAAAGAAGCTCCTTCTTGGTGGAAGAGCTGGGATGCTCAGGAATGCGTTTTCGGCTGGAGCATCAGTTTTCCGCACACCGATAAGCAAACGCGACCAGTCACTTACGTTTTTAATTCTGTGGCACTGGAGAACATGATGCCGGAACCCGAAGATAGCGATGATGATTATGAAGACGACTAACGATAATCCGTGGGAAGAGCTGCCTAGATCGCATGGAAGGGGCGACTACAACACGAGAATGGTCGCACCCGATGTCAATCCAGATGCAAAAAGGATTTATTGGGCAAAGGGGCGCTCTAATCACCCTGCTTTTCTTGTCGAATATGACAGCAGCGAGACGGGGGCACCGGAGCCTCCCAAGTTTAAGAACATTTCTATTCGAGACATTGAATCGGAGCGCTCCATACTACTTGAGCTCCAAGACCAGGAAATGAAAGCCCAATTTCTCCGCTTATGTCTTGATATTGCCGACTCGGTGCAGAAAGCCCCCACCGTTGCGATGAGGAAGATGACCTTCATGAGGCTCGAGAAATGGGCTTCGTTTCTCAGGCCCGGGCGTGGCCCCCTCACAGCCGAGCAACAAAAAGGGCTTATCGGCGAGCTGCTTTTTCTTAAACGGGTTTCCGCTGCCATTTACGAGCCGTCGAATGCCTTGAGTGGCTGGACAGGGCCAGAACGCTCTAAGCGCGATTTCGGTTACGGGCAGATTTTCGTCGAGGTGAAAAGCAAACGAGGGTCGTCGAATTCGGAAATTGGAATATCGTCAGAAGAGCAATTGAACACCAACGAAAGCGAAAGGCTCTTCTTATATGTCGTCGAGTTGAACAGCGCTACGGATGAAGATAAAGCGGCATTCAGCCTTACCGATGTCGTCAACGATGTTCAAATGCTCTTCGACAGCCCATTGGATTTGGCACACTTTCAGGAGAAACTGTCGGATGCCGGGTATTTTCCGGAAGACGATTATTCCCGCACCTTGTGGAGCGAGGGCGTAACTGAAGTATATGAAGTTAAGGATGGATTTCCGCGAATCGTTTCCAGTTCGTGTCCGCCCGGAGTTAAGGCTGTTACATATAAAATCGACCTTGGTTACTGCTCTGATTACGAAGCTGATCAGGGTGCAATTGCCCAGGCATTGAGGTGAATTAGATGACAGATTCCACTTCGTTTCAGGAGGAACTGTTTCAAGAGGTCAAGAATAAGGCGGACTCGGAGGGAGTCTATAAGAACGATGCGTTCTTTGACCTCATCACTGATTATCTTTGCGACGCGGGAGAATTCGATGAGGCCATCCCCGCCTTCTGTCAGAGAGCTGGAATAAGGGTTGATGGCTACTGTGGCGATCCTTTTGAGTCAAGCAGAAAAGTCCTCGGCCTCATTGTCCTCGACTTCAACCAAGATACTGGCTTGCTGACATTAACGAATTCTGAAATGGAGGCAGATTTTCGGCGGCTTGAGAAATTCGTAACCAAAGCATTGGATTCTCAATTTAGGGAATCTCTTGAGCCGACGGATCCAGGGTTTGGGCTCGCCGATTTAATTCACGCTCGCTGGAACGAAATCGAGCGAGTCAATCTGTATCTTCTTTCAAACAAAAAACTTAGCCAAAGGGTTTCGGGTAAAGAGACGGGGAGCGTTCTGGGCAAAGAGGTTGTCTACAACGTCTGGGACCTTGAACGGATAGGTAATCTTATTGAATCGGGTCGCGAGCGGGAGAGGCTGCTCATCGACTTTAACGAATTGCCGACGGGTCCGATTCGGGCCCTTCTCGCAAGCTCTCCGAAAGACAAGAACAAAGTTTACCTTGCTGCGATACCGGGTGTCGATTTGGCGCGCATCTACGATCGTTGGGGAGCGCGACTTCTTGAGCAAAACGTCCGTGTATTTCTTCAGGCGAGAAGCAATGTCAACAAGGGTATAAAGCGTACTCTCGAGAATGAGCCTGAGCTTTTCTTCTCGTTCAATAACGGCATCACGGCGACCGCGGAGAGCGTTACAACGGAGAGCGGGGAAGACGGGCTTTTAATTGACCGTCTAGAAAACCTGCAGATAGTTAACGGTGGCCAGACAACCGCATCGGTTTATGCCGCATATAAGGCTGGTAAAAGTTTGGACCGCGTGTTTGTCCAAATGAAGCTTAGTGTTGTCAGCCCAGAAGAGGCTCTCGAACTGGTGCCTAGGATCTCTGAATATGCAAACAGCCAGAATAAGGTTTCTTCAGCCGACTTCTTTGCAAACCACCCTTATCACGTGAGGATCGAAGAGTTCTCGCAAAGGATACTTGCTCCCATGCGGGCAGATAGCTTCACGCAAACCAAATGGTTCTACGAGCGGGCAAGAGGCTCATATCGAGATAAGCAAGCTTATCTTACGCCTGCGCAGAAGCGTAAATTTGTTGCTGAGTTTCCTAAAACGCAGACTTTTACGAAAACGGATTTGGCAAAATATCTCATGGTCTGGACGAATAAGGCCTACTTGGTCAATCGTGGTGCCCAGAAGAACTTCTCTGAATTTGCTCGGCTAATTAAAGACTCCTGGGATAAGGATGAGAGTCAGTTCAATGAGACTTATTTCAAATATTTGATTGCCAAGAAAATCATATTCGATCGCACGGGCAAGATTGTGCAGTCGCGTGATTGGTGGGAAACCGGCAGCTATCGCTCGCAGCATGTAGTCCTTGCGGTGGGAGTGCTTTCAAATGCAGTTTTCGCTTTAGGAAAAGCTGTTAACTTT
The DNA here is from genome assembly GCA_958427975.1 of uncultured Collinsella sp. GTDB lineage: Bacteria > Actinomycetota > Coriobacteriia > Coriobacteriales > Coriobacteriaceae > Collinsella. The sequence continues at coordinate 24,004 of CAUAEH010000007.1, read as the reverse complement.
CTTGGCATTTGGAATCAACAATCGTTGTCGCCAGCATTTGAGAGGGCGCTTGGGCAAGCATCTGACGCTGCACATGATGTATTGATGCATCCCGCGACGGGCTATCGAAACATTTCTGAATGGGCAAAACAACAGAAATGCTGGGAGGCTATCAAGTTAAAAAAGGTTGATTGGGACAAAGAGTGGCTTGGCGAGCTTATTGGCCTCGATGAGGAGAAAGACATTCAGCGAGAGGGCTCCCGTAACCAGAAAACGCTGAACGGGATTGAAGCTCAGACGGCGGTTTGCGAGATGGGAAGCGGATTTTGGCAAAATGTTCTTAACTGGTGCCTTGCAGAGGGCGAGGGAACTGAGAAGGAACGGGGTATTTTGCAGTATGCATGTGCCTTGCCAAACAAAGTACCCTCCGAGAGCCAGTCCGTTGTACTTATTAACATGATGAAGCGGCTGCGCAGAGTCGGCTGTCCTTACCGTCTTAAGAGCAGTCAGTATCGTCTGTAAGATTCTCGTAAAACCCGTGGGCTTCTTTTCCAAGTGCCTTTGCGACTACCGCCGCTATCTGCTGGGCAAGTAGCGGCGGCACCGCGTTACCCACCTGAGTGTACTGAGACGTTCTGTTGCCTTCGAACAGATAGTCATCTGGGAAGGTTTGAAGTCTTGCGGCCTCTCTTACGGTAAGGCTCCTGCATTGCGACGGATCCGGATGGATGTAATAGTGTCCGTCCTTGGCGATATGCGAGGTGATGGTCGTAGAGGGTCTTCCCCATACTTGCACACGAAAACGGTCGTTGAATTTATAGTTACCAGTCGTTTTTGCTGCCTGGACGTTCTTATGATTGGGAAGCAATGACTCGGGGAATTCTTCAAGGCGTGCGGGCGTACCGTATTTTTCTGCATATGCCGCACAAAAGAGATAACGGTCAAGATCGCTCGCCAAGTGAGAGCGAGACTCATGATTTGTGAGGACCTTGCTATTTCCGAGCCTTCCTCTATACCATTCTTCATATCGATTGTGGACGGGATCAACTTTGTGCTTTGCGGTTAACTTTGGCGCGTAGCGTGAAATTACCCTATCAAGGATGTCTGTAAGATCGTTGCATTCGTCATTGTCTTTCAGCTCTTTTGCCGCTGAGTTTATGTACTCTGCCCAGTTCATATCGCGCCAGTTCTCGTTGCGTTCAGAGAATCCACTTCGCAGTTTAGGCAGTCCACGAAGGGCTGACCCAAGAGTGCAAACATGCTTTTTGGTTAGCGTGCTCGGTTCGATTCCGGTGTCATTTTTAATACCAAGGAGAATGACCCTGTGTCGCATCTGGGGGATTCCATACTGTTCGGCTTTGACCACGTAATCTTTTGGATTATGGGGGTCATCAGTGACGAGGGAATGGATGGTGTATCCCGCCTCTTCCATATCTTTGCATATGCGGTTAAAAACGCCATGGCCCTCGTGCTTTGCAGAAAGAAGTCCTTTGACGTTTTCCATAACGAAGACATCCGGCTTTAGCTCGTTGATAAACGAGAGGTAGCAACGGTAGAGGGTGTGCTTCGGGTCCTCTTCGAATGTAATGTCATGCTTGCGCCGCGATCTGCCCACCAACGAATATGCTTGGCACGGAGGTCCGCCAATAAGGACCAGCGGACCCCTATCACGGTCTTCAAACCATCTTGTCACGCGTTCGGCGCCGAGTTTGACCAAGCGGTCGTCTCCATCGACGAGCTCGTCGCATAAAGCTTCTTCGCAAGCGGCCTGCCATTCTTTTGGGCGGTAGCGGATAAGTTGGTCGAAGGTCTCATTGTCATGCTTTTTCATGTATCTGAGATAAACTCTCGGCAATGTTCTGTCCGGTTCTGCAATTTTGCGCAGATATGAACGAAGCCTCAGGGTCTGATGAGCTTGCTTGTCACGTTCAATGGACATGATTGTTTGGAACACGGGCTTGTTCTCAGCGTCTCGAAGTGATGAAAAGCCTTCCCCAAGGCCTCCCGGGCCCGCGAATAAGTCAATAACGGGAATCACTGCTAACCCTCTCCAAACAGAAACCTCTAGATATCCAGGCTACCAGGATGAAAGTAAAACGTCTAGGGAGTACTGCTTAATGCAAATAAAGTTTCATTTTATTGTGTTTACAGACAAGAAGATAGAACACAAACGATATAGAGACATTTGAGCTTGTGCATATAAAAAGTTCGCACACCAAATAAGTTGCTTGTCGTGGGATTAGTGAAGTCTGTAGCTTAGGTGTGGTACTGGGCGTTTTTCTTACCCAGTCTCATGCCCATGCTCTCCGGATCAGCATGAGTTTCACATATGGATGTCATTGGGTGCGTGGGCTACTGCACGGCAGCCATGGAAGGACCTTAATATTACTTAGGCATGCGGCATTTGACGCCAGTCCTAATTGAGAGGCCAAGGGTAAATGGCTCCATGGGCAAGTGATTCTGTTTGCTAATGACCGAAAGCGCCAATCCGTCATGTTGATTAAGGTTTCTGTTTGCTTGCATGGTTCGCTAACTGCTAAAAGGTTGGCCGATTGACTGTTTATGGCATCGTTAGTCGTCGGTGTTTTATAACATTAATTTAAAATAGCTGCAGTGGCTAAATGAATATAGAGAAAGGACTATCAATGGAGTGCAACTGGATTTACTTCCCATTAAACGGTCGTCCGCCGCAGCCGTTAATGGACGTTGTAAAAGCTGTAAATAAAAATATTGAGCAGATTCGTTCTGATAAAAACAGTGAGCACAGCGATAGCGTGCTCCGAATTTTGGCGTTCGATTTGAAGCAATTTGGTTTCAATGTTGAGGCGGGAAAAAGAAAAACGAGAAACTATCGATGCCAGTGTTGTATGGGGAGAAAGGCTTAATTGATAAAGCTTTTGAGGTCGATGCCGTCCATAGGGATACTAACACGATAGTGGAGATTGAGGCCGGGCGCGCTGTCGCGAACAACCAGTTTCTGAAGGATTTTTTCGAAGCGTGCATGATACAGGATGCAGCATATCTTTGTGTAGTCGTTCGTAATGTGTACAAGAGTGGTAACAACTCAAGCAGAGACTACGAAAAGGTCGTAACTTTTTTCAAAACATTGTATGCAAGCGGGCGCATGCCTGTTCCGTTAAAAGGCATTATGGTTATCGGGTACTAACTGCAGTGGTTCTTTCGGTTTTGGAATAGTTCCGCGTGTAACTATTTTTGTGCCGGGCACATGGTGACTTGGGCAGCGGCTCGGACTCAGCGGATGCGAACAGCATGTACGCGGCAAGGTTTTCAATTTGTTTTAGAGGAAAATCTCTGCTGTTCAGTCAGCATTCGGCACCCTTCCCAACGCACGTATGATTAGCTTTTGAGACTGCTTTTGTTCTCTGATGGCGGCCGCAAGAGTCCTTCGACGTTCGATTTTGGCTTGCAGCTCATCAATCTCTGTAGCGGGTACATAGTCGCTTTTAACCTTGTCACCGACTCGATAGTTGAGGTAGTAGTATTCGTGGCCTTTTATGTTTCGCATGCGGATGCTGCCCTTTGGAAGGAGACCGATTTCCTGTTCCATGAGGTCCAAAAGGCGACTAGAGCGTGCATATTCCTCTTCTAGGACATCTTCTAAGACAGACATTGAGCCTCCCTTCCGAGTAGTTACCCTACATTCTATCAAATCTAATAATTTGTAGGGTAACTCAAGCATGTCCGCACGACATGCGACACTTACCCTGCTGCCCTGCTCTGCCTCAGCGGCATGAAGCTGAACAACGGCCCTCTAAGGAGTTCGATTCCAATGAGTGACAACACCAAGCATCTCGCAAAGAAGTGCGTCAAGGGCGCGGGGCCGTGCCTCGCGCTGTGCGTGGCCGGCGCAGCGGTCGCGCTGCTGGCTGTTCTGGGACCATTCGACATGCTTCGAAGTACCAGCTCTCTGCACGTCATCATCGCCCTTGCCGCCGCCATGATGACCGGCGGCGTGCTCGATTTGATCTTTTGGGTACTTGACCCGTTTGGATGGAAGAACGAGGGGTAAGCCCTAAGGGATGGATGCCCCGCAGCAACAGGAGGTCCCCGTGATCTGGTTTACCAGCGATACTCACTTTGGACACGAGAACATGCTAAGGCTTAGCGATAGGCCTTGGTCGACTGTTGCGCAGATGAACGACGCCATGGTCTCCAACATTAATAGCAAGGTCGCTGCGGATGACGAGCTCTACATCTTGGGCGACTTTAGCTTTAAAATGACGGTCAAAGATGCCTACGAGCTACGCAAAAGCATTGCATGCAAACGTGTCCATTTGCTGCCCGGCAATCACGACAAAGACTGGACGCAGCCTGCGGTAGCGGATGCTTTTATCGTCGAACCGCCCATTTGCGTGTTCAAGATCAACCGCCAAAAAATCGTGTTGAGTCACTATCCCATGGTCGACTGGCAGGGCATGTCGCACGGCAGCTGGCATCTGCACGGGCATATCCACAGCTGCGGCAGCGCGTACAACAAGTTCAACCTCAGACAGGGGCTGCTGCGCTATGACGTGGGTGTGGACGCTAACAGCTACGCCCCTGTGAGTCTGGATGAGCTCAGGTCGCGGTTCGCGCAGGTAGACGAGCCGGTGTGTTGCGTTAAATGGCCGCGGTGGGTCAACGCCACGGGTGACGAGCAGATAGAGCGCGATCTCGAAACCTATAAGAGGGAAGTGGTAATCCGATGACGGTCTATGTAACAGGCGATATTCACGGCGGTGCCGACATGCAAAAGCTTCGCGACTGGGAGCTTGGGGATAGTCTGACGAGCGACGACTATCTGATTATCGCCGGCGACTTTGGCTTTCCGTGGGATTTCTCTGCCGAGGAGTGTGCCGATATCGCCTGGCTGGAGTCGCGCCCCTATACGGTGCTGTTTGTCGACGGAAACCACGAGCGTTTCGATCACTGGGCGGAGCGCCCCATGGAGCTGTGGCACGGTGGGCTGACGCAGCGCCTGTCGGATACCTCTCCCATACGGCGCCTGACGCGCGGCGAGGTTTTTGAGCTCGATGGCTCAACGATTTTTACCATGGGCGGCGCCACGAGCGTGGACAAGGAATACCGCATTCCGTATTCCAGCTGGTGGCCGCAGGAGCTTCCGGACGAGCGCAACTTTGAGGAGGCGCGGACAAAGCTCGACAGTGTGGACTGGAAGATCGACTACGTGATCACCCATACCTGCTCCACGCGCATGTTGTCGTCCACGCTCTATCCGGCGCCCGGCTGGAATTATCCCGATGTCGATCGACTCACCACGTTTTTCGACGAGCTGGAGGACCGCCTGGACTACAAGCGCTGGTACTACGGGCATTTTCATCGTGACGCCAACCCGGGCGAGCGTCATACCGTGCTCTACGACTGCATCATTCGCCTGGGCGACGAACTCCAGCCCTGGGATGTTGCGTAGAGGCGGGCATAGCGAGCACTTCATACGATGCCTTGGGTAGTTGCCCTACATTTCAGTGTAATTTTTATTTATAGGGTAACTTAAGACATGCTGGGAGCTGGAGGAGATGTCGCCTGACAATCTAGAGTTTCAGCGCCATTCGGTTGGTGCCGGGTAGGGTGGCGAAGCCAAAATGTTCATAGAATGCTGCCGCCTTATCATCTACTGGATCGACAACCAAAGCTCGCGCCCCTGCTAGGGCAGAAATTTTCAAGGCGTTCTCGATGGCATCTTTGAGTAGTGAAGCTCCAAGACCAAGCCCCTTGAACTTCTCATCGACCCCCATCATTCCAAGCAGCACTGTGGGAACTTGGGAGGGGGAGTTCCGCACGAACCATCCTCCATCAACATTTTCGCGAGCCACGGAGTGCGTGCACAGCGTATAAAACCCAGCAACTGTGCCGTCGCAATACGATGCGTATATAACCGCTGATCCTCTTCTTCGCGCCGAGGCTGATCTGTTTTTAGCCCATCCGTCTACAAGAGTATTTCCGCAGTGGAAAGCCTCGATGCCTTGACCAACGGGGAGTTGAACGGGCTTGGTAAATGTGCTCATTCCCAAACCGCTTTACGGTCGAGCAGCGCTTTTGCGGCTTGAGGCATGGGGGAATCGAGCATTTCGCAAAATGCATTGAAACCATCAGGAGAAAGATAGGTTGTTGACGCCTCGGCGATATCACGTGCGGAGCTCTCGTCAAGGTGGGCTGTGGCCCATTGGGTGAGAGTTTGCCCACGCAAGGCCGCGGCGCGCTCGTAAGTAAGGCGTTGGCGTTCGGTCAACCTTAGATCCATACGGCGGTGCTTCTCAATCGTTGGCATGGTAAAAACCTCCTTTGCATAATTGTACGGAATTATTCCGTACATAACAAGACACAGAATCATGTCCTCGTTGAGGGGGGGTCGAGGGGACGGGGTGGCTGGCTACTCGACCGTTACAGTGATGTTTTCCCGATGCGTACGGATAACATCCCAGCTAAAGTGCTCAACCAGCTGCTCGGCAGAGCGCGGTGTGGCGTCCGGCGCGATGCCTGTTTGCCCGGCGAGCCAGCCCAGCAGTGCCTCGGGCGCGCCAAAGCGGGCGCGGAGCTCGCCCAGGTCCAGGTCGCGGTCGCGCTTGGAAAGGCGGCGGCCGTCCGGCGACATGAGCAGCGGAATGTGCGCGTAGTGCGGTGTGGGAAGTCCCAGCAGATGCTGCAGGTAGATTTGGCGGGGCGTGGAGCCCAGCAGATCGCATCCGCGCACGACCTCGGTGACGTCCATGGCAGCGTCGTCGACCACCACGGCTAGCTGGTAGGCAAAAACGCCGTCGCTGCGGCGCACCAAAAAGTCACCGCACTCGGTGGCGAGTGCTTCGCATTGGGCTCCGTACGTGCGGTCCACGAATTCGATCACGTCGCTGGCGAGGTCGTCGACGGTGGGCACGCGCAGGCGCGTGGCCGGAGCACGCAGGGCACTGCGGCGGGTGATTTCTTCAGCAGAAAGACCTCTGCAGGCGCCGCGGTAGATGGGCGTGCCGTCGCTGGCGTGCGGCGCGCTCGCGGCGTGGAGTTCGGCACGCGTGCAAAAACAGGGATAGGTGAGGCGGGCGTCTTGCAGCTGGCGCAGGGCGCTTTCGTACAGGTCTAGGCGATCGTGCTGGTAGTAGGGGCCTTCGTCCCACTCGAGCCCCAGCCAGGTCAGATCGTCAATCAGTTGAGCGGCAAGTTCCGGGCGCTTGCAGCGATCGTCCAGGTCCTCGATGCGCAGCACGATGCTGCCGCCCTGGCTGCGGGCTGAAAGCCACGAGCACAGGCAGCTGAACACGTTGCCCAGGTGCATGCGGCCCGAGGGCGACGGGGCGAAACGGCCCACGACGGGCGCGGGGGCGGAGGCGGGTGGCGTCGCTGGCGCGTCCGCGGCGGGCGTTGCTATGTTGCGTGTTTTGATATCCATGCGGACGAGTATAGCGCGGGACGCGATGGGGAGGCGTCGCTGTGGTCCGTAAGTTGTCGGGGCCCCGCATTGCGTGTGACGGGCTGCAGACTCGGTGCTTTGATTCCCGTCCATCAACTTGGCACCTTAGACGACAGAAACCCCGGCAGCTCTTCGCAACTGCCGGGGTTTCCGCGGAAAAGGGGGACATGATCCTCGAGCGAACGGCAAAGGGGCAAACCGTTTTCGCTCAACTGCTTTATGCCCCTCGGCTGGCGGCTCAATCAGCGCGTGCCGCACCCACACAAAGCCGCTACACCTGTGACAGAGCTGTGAAGTGGTATCTATTGCTGGCGCAGGCCATGCCAAGGAGTGTCCCAGATTGCCGGCAGATAAGGAACGTCCCCAGGTGCCGGCCGCGGGCGTGACTTTCGTCCCGTTTGATACTCCGCTGGCCTAGATGTTCGTCATGTGCGCCCGTAAACGTGGGACAATGGCGTTGCTGGTATCACAGACAAAGGATGTGCCTATGAACGCCCCCGTTGCCAAGACCTGTCGGCAGCGCTGCCCGTTTGCGCGATTTGCTTCCATTTGCGCGCTCGTCGCGCTTGCATTGCTGCTACTGCCCGCCGCCGCGCACGCCGACGGCTACTCCATGACCCAGACCTATATCAGTGCCACGGTCGAGGCCGATGGATCGCTGACCGTTGTCGAGGGACGCCAGTTTGATTTCGACGACGACATCAACGGCGTGTTTTGGGAGATCAATACGGGCTCCAACCAGCAGGGCGGCACGGCGGGCGTCGACGTGCTGAGTGTCGAGGAAGAGGACACCGCGTTTAACAAAGTCGATAGCGCGAACAAGGGCGACTCTGGCGTCTACACGGTCGAGCAGACCGGTGACGGCGTAAGGATTAAGGTGTTCAGCCCTCACGAGAGCGGCGACAGCGCAATCTACTACGTGAGCTACACCATGACCGGTGCGGTTATGAACTGGGCCGATACCGCCGAGCTCTGCTGGAAGTTCGTAGGTGACGGCTGGTCTGCGGATTCCGATGACGTCGAGATGGAAGTGTGCTTCGCGAATGCCGCTGCCGGGACGGCGGCCGTCAAGGGCGATAACTTCCGCGCATGGGGCCATGGTCCGCTGACGGGCGACGTGTCGCTCGATGAGGACGAGCCCATGGTCACCTATACCATTCCCTGCGTGCGCCAGGGCGAATTCGCCGAGGCACGCATCGCCTTCCCTAGCGACTGGGTGCCGCAGCTTGCCGCTTCGGGCGAAGAGCGCATGTCAACGATCCTGAGCGAAGAGAAGGAATGGGCCGACGAAGCTAACGCCCGCCGCGCTCACGCTCGCATGATTGCCAATGCACTTGCCGTGCTAAGTGTTGTTGCGGCGGTGGCCTTTACCGGCACAATCGTTATGCTCAAGCTGCGCAAGCGCAAGCCCAAGCCGCTTTTCCAGGACGAATATTTCCGCGATGTGCCTTCGGCCGACCATCCCGCCGTGCTTTCGGCCCTCATGAGCTGGAACGAGGTGCCCGATCGGGCATATATCGCCACGCTCATGAAGCTCACTGACGACCGTGTGATCAAGCTGGAGCAGGCGACCGTGACCAAGGCCAAGAAGGGTCTGTTGGGGCGTGAAAAAGAAGAGCAGACGTATCGCGTGACGGTGAGTGATGCGGGCTGGAAGTCGGCCAAGGGCATTGACCACATGGTGCTCAAGGTCTTCTTTGCCGGTGCTAAGCCTGACGAGAACGGCGATCGCTCGCGCACGTTCGACGAGCTGCAGCACTACGTCAAACAGCACGCTACACCCGTGGGCGACAAGCTCGAGGACTATCAGAACACCGTTAAGGGCAAACTGGCCGATAGCGAGTACGTTGCCTCGGACGGCATTGTTGCAATGGTGTTTTGCCTGGTTCTTGGTATCCTGATTGCCTTTGTTCCCGTGGGATCCATCTTCTTTACCGATGGCGCACAGGCGAACATTACCGCCGCGGTTATCTCGGTGCCGATTGTGCTGGTGGGTATTGGCGTGGGCCTTACGTTCCGCCGCTTTACGCCGGAGGGCGCCGAGGTGGCGGCTCGCTGCAAGGCGCTCAAGCATTGGCTCGAGGATTTCACACGCCTAAAGGAAGCCGTCCCGGGCGATCTGGTGCTGTGGAACAAGCTGCTGGTGATGGGCGTGGCGCTGGGTGTTTCCAAGGAAGTGCTGCGTCAGCTTGCCGAGGCCGTGCCGCCCGAGGTGCGCGAGGCCGACGGCTTCTATGACAATTATCCCTGCTACTGGTGGTACTACCATCATTACGGTATCGAGTCTCCGCTCGATTCGTTCAACGATGTGTATCACGAGACCATCCGCGAGCTGGCTTCGAGCTCCGATAGCTCGAGCGGCGGCAGCGGCGGCGGCTTCTCTGGCGGCGGTGGTGGCGGCGTCGGCGGAGGCGGCGGCGGAACGTTCTAACGGTCGTAAATTATGGGATGGGCTTTTCTCGACAGCCGTCGGGGAAAGCCCATCCCCTTTTTACGCGCTACCTACGAAGACTGTCCCCAGCGACTAGTCATTTAAGAACGTTCCCAACGACTAGGTGCGGTTGCTGCCAAGGAGTGTCCCGGGGTGCCGGCACAAAAGGAACGTCCCTAACTGCCGGGTTTAGGCTGTTAGATCGAGTTCGTAGAGGAAGCTTTCGCGCGGCATGTCGTGACGGCGCTCTTCGCGGTTGGCGCGGTGCGTGGCCGTGCGCTTAAAGCCGTGCAGCTCGTAGAACTTCCACGAGCAGTTGGAGTCGGTGTACAGGTGCGCCCTCGTCGCTCCAAGCGAGGACAGGTGCGAGACGGCGGCATCGAGCAGAACCGTGCCAACGCCCAGGCCATGGACATCGCGATCCACGGCAAGCAGCGTGACCTCGTTGTCGTGCGGCAACGGGCTGCTCTCGAGCAGGCGGTTGTTGGTTCGGATGGTTGCGCGCACAAACGAGAGATACTCGGCGCACGCATCGGGCTCTAGCTCGCGCATTTGCGACAGCAGCGCGCGCTCGGTATCCATCCAATGTTCCTTGACGGTGGCGCCGGAGCTTTGTCCTGCGCGTGCAAGCGAAATGCCGCGCGCCTCGCCGTCAATTACGGCAACTTGCGAAAACGTGGAAGAAGAAAGGCAGTAGGCAAGATCGCACGCGGCCTCAAGGCGGTTGTACTCATCGTTATCCGAATTGTTATGCCAAAGCTGCTGCAGAATCAGCGCGATGGCGTCGAAGTCTTCGGTATCAAACGGTCGGTAGAGAACCCGCGAGACCATGGTGCCTCTTTCTATTGCGGATGCATATCGAGCACAGTTCTACCACGCCGTTGGCATCTAATTATGGTGCCCCTGTGTTCCATCAACTCACCGTGCCCAGTGGCGCTCCTGCAACCCCCGCTCGAAGCTTTTTCTGCACAGCCGCGCGTTACGGGGTGCATCGTCGCGCTCGATGCGCTACATTAAATCAGTATTTTCAATTCCGCTGCGCGAGCGCTGCAGATCGACGTATCACCGACTCACAGAGCACGGCGGCGTACCAGACAGGAGGACTGCATGGGATCTGATGTGAAGATCGCACGCGCGTTGATCTCGGTTACCGATAAGACGGGCGTCGTCGATTTCGCACGGACGCTGGTTGACGACTTTGGCGTCGAGATCATCTCTACGGGCGGCACGGCTCGTGCCATCGAGGACGCGGGCGTTCCCGTAACCCCCATCGAGGAGTTCACGGGCTATCCCGAGATGATGGACGGTCGCGTCAAGACGCTGCATCCCAAGGTTCACGGCGCGCTGCTTGCCCGTCGCGATTCCGAGCAGCACATGCAGGAGGCCGCTCAGCACGGCATTAAGCTGATTGACCTGGTCATCGTCAACCTGTACGAGTTCGAGAAGACCGTCGCCAACCCCGAGGTCACCTTCGCGGATGCCATCGAGCACATCGACATCGGCGGTCCCTCCATGCTGCGCTCTGCCGCCAAGAACGCCGCGAGCGTTACCGTCATCTCCGACCCGGCCGACTACGACGCCGTCCTGGCCGAGATGCGCGAGACCGGTGGCTGCACCACGCTTTCCACCCGTCGTCGCCTGCAGGTGAAGGTCTACCAGACCACCGCCGCCTACGACACGGCTATCTCCCGTTGGCTTGCCGCCCAGGCAAGCGACGTGGCGGACACCTCTGCCAAGCTCGAGATCTCGCTGGAGAAGGTCGACGACCTGCGCTATGGCGAGAATCCTCAGCAGAAGGCTACGGTCTACCGCTTTGCCGAGGGCTGCGAGAACACCGCGAGCTCGCAGTTCCCGCTCGTGGGCTCCGAGCAGATCCAGGGCAAGCCGCTCAGCTACAACAACTATCTGGATGCCGACGCCGCCTGGAACCTGGTCCGCGAGTTCGACGAGCCGGCCTGCGTGATCCTCAAGCACCAGAACCCCTGCGGTTCCGCCGTTGCCGAGGACATCACGGCCGCCTACGACCGCGCCTTCGCCTGCGATCCCAAGAGCGCCTTTGGCGGCATCATCGCCTGCAACCGCGAGGTTCCCTTTGATCTGGTTGAGCACTTCGCCGATCAGAACAAGCAGTTCGTCGAGGTCATCATCGCCCCGGGCTACACCGCCGAGGCACTCGAGCGCATGGCTAAGCGCCCCAACCTGCGCGTGCTGGCTACCGGCGGCGTAGACCACGGCGCCCAGGTGGAGCTGCGCTCCGTCGACGGCGGCATGCTGGTGCAGGAGGTCGACCACGTGACCGAGGACCCCGCGACCTTTACGTTCCCCACCGACCGCAAGCCCACCGACGCCGAGATGGCCGAGCTCGAGTTTGCCTGGAAGGTCTGCAAGGGCGTTAAGTCCAACGCCATCCTGGTCTCCAAGGGCAAGGCCGGCATTGGCATGGGCCCGGGTCAGCCCAACCGCGTGGATTCTGCGCTGCTGGCCTGCGAGCGTGCCGAGGACTTCTGCGAGCGCGAGGGCGTGGAGAAGGGCGGCTTTGCCTGCGCAAGCGACGCATTCTTCCCGTTCCGCGACAACGTCGACGTGCTTGCCGAGCATGGTGTGACCTGCATCATCCAGCCCGGCGGCTCCAAGCGCGACGACGAGAGCATCCAGGCCTGCAACGAACACAATATCGCTATGGTCTTCACCGGTGCCAGGCATTTCCGTCACTAAGTTTCGCCCCGGGACAAAATAATCTCCGCAAAAGACGGTCGCTCCGTTTGGAGGGCCGTCTTTTTGGTATAAGAGGACGGAATGACTAACACGAAAGGTACAACCATGCCCCAGATTGATGATGCCGAGCTGTTTGGCAATGCCGATGATCAGCGTGCGTACGAGGACTTTTGCGCCAATCAGGAGGCGGTCGAGAAGTTTACGCTCGACAAGCCCGCGCTTATCTGCCGCTGGCGTATGTCCAACAAAAAGGTGCCCATGCTCAACCGCCACATCCGTGCGCTGTCCGAGCGCCTGGTGCAGGGCGAGCCGCTTACCAACAACATGCTCAGCTGGGCCAAACAGCACGTTGAGTGGTCACTTGCCGAGGGCGATTACACCGCGCACGACGGCGTGCTCATGCTGGTGATCGACGTTAACGGCAATGCCGCCATGACGGTGGGGGAGTACGAGCCGCTGGCCGACACGTCGGCCAAGGCGCTGCGTGCCCGTTCTGCCGAGGCTCGCTCCGAAGCCGACGAGACCGGCGTGGCGCCCGAGCTGCTCGCCGCTGTCAACAACGGCGAGCTTGCCTTTGTGGCGCCGGCGGACGAGTGCCTGTGCGGCACGGCGACGCTCATTGAGCAGTTGGCCCAGACCAAGGGCATCCCGGTCACGCGCGTAGACATTCCCGCGCAGCTTAAGGGCGCGCTGTTCCTGGTGAGCGACGAGCACGGCGTGGTCCCCGCAACCGAGACGGACGCCGCCGAGGCCGACGCCGCCACGGTCGCCTTCTTCGCCGACGGCTACGAAAAGCTTCGCGCCCGCCGCTCCTAACCTCAAGGCGGGGTGGGCTTACTGAAGCGAGCGAGCGCGTTCGATGGCGTAGGCGAGCGACAGCTGCTCCATCTCCGGGGCGCATTTGTAGCTCAGTCCGGTGAGGGCTGTCACCTTATCGAGGCGATATCGAATCGTGTTCGGGTGCTGGCTCGTCTGCTTGGCGGTTCGCTCGATACGTCGGTCGTTCTCGATGAATGCGGCGAGTGTGGATTCCAGTTCGCTGCCATGCTCGCTGTCGTGCTCACGTATCGGCGAGAGGATCGCCTCCGAGAACGATCGCATCTCCGGGGTTTCCGCAAAAGGCATCACGGTTCTCAGGATGCCGAGCTGCGTATAGCGGACGGGACCCTCGGCACGTTGACAAGATAGGCGCTGTGCGTAAATCGCCTGCGAGATCGCCTGCGCCACCGCTTCGTCTCCAAACAGAATATCGCTGATGCCGAGCCCTTCCGCTCCGCCATCGATACCGCTAGCCTCGATGAGCTCCATGAGCGCCTGCACGATTCGCTCCACATCGAGCGCCTGCTCCGAGTCGCTTGTCGCTACGAATAACAAGCCTCCGTCATAGGGTGCCAGCATGTTGTGGCATCCGGCGAGGGTCGATTTTGCACAGAGACGTTCGATTTGCAAAAACGTACGCGGGTCGAGGGGCTCTGCAAACGATGCGAACAGGGCGACCGCTTCGTCCAGAAATGACGGGTTGAGACGTCGGATGCGTCGGCAGATGGACTCGGGCGATACGTCTGTCCTCAGGGCATCGATCTCGCGCTGTGCGAAGTCGATGGACGCGAGCTGCTCGATATGCCGTTTGACCTCATAGATGACGCTGTCAAAGAACAGTGAGTCGTCGGTCGTGAGAAAGACCGGGTAGTGCCGCGCGTTGGCGTAGCGGATGGCTTGGTCGGGAATCGGAATGTGCAGGACGTTTTTGATGATGAGACCGCTCGTTCCCTTGGCGACGAGGTATTTCACGGCTTCAGTGATGAGGTATGGGTCGTCCTTTGCATAGAGGAAGGTGCTGAGGACGATCTCGTCTGAGCTGAAGTTGACGCGCTGGTACTTGTTCTTGAGGCCGGGCATGAGTTCATAATCGAGAATCCCGACGCCGGAGACGGCACGCGAGACGCCATCGCTGCCGGCGATTAGACGGACCGACCCCTCATATTCCCGTGAGAAGTCCGAGATGGTGTATAGCATCAGCATCACCTTGTAAATAACTACAAATAGTACCGGTATAAATAGGATAATCGCACATCCGTATGCCGTTGATTCGAGAAATAGTTTAAATATCTGCTGATAAAACGAAAAATCAGATTGAGAATCGTTGTAGATTCCAACAAGAAATGATCCTTGGCGGCATCGTTACTAAACCGTACAGTGAAGCAACGTAAAGCTTTCGCTGAGAGGAGCGATGATGGGGCAGATGGTGGTGCTATCGGCCGAGGAAGTTTCCAAGGTGCTGACGATCGAGGATGCAATCGCTGCCGTGGAGGAGGCATATCGCCAGAAGGCAACGGGCAAGGGTGTTGCGTGGCCGATGGTATATGAGCAGTTCGAACCCGGCGTGGCCGATATGGATATCCGCTCGGGCGAGTTGGCGGGAAGCGGCCTCTTCGGTCTCAAGCTCACTGCTTGGTTCTCTCAGAATCCCAAAAAGGGGCTGCCCGAGATCTTTGGCACCACGCTGCTGTGCGACAACGCGACGGGCGAGCCGTTGGCGCTGCTCAATGCCTCCGCTGTCACCGGACTTCGCACTGGTGCCGCCGCTGCGCTCGGTGCCAAGTGGCTGGCTCGGGCGGATGCGTCCAAACTGCTTGTTGCGGGTGCCGGCCACATGAGCACCTACATGGTGGCGGGCGTGCTCGTCGCCTGTCCCAAAGTGAGTGAGGTCAAGGTGTGGGAGCCGGTTTCCGATGCCGCGCCCGAGGCCCGCGTCGAGCGCATGCGAGACGAGGTCGCCCATATCTTGGGCGCCTGCGAGCATGCTCGCGAGGCATCCACCTATTCCATCGAGGCGACGGCTGACGGCCAAAGCGCTGCGGCAGAGGCCGACATCATCGTGACGATCACGCCGGCGACCAAGCCCATCATCCCCGATGCATGGGTGCGCCCCGGTACGCATATCTCCTGTGTCGGTGCCGACATGCCCGGCAAGCAGGAGCTCGCCTCGGCGCTTGTCGCCCGTGCCGCTGTTTACGTCGACGACCGCGAGCAATCGGTCACGTCCGGTGAGCTGGAGATTCCGGTTGCTGAGGGTGTCATCACGCCCGAGGACATCAGAGCGGAGCTCGGCGAAGTCATCGCCGGCACGGCTACGGGGCGTTCGGATGACGAGCAGGTGACGGTGTTCGATACGTCGGGCATCGCCGTTCAGGACCTTTCGGCATCGAAAATCGCCTACGACCGCGCCGTCGAGGCAGGGCTGGGCACCGTGGTGGAACTGTAAGAAAGTCAAGGAAAGGAAACGACAATGCAGATCAAGGATTTCGCCGTCGAGCAGTGGATGAACGAGTGGGAGACCAAGTGCACCCACAACGTTGCGGAGACGTGCGTCTACTCCCTCACGCTCGACCAGCTGTTCGAGCTTACGAACACCGACAAGAAGGCGTGGCTCGATAGCCTGTGCTCGCGCCGATTCACCTACGGAGACATCGAGGGGCAGCCCGGCTTCCTCGAGGGGGTCGCGCGTCTCTATAAGACGGTCGAGCCCGGGCATATCGTGCCCACGCACGGCGCGACCGGTGCCAACTCCCTGGTTATTTCCACGCTCGTCGAACCGGGCGATCACGTAGTCTCCGTCAAGCCCACCTACCAGCAGCTTTACTCGATTCCCGAGATGTGCGGCGCGAAGGTCGATATCCTTCAGCTCGACCGCAAGAACGGCTACCACGTCGACGTCGATGCGCTCGATGCTCTGGTGACCGACGATACCAAGCTCATCTGCATCAATAACCCGGACAACCCCACGGGCGCCCTGCTCGACACCGATACGCTCAAGGCGATTGTCGAGGTCGCGCGCAAACACGACGCGTGGCTGCTCTGTGACGAAGTCTACCGTCTGCTTACTCAGACGGATGAGTACTCCGAGTCCGTGATCGACCTGTACGACAAGGCCATCGTCACCGCATCCATGTCCAAGGTCTGGTCGTTCGCCGGCCTGCGTTTGGGCTGGGCGGTCACCAAGAGTCCGGAGCTCCGTCGCGCGCTGCTCTCGCATCGCGACTACAACCTGATTTCCGCCGGCATATTCAGCGAGTCGGTGGCGGAGCTGATTCTGGGCAACGCTTCCGTGATCCTTGAGCGCAGCCGTCGCATCGTCCGTCAGAACCTTGCTGTTCTGGAGAAGTGGGTCGAGAGCGAGCCGCACCTGTCGTTCGTTAAGCCCGAGGCGGGTACCACCGCGCTCGTGTATTACGACTACGACATCGACTCCAGGACGTTCTGCATCGACATGATTAAGAAGTCCGGCGCGCTCGTCACCCCGGGCGATTGCTTCGAGGAGCCCAAGAGCATGCGCATCGGCTATGCATACTCCGATAACACCGACGACCTGCAGAAGGGCCTGGATGCCATCTCTGCATACATGCGTACGCTCGAGTAGAGGCTCGAGGTCGAAGTGATGGGGCCGATCGGTTTAGGACCGGTCGGCCCCTATTTTCTCTCAAGACTACCGAACGCTTTTGTCACATTAGGTGCCCACGGGGTCGTATCGCTGCGACGCTGTGGGCATAATGGTGTGAAAGGTGCAAGTTACGCGAAATGGGAGGACACATGGCGCTGATCTATGTCGTTGAGGACGACGAGCCCATTCGTCGTGAGCTTATCGACATCCTTGCCCGCGCCGGGTTTGAAATCGAGGCCTGCGAATCGTTTGAGCATGTCTCGCGCGATATTCTCGCCGCCGCGCCCGACCTGGTGCTGCTCGACCTCACGCTTCCCGTCAAGGACGGCCAGCATATCTGCCACGAGGTTCGCCGCGAATCCGAGGTTCCCATCATCGTCCTCACGTCGCGCACGACCGAGATTGACGAGGTCATGGCCATGACGCTCGGTGCGGACGACTTTGTTCCCAAGCCCTACAGTGCGCGCGTGCTCGTGGCGCGCATCAACGCGCTGCTGCGTCGCACCGCGGTGGCAGGCGAGCGCAGCACACTTGTCCACAAGGGCCTGGAGCTCGATCTCGCTCGCTCCATGGTCACCAACATGCAAACCGGCACCAGTACCGAGCTCACCAAAAACGAGCTGCGTATCCTCTCGCTGCTTCTGAGCCGTGCGGGCAAGATCGTTTCGCGCTCGGCCATCATGCAGGACCTGTGGGACTCCGACGCCTTCGTGGACGACAATACGCTCACCGTCAACATCAACCGCCTGCGCACCACGCTCGAAAAAATCGGCATCAAGGGGTATTTGACCACACATCGCGGCCAAGGCTATTCGGTCTAGGGGCCGGCTATGTCGTTTGGCAAGTTCTTTAAAGATGCACTGCTTCCCGTCGCCGTGTGGACGTGCGGCGTGCTGCTGAGCTGCTTTGTGCTGACGGTCGCCGGCGCACCCGTTTCTATCGTGGTCGTGGCGGTTGGCGTGTCCTTTATCTTCGGTATGCTCGGCATCGTGATCGAGTACGCTCGCCGTCGCCGTTTTCTGCGTCAGTTGGAGCGCGCGGCAGAGGAGCTCGAGAGTCCCGCATGGGTGCAGGAGATGGTGCAATGCCCGACCTATGCCGAGGGCGAGCTCGAGTACGAGGTCTTGCGCCGGGTGGGCAAAGCCGCTTGCGACGAGGTTGCCGAAGGCCGGCGTCAGACCGATGACTATCGCGACTATATCGAGAGCTGGGTCCACGAGGCCAAGCTGCCCCTGGCGGCGGCTCACCTGATTTTGGAAAACCTGGACAGCAGCGAAGACGACCTGTCGCGCGTGGACGACCTGGCACGCGAACTTGCCCGCGTGGAGCGCTATATCGATCAAGCGCTGTACTACGCGCGCTCGGAAGTCGTGGAGCGCGACTACCTGATTCGCCGCTGGGACCTTAAGACCTTGGTGACGGGCGCGATTAAAGCCAACGCGCGCGAGCTCATTGCGGCGCATGTGGCCCCGGTGTGCGAGAACCTCGACTTCGAGGTCTTTACCGACGAGAAGTGGCTCGAGTTTATTCTGGGCCAGCTTATTCAGAACAGTATTAAATATGCGCGCGAGGACGGCGCGAAGATCGTGTTTTCGGGCGCGTTGCTGGACGAGGGCCTGGCGAGCGAGCGCATCGAGCTCACTGTTGCCGACAACGGCTGCGGCGTGAGTGCGGCAGACCTGCCACGCGTGTTCGAGAAGGGCTTTACCGGCGACAACGGCCGCACCACCAAGCGCGCAACGGGCATCGGCCTCTACCTGGTGGCGCGTCTGTGCTCCAAGATGGGCATCGACGTCACCGCAGCATCGGAGCCCGGCGAAGGCTTTGTCGTCACGTTTGCCTTCTCAACCAACAAGTTTCAATACTTCGAGTAACGCACGCGGCAGACGTCCGCCCAAACAAAAACGTGCCGCATCAAACAAAACGTGCCGCCCCAAACGGGGCGGCACGCCATCTTTTATCAGCCAACTCGCTGAAGTACGGTGACGAAGGCGCAAGGCCGGGAGGGGTTATCTAAGCCGACATCCCGCAGCCGCGAAGCGGCGAGGACGTCGGCGTGATAACCCCGCAGGCCTTGCGCCGGCGGGAAGGAACCTACTTCACGACCAAGATGTCGCAGTCGGTGTTGCGCAGCAGGAACGTCGAAATCGAACCCAGCAGCGCATACTTGATCGAGGACAGGCCGCGGGCGCCGCAGAGCACCAGGTCGGGCTTAACCACGTCGAGCATCTCGTCCTTGAGCGTCTCACGAATGCGGCCGGCGCGAATCATGACCTCGACCTCGGGAATGTCGGGATTGGCCTTGGCCTCTTCGAGCTGCTTGGCGATGGAGTTCTTAAATGCCTCCTCCAGGCCGTTGACCAGATCGACCGGATAGGAACCGGCGCTCTCGAGTGCCGTGGAATCGATAACGTGGCCGATGATTAGCTTGGCACCGTTGTTCGCAGCGACCTTGATGGCGCGTGCGAGCACAAAATCCTGCTGCTCAGTACCGTCGAGTGAAACAAATACCTTGGTGTAGCCCTCGTTCATGGTTTCCTCCTTGGTCTATCGCACGGGCGCGGGGCTCGTGCATCGGGCGGGCGCGGGCGCGTTGGCCGCCGGACACTTTATCTTGTTGCAGTTATACCCAAGGATTTGGGTTTGACCGCTCGCAATTCTGTGAACGGGCGAGTTTTTTGGTAAGGGTAGGCGCAGGCGCGCCGCCAACGGTTGATAATGGGACATCGCCCGCACCGTCCGCAGAACAATATCGGCGGGTGTCTAACGAGGGGGTCCCTTTGGATATTATCGAGCTTCTAAAATCTGCCTTCATGGGCCTGGTCGAGGGCATCACCGAATGGCTGCCTGTTTCGTCGACCGGTCACATGATCTTGGTGGACGAGTTCGTCAAGATGAACGTGAGCGAGACGTTCTGGAATATGTTCCTGGTCGTGATTCAGCTCGGCGCCATTCTGGCCGTCTGTGTGCTGTTCTTCCATGAGCTCAATCCGTTCTCGCCCAGCAAGGGCAAGGAGGGCCGTCGCGACACCTGGGTGCTGTGGGGCAAGATTGTGCTCGGCTGTATTCCTGCGGCGGCGATCGGCCTGCCGCTCAACGACTGGATGGAGGAGCATTTCTACAACGCTCCCGTCGTGGCGCTGGCGCTTATTGTGTACGGCGTGCTGTTTATCGTGATCGAGAACTGGCGCGCGAGCAAGCGCGAGGAAATGGCCGTTGCTGGTTCGTTTGGTTCGCGTGCTGTGGTGTCGGGCGGACGTCCCGCCGGTGCACACTTTGCGGCGCCCGCCGCGGCTACCGCTGAGGATGAGGACGATGACGAGAATCTGGACTTTGGCTCCATCGCCACGCTCGAGGACCTGAGCTGGAAGACTGCGCTGGGTATCGGCTGCTTCCAGGTGCTTTCGCTGGTGCCTGGTACGTCTCGCTCCGGTTCTACCATCATTGGCGGTCTACTTTTGGGCTGCACGCGTTCGGTGGCGTCCAAGTTTACGTTCTTCTTGGCCATCCCTGTCATGTTTGGCGCGAGTGCGCTCAAGCTGGTCAAGTATTTCATCAAGGGCGGTACGTTCGGTGCCAACGAGGTCGCCATCCTGGGCGTGGGCTGCGTTGTGGCCTTTGTGGTTTCGCTCATCGCTATCAAGTGGCTCATGGGCTTCGTCCGCCGTCACGACTTCAAGTGCTTCGGCGTCTACCGCATCGTTCTGGGCATCGTGGTGCTTGCGTACTTCTTCGTCTTGGAGCCTATGCTCGGCCTGTAACTTGGTTGACGCTGCGCGGCGGCCAGAACGACAACTTGTCATTCAAAGAGGGCGGCATGACCAAAAGGTCTATGCCGCCCTCTTTTCATGCCAATTTGTTCGTTCTGGCCGCCGCTCGCTACCGTTGCCGTGACATCGGTGGCTCCCTGATTGGTGCAATGGGAACAGGTTGCTTTGCAGCAACATGGTGCAGACTAACCTGACCCCATTGCGCCAAATCCGCTGGGGCGGGCCTGACGGTGACGCACGGAGTCGTGGTGTGATTTGCGTCGGTGTCCGCGCGGCTCGGTATACTGGTACGGCTCAAACTATGGCGCCGCCCGCAGGCGCGCCGTCCGTCAGATGAGGAGTCGCCCATGACCCAGCCCTTGCCCTGGGAAAAGAATGCCGCGGTACCCGTGCCGCCCGCGCCGGAACCCGTGCCGCTCGATGCATACACCGCCCCCGCTGCGCCGGAGCCCGAGCTCGTCCCGCTCGACATCTACGACGCTCCCGCGCCGGCACCCAAACCCGCCAAGCCGCTCGTCGACATCGACAGCCTTAATTCCGCCCAGCGCGAGGCAGTTCTGACCATCGAGGGCCCGTTGCTGGTGCTTGCCGGCGCCGGCTCGGGCAAGACCCGCGTCTTGACCTTCCGCATCGCACATATGCTCGGCGACCTGGGCGTTAAGCCCTGGCAGGTCCTGGCCATCACGTTTACCAACAAGGCCGCGGCCGAGATGCGCGAGCGTCTGGCAGCGCTCATCCCCAGCGGCACCCGCGGCATGTGGGTGTGCACATTCCATGCCATGTGTGTGCGCATGCTGCGCGAGGACGCCGACCTGCTGGGCTACACCGGTCAGTTCACCATCTACGACGACGATGACTCAAAGCGCATGGTGCGCGACATTATGCAGGCGCTCGGTATCGAGCAAAAGCAGTTCCCCATCAACATGATCCGCAGCAAGATTAGCTCGGCTAAAAACGCCATGATCGGGCCCGAGGACATGCTCAAATCCGCCGACAGCCCTAATGACAAAAAGGCCGCGCAGGTCTACCTGGAGCTGGAGCGCCGCCTGCGCGCCGCCAACGCGATGGACTTCGACGACCTGCTCGTGCGCACGCTCGAGCTGCTGCGCACCCGCCCCGAGGTGCTCGACAAGTACCAAGAGCGCTTCCGCTACATTAGCGTCGACGAGTACCAGGACACCAACCACGTCCAGTACGAGATCGCCAACCTGCTGGCCGCCAAGTACCAAAACCTCATGGTCGTGGGCGATGACGATCAGTCCATTTATAGCTGGCGTGGCGCCGACATCACCAATATCCTGGACTTTGAGAAGGACTTTAAAGACTGCAAGACCGTCAAGCTGGAGCAGAACTATCGCTCTACGGGCCATATCCTGAGCGCCGCCAACGCCGTGGTGCGTCACAACTCGCAGCGCAAGGACAAGCGCCTGTTTACGGCCGAGGGCGACGGCGAGAAGATCCAGGCCTTCCAGGCAAGCGATGAGCGCGACGAGGGCCGCTGGATTGCCGGCGAGATCGAAAAGCTGCACTCCAAGGGCACGAGTTACGACGATATCGCCGTGTTCTACCGCACCAACGCCCAGTCGCGTATCCTCGAAGATATGTTCCTGCGCGCAGGCGTGCCCTACAAGATTGTGGGCGGCACGCGATTCTTCGACCGTGCCGAGATCCGCGACGTCATGGCCTACCTCAAGATGATCGTGAACCCGGCAGACGAGATGAGCGTCAAGCGCGTCATCAACACGCCGCGCCGCGGCATCGGCTCCACCTCGATCCAAAAGATTGAGCAGCTGGCGCGCGACAACCGTTGCTCGTTCTTCCAGGCTTGCGAGATCGCAACAGCCGAGACGGGCATGTTTAGCGCCAAGGTGCGAAACGGCCTGTCGAGCTTTGTGTCGCTGGTGTGCGAGGGCCGTCGCATGGACGGCGAGCTCAAGGACGTCGTCGAGATGATCGTCGATAAGACGGGCCTGCTGCAGGCTTTTCGCGCCGAAGGCACCATGGAATCCGAGAGCCGCGCCGAGAACATCCAGGAATTCTTGGGCGTTGCTGCCGAATTTGAAGAGACGCACGAGGATATCGAGGGTACGCTCGAGAGCTTGGAAGAGCTGCGCGCGGCTGGCGTTGCCGATGTACCGGCCGGCGCCGAGTCCGAGCCCGTCGTGGTGAGCGCGCCTGCGCCTGAACCGGGGCCGTCTGCCTCGGCATCCTCGTTTGAGGCGCTCGTCGGCGCCCGTGACGCCGCGGGCGCCAATCCGCTTGATAGCTTGGCCGCTCCGGCGCTGTCTCCGCAGGATGCCCTGGCCGCTGCCATCGCGGGCAACGCGTATGCCGCGCCGACGGAGATGCCGGCGGGTGCCGTGCATGCCGACGAGATCGAGCGCACCTACGGTCCGCTCACCTGTAAGGCGCTGCCGGCACTCATGGAGTGGCTGGCCCTGCGCTCCGACTTGGATTCCCTGGCCGGCGAGACGCATGCCATTACCATGATGACCATCCACTCCGCCAAGGGCCTGGAGTTCCCGGCGGTGTTCGTGGCCGGCATGGAGGAGGGTATCTTCCCGCACGTGCACGACTTTGGCGGCAGCGATGACCCGGGCAAGCTCGAGGAGGAGCGCCGCCTGGCCTACGTCGCCATCACGCGCGCCCGTAAGCGCCTGTTCCTGACCTATGCGGCCACGCGTCGCACCTACGGCTCAACCTCTGCCAACCCGCGCTCGCGCTTCCTCAACGAGATTCCGTTTGAGGATATCGAGTTTAGCGGTATCGGTTCTGCCGGTTTTGAAGGCACGGGTTGGGAGAAGCGCGGCGACCGTCACGGCACCTTTGGCTCGGGCATGGGTTCGGATATGTATGGCGGCAAGGTGTTTGGTTCGCATACGCGCTCGACCGGCGGTTCCGGTTCGCGCGGCGGATCGAGCTTTGACGACTTCTTTGGCGGCAGCACTTATGGTACCGAGCGCCATCGTGGAGTCTCGCCCGACGCCGGCCGTGTTGCCTCGACCTTTGGTTCGGGCGCGCCGCGAGCCAAAAAGCCGTCGTCCAAGGTGTCCCCGACGGTGGAGCGCAAGGTCGATCGCGCCAGTGCATCGCAGGACTTTGCCGCGGGCGATACCGTGAGCCATAAGACCTTTGGCACGGGTACCGTGATCTCGGTCGCCGGAGACATGATCGAGGTTCAATTCGAAAAGACCGGCCAGACCAAAAAGCTAATGAAAGGTTTTGCACCGATCGTCAAGCTGTCG
>CAUAEH010000006.1 GCA_958427975.1 uncultured Collinsella sp. | reverse complement strand
GAAAAGCCCCCGTTGCCGGGAGCTTTAATCTCAAATGGTGCGGCGTATAGGATTCGAACCTATGACGTTCTGATTCGTAGTCAGACCCTCTATCCAGCTGAGGTAACGCCGCGACTTGTTGATTATTATGCACATCGACTGAATAAAGGTCAAGCATTTTTCGAAAAAAGTTATTGAATTTGATTTTTACTCATTTTGACCACTTGATGCGATCTTCGACGCATCGCGATATAAGAAAAGCCTCCGTTACCGGAGGCTTTAAAATTCAATTGGTGCGGCGTATAGGATTCCGCGCATCCGCTGCGCGGATCCGCACCGGCTTCGCCCGCCTGCCGGCGGACTCGCCCGCTCGCTAAAAACGCTCCGCGTTTTCTTGACGCTCGCGCCTCGAACGAGGTTCGAATCTCCGCAATGCCCCCGTAAAGGAAAAGCCCCCGTTTCCGGAGGCTTAAAACTCAATTGGTGCGGCGTATAGGATTCGAACCTATGACGTTCTGATTCGTAGTCAGACCCTCTATCCAGCTGAGGTAACGCCGCAACGTACGGATTATTATGCACGTGACCCCTCGATGGGTCAAGCGACAATTTGGAAAAATTTTACGAAGTGATGATTGAGACGCCCGCGCCTCGACCGAGATTCGGATCCATGGGATACCGCCATAAAATAAAAGCCCCCGTTGCCGGAGGCTTTCAATTTCGATTGGTGCGGCGTATAGAATTCCGCGCATCCGCTTCGCGGATCCGCACCGGCTTCGCCCGCCTGCCGGCGCGCTCGCCCGCGGGCTAAAAACGCTCCGCGTTTTCTTTACGCCCGCGCCTCGACCGAGGTTCGAATCCATGCAGTGCCGACGTAAAAGAAAAGCCCCCGTTGCCGGAGGCTTTCAATTTCAATTGGTGCGGCGTATAGGATTCGAACCTATGACGTTCTGATTCGTAGTCAGACCCTCTATCCAGCTGAGGTAACGCCGCAGCGCAAGACATATAAAACCACTTTAGCTTATTGGAGTCAAGCACAATCTCAAACTTTTTTGTGGAACGCAGTTTTGTCATGCTGCTCCGCATATACCGCTGTTCCCCGTACGATCGATTGGCTTTTCGATCACGTCAAACTTGGCATCAAGTTCCCTCAGGAGCGATCTCACCCGCTGGGCACAATCATAATCGGCAAACGAGATGCTCAGCATGCGCGCGACCTGGTTGGAAGTCCCAACTCCATAGAAGTGCTCCAGCGCCACAAGCCCCTCGTGCGTCACAAAGGTCTCGACCACATGCGGCGACTCCTCAAAGCACCATTGTGTCAACGGACCCTCACTCGTCTGCCGAACCACCAGGCCGCCCATGCCAGACGGCTCACACGTTACAAGCAGGTACTCCCCGCCCTCGTCGCTCTCAAACAAAACCACCCGATCATCAAACAGCTCCATCGCGTCCCCTTTCTCTCGCTCTTATTTAGCAAAAGCATAGCAGGTAGATGGCTGTATACAGAACAGTTGTTCGTGTGTTTTCTATTGAGCTGTCCGCACGGCATGGTATGGACCTGCGCACGAAATAGGGCGCCCCCGAAGGAGCGCCCTTGCATATCCCCTATGCAGCCAACTTACGCGACCGGCTCGATCTTCTCGAGACCACCCATGTAAGGACGCAGGACCTCGGGAATCGTGATGGTGCCGTCGGCGTTCTGGTAGTTCTCCAGAATGGCGGCCATGGTGCGGCCGGCCGGCAGGCCGGAACCGTTGAGCGTGTGCAGGTAGCGCGAACCCTTGAAGTTCTCGGGGTCGCGGTACTTGATGTTGGCGCGGCGGGCCTGGAAGTCGCCGCAGTTGGAGCAGGAGCTGATCTCCTTGTAGGCGTTGTAGCTCGGCAGCCAGACCTCGACGTCGTAGGTCTGACGGGCAGAGAAGCCCAAGTCGCCGGTGCACAGGCTAATCACGCGATACGGAAGGCCCAGCTGCTGCAGCAGGTACTCGGCCTCGGCGGTCATGCTCTCGAGCTCCTCGTCGGACTCCTCCGGCTTAGCGAACTTGACCATCTCGACCTTGTCGAACTCGTGCTGACGGATGATGCCGCGGGTGTCGCGACCGGCGGAACCGGCCTCCTCGCGGAAGCAGGGGGTGAAGGCGGTGTAGCGGCGCGGCAGGGTGTCGGCGTCGAGGACCTCGCCGGCGTGCAGGTTGGTGAGCACGACCTCGGCGGTGGGGATCAGGAAGTTGTCGCCCGAGACGTGGTAGGCGTCGTCCTCGAACTTGGGCAGCTGACCCGTGCCAAACATGGTCTGACGCTTGACGACGATGGGCGGCCACCACTCCTTAAAACCACGGCTGGTGTGCGTATCGAGGAAGAAGTTGATGAGGGCGCGCTCCAGGCGGGCGCCGGCGCCACCGAGAACGGTAAAACGGCTGCCGGAGAGCTTGTTGCCGCGCTCGAAGTCGAGGATGTCCAGATCGGTGCCCAGATCCCAATGCGGCTTAAAGTCGAAGTCGAACTCGCGCGGGGTGCCCCAACGACGGCGCTCAATATTCTCGTCCTCGTCCTTGCCGTACGGCGTGGCCTCGCAAGGAATGTTGGGCAGGTGAGCCATGAAGTCGTACTGCTCCTGCTCGAGAGCAGTACGGCGCTCGGCCAGACCGTCAATCTTCTCGTTGACGGCGCGCACGGCCTCCTTGGCGGCCTCGGCCTCGTCCTTCTTGCCCTCCTTCATCAGGGCGCCGATCTTCTTGGACTCGGCGTTGCGCGTAGCCTGGAGCTCCTCGACCTCGGTGATGACGGCACGGCGCTCGTCGTCGAGCTCAAAGAACTTCTCGCGATCCCAAGACGTCTGGCGGTTAGCCATGGCGACATCGATGGCATCGGGGTTCTCGCGAACAAACTTGATATCAAGCATTAGATCCTCCGGCGATATACATTCCATTTAGGTTGCAACCTTGTACATGTATGGGCAAGTATATACTTATGAGCGTTTACGACCCAACTCAACTACGCAAGAAGGCACCCAATGGACGCAGTTTTTTCCTTTTTGTTTGGCACCCGCACCGGTTTTGCCATCCTTTTCGCCGGCGGCATCCTGTTATTTGCGATTCTTGCCTTTGTAATGGAGAAGCGTACCCATAAGATGTACGTCGACCGCGGCCCCAAGTCCGAGGATGAGGAAGACAGCTTCTGGGACTAACCTGCCAAAAAGGGACAGGTTTATTTTGGTCTGTTTTATCTGGGCAAACGCAAGCGCCCCGCAACTGGAATTGAGCCAGTTGCGGGGCGCTTTTCGCTAAAAGGACAAAACCGCAGAAAATACCTGCCAAAAATAAACCCGTCCTTTTTTTGGTCGGTTTTACTGGAGAGTTGCGTCGATTGCCTTGACCAGGGCGCTGCGCATGCCGGCGTCCTCGAGCGCAACGACGCCCTTGATGGTGGCACCACCGGGCGAGCATACGGCATCCTTCATCGCCGCAGGATGCTGGCCAGTTGCAAGCTGCAGCTTTGCCGTACCTAGCACCATCTGGCTCACAATGCGATAGGCATCGGCACGCGGGATACCGTGCTTGACCGCCGCATCGCCCAGGGCCTCGATTGCCATGGCGACAAATGCCGGAGCGCAACCACCCACCGTGCCGCCCACAAACAGCAGGCTCGTATCGAGCTCGACCACCGCACCGAGTTTGCCAAGCAGATCAAGCACCACGGCGCTCTGCTCATCACTAAGCGTGGAAGCCTTCTCGCAAGCGATGACGCCCTCGCCCACCGAAACCGGTGTGTTGGGCACCGTCGAGATATGCGCGACGCCCGGCAGGACCTGCTCCCACTTGGCACTGTCCCAGGTCCAGGCAACCGACAGAACGACCTTTTTGGCAAGAGCATCCTTGAGCGGGGCGAATACCTTCTCGATCATGTACGGTTTGACCGCAGCGACCACGATATCGGATGCGGAGACAACCTCGGCGGCATCGTGGCAGGCGACCATGCCGCGCGCCTCGCAGCGCTCAACCAGTGCGTCGTAGCGACCCGCGCAGGCGCACATGTCGCTCGCAGCTACACCGGCAGCGATCCAGCCATCGGCCATAGCGCTCGCCATATTGCCAAAACCGACAAATCCAATCTTCATATCTCATAGTCCTTTCAGACACATTCCTCAAAACGAAAGGTATTGTCCCACGCCATTGTTTCGTATTGCCGACCTATTTGTGATACGGCTCGCCACGGCTGATCTTGCAGGCACGGTAAATCTGCTCTAGCAGCACCACACGCGCCAGGTTATGCGGCAAGGTAATGCGTCCAAAGCTGAGCATCTCGTCGGCGCGGGCGCGCACCTCATCACTCACGCCGTCCGAACCGCCGATTACAAAGGCAATGTCGCTGCTGCCTCGCAGCATAAGATCGTCGAGCCGCGCCGAGAGCTCCTCACTCGAACGCTCCTTGCCCTCGATAGCCAGCAGGATCACATGCGCCCGAGACGGCAATGCAGCAAGAATTGCCGCCCCCTCCTTGTCGCGCGCGGCATCCACGCCGCCCGCCTTAGCCGGGTCGATATCGGCCACCTCGCGGATATCCACCTTGGCATAGGCACCTAAGCGCTTGGTGTACTCAGCGCACGCGTCCTTCCAAAAGCGCTCCTTGAGCTTACCGACGCAAACGACGGTGTATTTCACGCGCGCCTACTCCTTCGAACCGTTTTGAACTTTGCCGGCGGTCAGCATCTGCTCGAACATCGAGGCCGACTGCGAGAAATCGCTCGGCAGTACGACCGTCGAAGTTTTACCCGTGCGAGCGAACTCCGTCATCATCTCGGACCACTGCGTAAACATGAACAGCTGGTTGGCCTCGTCGTTGCCGACGCCCGTCTCCTGGATGATCTCGAGTGAATCTTTGATGCCCAGCGCGATGGCCTTGCGCTGGTTGGCGATGCCCTCGCCCGCCTTTTCCATAGCCTCGGCCTCGGCGGTCGCCTCGGTGACGCGCTTGATACGGTCTGCCTCGGCGAGCTCCTGTGCCGCAGCGCGCTTGCGCTGGGCGGCGTTGATGTCGTTCATGGAGTTCTCGACCTCGGTCGGCAGTGCGATTTTGGTGATGAGCGTCGACACGAGGGTGAAGCCGTAGGCGGCCATCTGCTCGGAAACGGTAGCGTTGACATCCTTGGCGATGTCATCCTTCTTGGCAAAGACCTCATCGAGTGTGTAGACGGGGATCGAAGAGCGCAGGGCGTCGGTGATGAAGTCACGCATCTGGTCGACGGGCTCCTGCAGCATGTAGTAGCTCTTGTAGATACCCGAATCTGCCGGGCCGGCGCCCATGTCATAGCTCACGTGGTACTGAGCAGAGACCTCAAGGCCGATGGTCACGTTGTCCTGGGTCTTAACGTCGATGCCAAAACCGTTTTTCATGGTGCGCAGACTCACCGTGGCGGCCTTGCGGTCGATCACGGGCACCTTCATGTGGAAGCCCGCGTTGACGATGCGGTTAAACTTGCCCAGACGCTCGATGATCACGGCATGCTGTTGTTCAACGACATAGCAGGCGTTGGGAAGCAGTAACAACAAAATGATGATGGGAATCAAAAGGCTGGTAAGGGCGGCGATGATACCGGACAACAGCATGGTCTCTCCTCTGATAGGCATACGTTGGCACTAGGATACCCGCACAAGGAGATCGTACATAACAAAAAAGCTCCCATTGCTGGGAGCTCTTTCATTCAATGGTGCGGGCGAAAGGACGTCCGCGTATCCGCTTCGCGGATCCGCACCGGCTTCGGCCGCCTGCCGGCGTCCTCGCCAGCTCGCTAAAAACGCTCCGCGTTTTCTTTACGCTCGCTCCTTTACAGGTTCAAGTCCCTGTGATGGGCCCATAACAAAAAAGCTCCCATTGCTGGGAGCTCTTTCATTTAATGGTGCGGGCGAAAGGACTTGAACCTTCATGGGGTTGCCCCCATACGGACCTGAACCGTACGCGTCTGCCAATTCCGCCACGCCCGCGTGCAGGAATTAGAATAACGGAGCGCCATCGCGAACGCAAGAACTATTTTTGAAAAAGTTTGCAGGCATTTTCCCAAGCTGCTCGCGCGATTGCCTCAGCATCCTCGCCGGTACGATCGACACGGTCGTTGACCAGCGTGTTTGCCGTAATGGAGATCATTGCGGGCTCGCATTCAAGACCGCGGATGGGCTCCGGAGCCATATACGGGCAATCCGTCTCGAACAAAATTCGATCGAGTGGGGTTGCCGCAAATGCCTCGCGCACATCGTCGTTGCGCTTAAAGGTGGCCGCACCGCCATAGGCGATATAGCAGCCCAAATCCACAAAGCGCTCCATCGTGGCGCGGTCCTCGCCAAAACAGTGCAGCACACAACCAGCCTGGGGCACACCCACCTCGCGCAGTACGTTGTACGCATCAACGTGCGAGGTGCGCTCCCCATCCGAGTCCTCGTGACGCAGGTGCAGCTCCACCGGCACATTGCGGCGCACGGCAAGCTCGAGCTGGCGCGCCATGCAATCAATCTGCACGTTATGGGGTGCCGGCGCGATATCGTCGTCATAGTCCATGTGATAGTCCAGGCCGATTTCGCCAATACCGGCGCATAAGGGGTCATCAAGTGCCGCAACGACCT
This sequence comes from uncultured Collinsella sp., assembly GCA_958427975.1. Taxonomy (GTDB): domain Bacteria; phylum Actinomycetota; class Coriobacteriia; order Coriobacteriales; family Coriobacteriaceae; genus Collinsella. Next base: position 56,779 of record CAUAEH010000006.1, on the reverse strand, counting down.
GTGCATGAACGTCGTCGGTATAGTCCGGCGCGCCATACGGATGCACGCCGGCAAGATACTTGATCTGCGGGATATCCTGCATCGGAAGAATCTCGCGCACCAGCCAGTCGCTATAGTCCGCCACGCTGCGCTTGTCGGCAATGGGGTCGAACATCGTCACCAACAGGTCGACGCCCGCGGCTTTGGCGCGCACGAGCGTCTCGGGCACATCCTTGCCCCAAAACGAAAGCAGATGTGCATGCGTGTCGGCAAGCGGCGCCAAGGGCACGGGACAAGCAACCGTCTTCTTTTTCTTGGTAAACGTCACGCGTTCGGCATTAGGCGTCATGGATTAGCTCCCGGGCCAGACGGACAAAGTCGGCAACATCGAGCGTCTCGGCGCGCGTGGTGGGTGCGATACCGCAAACCTCAAAAGCGGCATCGAGCACGTCCTTGGCAAAACCGTTGGCGCTCATGGAATTTCGGATGGTCTTGCGCCGCTGAGCAAATGCAGCGTCGATCACACGAGCCACGAACTCGCGATCGAGCCCCTCGGGCACCACGCCGTCAACACGGTCGATACGCACGACGGCCGAGTCCACGTGCGGCGCTGGCATAAAGCAACGCGGCGGCACCTCAAAGCGACCCGTCACCTGCGCATACAGGCCGAGCTTTGCCGTATAGCCGCCATAGGTCTTGTTGCCCGGCACTGCGGCAATGCGATCGGCAACCTCCTTTTGCACCATGACGACGGCACGCTTGAGCGCCGGCATCGTCTGGAAAAATTGCAAAATGATCGTCGCCGCCACGTTATAGGGCAAGTTCGCGACAAATACCGTGGGCTCGCCGCCGGCGGCCTGCTCAATCTGCTCCGGGCCCACCTTAAGCGCGTCGCCCATGATAAAGCGGAAGTTGGCATAGTCGGCGGCATGGGCGTCGAGCACCGGTTCGAGCTCGGGATCTGCTTCGATCGACGTGACGCACGCCGCCTCCTGCAACAGCGCAAGCGTGAGCGTGCCAACGCCCGGACCAACCTCGAGCACGCGCTCATCGCCCGCAAGCTCGGCAAGCTCGCAAATGCGCTCGATCACATGGTTGTCGATCAGGAAGTTCTGGCCCAGGCGATGCTTGGTCGCAAGGCCAAACTCCTCCAGCAGCTCCCTTGTTGCCGTGGGGTTTGCCAAAGGCGAAGTTGTCATAGTTGCCTCCTTAGCATGATGGCGGCGTCTTGAAACGAAAGGGCATGGACCGTGGCGGCCATGCCCTTACATCTAAACAGCAAATTGCCGATATGGCGCGCCGCGTCTTAGCCCAGACGCGGGAACAGCGGCTCGCCCTTCTCGACAGGCTGACCGCCGGCAAGCAGGCCCCAAGCGCAAATGCCCTTGAGGTCGTCGGTCGCGGCCTCGTCCTCGCAGGACAGGCGGCGCAGGGCCTCGGCAGAGGTCTGAGGCATGAGCGGCATCAGCAGGTGGGCGGCAATGCGGATGGCCTCGAGCAGGTTGTAGATCACAAACGCCAGCTCGTCAGCCTTGGCCTCGTCCTTGGCAAGTGCCCAAGGCTCAGAGTCCTCGATGTAGTGGTTGGCGGCATGGATGAGCTCCATGACCTCGTCCTTGGCTCCGCCGTAATCGAGCACGTCCATCTTGGCCATGTAGCGCTCGACCAGACCATCGGCGATCTTTGCCAGCGGGTTGTCGAACGCATCGAACGATGCGGGCTTGGCGGGCGCGCAACCATCAAAGTACTTGCCGCTCATGTTGAGCGAACGCGAGATAAGGTTGCCCCAGCTGTTGGCCAGGTCGGCGTTGTAGACCTGCTCCATGCGATCGAAGCTGATGGCACCGTCGGTGCCGGGGACGACGTCGGTCATGAAGTAGTAGCGATAGCCCTCGACGCCCAACATGTCGATAACGTCCTGCGGAGCGATGGCGTTGCCGCGGCTCTTGGACATCTTCTCGGCCTTGCCGGTCTCGGCATTGCGCACGGTCAGGAAGCCGTGGGCAAAGACGTGCTCGGGCAGGGCCTCGCCGATGGCCATGAGCATGGCGGGCCAAATGACGCAGTGGAAGCGAATGATGTCCTTACCCACGATGTGGAACTGCGCGGGCCAGCGATAGGCCAGCTCGGCACGCGCCTCGTCGGTGTCGACACCGTAGCCGACGGCCGTCATATAGTTGAGCAGCGCGTCGAACCATACATAGGTCACATGGCCCTCGTCAAACGGAACCTGGATGCCCCAGTCGAAGCTCGTACGGCTCACGGAAAGGTCATTAAGGCCGCCCTCGACAAAGCTGCGAACCTCGTTCATGCGGAACGCAGGCTCGACAAAGTCGGGGTGCTCGTCATAGAGCTTGAGCAGCTTGTCCTGGAAAGCGGAAAGCTTGAAGAAGTAGGACTCCTCCTGCACGCGCTCAAGCGGACGGTGGCAGTCGGGGCACAGGTGCTGGCCGACGCTGCCGTACTCCTCGTCGCCCTTCTGGACCTGTGTATCGGTGAAGTAGGTCTCATCAGGCACGCAATACCAGCCGTCGTAGCTGCCCTTATACAGGTAACCGGACTCCTTCATGCGCTCCCACAGGTACTGCACGGCATGATGCTGGCGCGGCTCGGTGGTGCGGATGAAGTCGTCGTTGGAGATCTCGAGCTTGTTCCAAAGCTCCTTGAAGTGCGGAGCCTGGCTGTCGGTCCACTCCTGAGGCGTCATGTTGTGCTTGGCTGCGGCCTCGGCGACCTTCTCGCCGTGCTCGTCCATGCCGGTCAGGAACTTGACGTTATAGCCGGCGGAGCGGCGATAGCGAGCCTGAACGTCGGCGATGATGGTGGAATAAGCCGTGCCCAGGTGCGGATCGGCGTTGACGTAGTAGATGGGCGTCGTGATAAAGAACGAAGGCTTGCTTTGATCCATGGGGTTTGTCCTCCAGAAAAACGTTGCATACAGAGGATGATTCTAGCGCAAGGGCTGGATATCCTCCATCTATTGCATATCGAGCACCATGGCATAGACATCGCGCTTGCGGCGCGAATACTTCTGAGACAGGCGCTTGGCCACCGCAGACGCGGGCTCCCCCTCCTCGAGCGCGGCGCGGATATCCTCGCGCAGGGCCTCGTCGGGATCCGCTGCCGCGGCGCCAACCGGCACGGCACCGGCCTCCTCATCCTCGCTCGGCGGCGCGATGACCAGCGCAATCTCGCCCTTTACCTCGCCGCGAGCACGCAGCTCCTCGGCAAGCTGGGCAGCGGGCCCGCGCAAGACTTCCTCGTGCAGCTTGGTGAGCTCGCGGCAGACGGCAACCTCACGCTGGGGAAAGACCTCCACCACGGCCTCGAGCGTCGCCACGATGCGATGTGGAGACTCGTAGAAGATGAGCGCGCCAGGCACCACGGCAAGGCGCTGCAAACGACGCACGCGGTCGCCATGCTTTCGGCCCAAAAAGCCCTCGAAGAAAAAATGCTCGCAGGGAATGCCGGACGAAACGAGCGCCGTGACGCAAGCAGAGGGCCCGGGAATAACTTCTACGGGTACATCGGCCTCACGTGCCGCCTCGACCAGCGCCTGGCCGGGATCGGACACGCTCGGCATGCCGGCGTCCGAGGCAAAGGCGAGGGTCTCCCCCGCCAGCAGACGGTCGACTAGGCCGGCGGCGCGGCTGGCGATCACATTCTCGTCGCAACGGACAAGCGGCTTGGAAATGCCCAGGTGCATCAGCAGCTTTGACGTCACACGCGTGTCTTCGCAGCAGATGGCATCGGCGGCGGCAAACGCCTCGCCAACGCGCGGGGACAGGTCGCCCAGGTTGCCGATGGGCGTGCCGACCACATAGAGTTTGCCCGTATGGGCGCTGTTTTGCGTCATATCAACCTATTCAATCATGCCGCGCTCGAGCGTACCGAGCGCCGCGCGGGCGTCCCATGCTGCAATGCGCTTCTCGGTCTTCCACGTTTGGAAGAACCAACCGGCAGCCGGCGCAAACGAAGCCAGCTGATTGGCGATAAACACGCGCTCGTAGGCATCGCGGCCCTCGGGCGTAACCGACGAGTTGGCAAAGATCGCCGCGCCCGACCATTCGCCCACCAGCACGGGGAACCCAGTCGAAATCGCTTCTTTGAGCTCGCGCTTGTTGCGCGAAATCGCCGTCGTCAGCCCGCGGGGGCTCGTGATATCGAGCGCATACTCGTCACGGTAATGGTACAGGTGAAGGTCCATGTAGACGTTCTTGTACTTGGCGCCGCGCATAAAATGCTTCCACTCGCTGGGATGCCCCGACGACGAGAAGACGACGATCTTATCCTCGGGCATATACGAACGAACGAGCTCGTAGGCATCGCGATAGAAATTGCGCAGGTAGTGGGCCGGAATGCCATCCGTCATGGCAAAGAGACTCTTGCGGACACTCATCTGCGGCGTATCCAGCAGCTCAATGCCCAGCAGGCTCTCGGCCTCGCCGTAACGCTCGGCCAAGCGCTCGAGCACGTCGAGCGCGACATGACGGCCGTTAGTGGACGAATGCCACTCGGCAACAGCCTCCGGCGTGGCGGGCGAATCGTTGGAATCGCCCTGGCCACCGGGCACCGTCGCCAGATCGAGCAGCACGCGGATGTCGTACTTGGCAGCCCACTCAATCGCGCGGTCGATGTAATCGACAACCGAGATGTAGGAGGCATCGGACTCCTGCGAGCCAAAGGCATACCAGGGCACCGGCAGACGCACGGCATTGAGACCGATCTGCGCCATGCGACGGAAATCGTCCTCACTCACAAACGTCTCGTAATGACGGCGCATGCGCTCGTTATAGGCGGCGGTGCCCATGGCCTCCTGCAGCTCGGCCGCGTTGGATGCACCGGTCGCCGCGTATAGCGACGGGGTCACCCAAGGCTCGGGAATAAACCAGCCAGAGAGATTAACGCCGAGTATCCTCTCCATCACTGCCCCCTTCGGATCGTGCAGGCCGAGCCTGCATCGTATTGCATAGGAAAAGTATCGTTTTGAGTATACCCGCGCGTGCGGACAGACGACCGAACGGTCTGTAAAGTGGCGCAAAAGCGGAAGGAATGTCTGGGCGGGCCCGAGATGGCGCGCCGAGATGTACATATGCGCCGGAAGTAGGCGGCCGGAAAGCGCATCCCGTTTTTCGCAAAAGACTGGGATGCATTTTCCGTTCGAGGCCTCAACCGGAAAATGCATCCCGTTCTGAGCGCGGGATCTGGGACGCAGTTTCCGCCAAAGACCGCAAAAGGAAAGCACATCCCATTCTGACGCCGGATTCCGGGTCGCGCTTTCCCAAGCGGCCTCAAAGCGGAAAACGCATCCCACTCTGAAGCCAAATTCCGGGACGCAATTTCCGCAGAGCCCTCGATAAAAGAAAAGGACCCCTTTGCAGAGGTCCTAGTCAATTCAAGGTGGCGGGGAAGGGAATCGAACCCCTGACACGAGGATTTTCAGTCCTCTGCTCTACCAACTGAGCTACCCAGCCATTTGAGGTGTGCCTTGTTTCAAGGCTTGATTAGTATAACCAAGGACGCGTTCCGGTCAACCGAGAATTTTAAAAAAGTTTTTGAGCACAGCCTCGGTTCTATAAATCGGCACGTCAGAGGCATCAGCCGGCAGCAAGAAGTTTTTCACTCAGAGCCGCACGGGCAAACTCACTTGGCGTCATCCCCTCGGCAGCCGCCCGTCGACGAATGGCCTCCTTCATTCCCAGAGGAATCTTGACCGACAGCGTTGCCGTCCCCTCACCTGAGAGCGGGGGCCGTCCATGCACGATCCCACCAACGGTGTGTTCGCCATCCGGAAACTCTCCGCGCTCGTACGACTCGCACCACGCGTCAATCATTTCATCCGTTACAACCTGACCATTAGCGGCCGTATACGTCTTGCCCATCATCGACCCCTTTGCCGAGCCTGTTCAATCTCCTGCCAAAATTTCTTCTGGACTGGAGACAAGGCATGAATGATAAGCCACCCACGGACAAGCTCGACCGCGACAAGCTCCACGCTTCGTCCGTCTGGGAGCCATCCAATCGCAAGCCATCTCGGCGGCTCGTCCTTCGACTCGCGACGAATGCACTCAGTAACCGCAAGCCAAGCGCTAAGCACCTGCTTTTCCGTCAGGTGCTTTTTAGCGTTGGGATGAATCTCAACATCCATGCATCTTCTCCTCCATCTTACCCAATTTCGTATGACGAAAGTCCACTGTCGCCAATTCTTAAGCCGGCACGCGTTGGAGAGCAGGGGTCGAAACAATGATTGAAGGACGCTCTAGTACGGCCCAGGCGCCGGGGCAGGAGCACATGCGCCAAGGGCGGACGTTTTCGTAGCGCGCGAGGATATTGCCGTCGCGATCGATGAAGGCGATGTCGATGGGATAGGCCATAAAACACGTATGGACCGAAGAGCAGCGTGGAAACGCCATGACGAGCGGCAGGCCGTTGGCGGCAACCGGACGCCGTCCCAGCATGCCGCGCAGGCGCACGACAAACGACTCCGCCACCACAAACTCGGCCGGCGTCCAACCCAGCCTATTGAGTGCCCGCGCGTAGGCGATGTAGGACGAGACCGCGGTCACATGACCACCCCCGGACGCCATGGATCGACCGTCACCGCACGCTCGTGCGACAACGTTGTCGGCGCCCCCAGCGGAACGCCAGCGATGCTGAGAGAAGTCGGCCACGGCTCATAGTGCATGGTGCAGGTGTAGGTCCTAAACGTACCGGATAGGGAGAGCAGGCCACCATCCGATGCCTTCGCGCCTTGCTCGCTCGACACTTCGATCTGTAAGTCATAGCCTTCCATGGCATTCAGAATTTGAGTCTGAACCGTCGCCGAGGCATCGGCAGAGCTTTCGTCGCCCTCCCCCTCCGATGCCACGGCATGCGCTAGCACGATGTCGGGCACCACGCGGTCGAAGCGCGCGACAGCGCTGGCAAAGATCATGACGTTGTACACGATGAGTGCCAGCACCAGCAAAACGGGCGTAACCACTGCCATCTCCACCGTCGCTTGGGCGCGCTCCTCGCGCAGACGCATGCGGATACTCATTACGACCCACCGCCCAGAGCGCCAACCAGCGTGGCGACATCGACGGTGAGCGGGATGGAGCCGCCGCCGGGCAGAGGAATCTCCGCAAGTGTGAACACCGTACCGCTAATGGTGCGTTCGACTTGATATTCCAACGCCTCGCAAAGCGCCTTGGGATCGGTCACGCCCAACGGAATACTTCGCAGTTTGTCTTGCGCTTGAGAGAGACCCGCAATGTCAGACCCCGGACTCTTAATGACGTTGGCAGAATCGGTCAGCACCGGCTTTCGCAGGCGCAAGTCGCACGGTTCCAAACCCAGCGCCGCCACGGACGCCGAAACGGTATCGCCGAGCCACGATGCGATGGAGCCCAACGCGCCGCTGCCCCCTCCTAGGCCTTTAATCATCTCGTCCATAAGTTCGTCGGCCGAACCTTGAATATCACCGTATCCTACGAGCAGCCGTCCCCAAACATCCATGACGCCGTCGAGCACGCCGGCAACGCCGCCCGAGCGTTCCTTCAATGTCGAGAAAAATCGCGAAAGCACGTTGTTTTGCGCCGTCGCGTCATCGGGTGCCAGCACCGCGCCAGAGATAGCACCGCGATTGCCAAGCCTGACTGCCGTGTTAAACGAAGAGTTGAGCTCGTCGGGGCTCGAGATGGCACCCGTAACCGCAAAGGCGACCACGCCGTTGCGACCGGGCGGAGCGATACGCGGACGCTCGCCGGAAAGCGCTTTAATGGCCTGGTCAAACGCATTGCCCGCACGGTCGGCCTCATCCTCGGTCTGACGCTCAAGTTCGAGTTCTTTGTTGCGGCATTCGACGTAGTCTTCCAGAGCCTCTTTGAACTTATCGAAGTGGTACTCGAAGCCCCTTTCGACAGAAGTCGTTGCAATCGCAACGTACCCTAAAGACGACACACCGAAATGGCATTCGCTACACGTTTCGTGACCGTCAAAATCTGCGACGGATGCCAGCCCACCCGGCTTTCCTTTTTTGTAATTTGGACAGTCAGTCCCATAATGCAAATAGGTAACTTTATCTACTTCACTCGTGGGCCAACGCGCATCGGTATAGAGTTCAGTCGTCCGCGCCTCATCTGGATTTCGCGGAAGGAAAGGGATGCGGGCGGAAACTTTGCCGTCCTTTTCAGTTATATATGCCCGCTCGACTTCTTCGCCCGCATAAGCGAAGAACACCTTTCGTGCAGCAGAATCTGCCTGTTTTTCCGGACCCTCGCCAAGCGGTTTCTCATTTGCCAGGCGCTGGCGATAGTAGGCCTTCGCGCGATCGAGCGCCACTTGCGGTTCCCACGTAACGCTCGAAGCGTAATGCGGATTTTGAGCACCAGAGAGATCCGTTAGACTTTTCACACGCTCCCACATGCAAGAACAGCTGCTGACCGAGCCCTTGTCAGACCCGCCACAATCCGCCAGCCAAGCGCGCTCTTTAGCCTTCGCCGTGTCCTCAGAAGCCTTCCGCAGCTCCTCGGCCGCACGCTCTAAATCATCTGATGTGTCTTTAATGGTATCGGTCGAGATCTCTGACCCTTTGAGCGCAGCGAAGTCCGACTCGGATGTCCTGGGCACGGCAAGCGCCGTACCGGTATAGGCCACACTATCGGTATCCTGCGCCGACACCGCCTGCGTGGCACGCGCGGCAATCAGATACGGCAGAGCCGTCTCGATTTTCTGCAAGCCTTCCGATGCGCTTTTGGCAAACTTGTTGCGCGTTTTAATGATCTCAATCCCGGTGTCGACCATATTGCCGGCAACTGGTTCGGCACCTGGGATGAGAATGGCAACCAGGCCCGTCCCGATTGTGGCAAACCCCGCTAGCCCCAGACTCAAGATGCTCGCATCAACCGCCGTGGCAGTCGTGTGATAGGACGACACCACGTTGGCACCCGCCAGCGCGCCGCTATCGGCCGCCACCTGGGTATCCCCGGCACGCGACATGCTCCATATCGCCGCGGTCGACGAAAACAACAACGTGAGCACCACTAGGATGACCACGGCAGAAGAAAGCGTGGTGTAGGCACCGTCTTCGATAAACAGGTCGATACCGGCGCGGCCCATAAAGCCGCCTCGCTTGCGATGGCAGCTCGGACGGCGCGTCAAAACGCATCTAGACCAGAAACGCTTAATCCCATGCAGCAATCCACGAATCATAATCTCCCTCCAGCCATTCGGGACGCGATTGATACGAGACATCGACCTTGAGCTCAACGTAGCCGCCCTCGGCGGTACCACCCATAGCCTGCGCAAACGCACCGATCACAGGCAACGGCTTGACCTCGCCGGAAACGGACACGGACGAGACACCACCCGCACCGGCCCGGCCAAGCTCGATATCCCACGACAACGGCCCGCCGGCATGAAAGATCGAAACGTTGGGCACTGCGGCAAGCCGGCGGCGGGTGAACTCCTTAAGATCGTCGTCCTCCGCCGTCGTCGTGGTCATGAGCCGCGCGGTCTCGGCAGCGGCAGACTCCATGACCGCGCGCGTATAGAGCAAACACACCGGTTGCAGTGCGAGAAGAATGAGCATCAGAAACGTCGGCAGCAAAAAAGCAGCCTCGACCGTAGACTGCGCCCGGTCCTCGCGCGCGATATCAATACAACGCGATGTCCTTAGCGCCCGCAGCGGCGTCGATAACCGACGTCGAGGCAACGCCATGGGATGCCGCCCGCTCAACCAGCGCCGCCAAGTGCCCATCGGTGCCAGCACGCCAAAGCTCCGCAATCGCCAGCACGATCGATAACAGCGCCACCGTGACGATGGCGTATTCGACCGTCGCCTGGGCGGATTCCTCGCGCAGGACGTCATGCATTTCACGACCCCTCCTTTGAGCTTATTGTTTGCGGGGCCAGGCGCACCGCGCGCAGACGACACGAAGCATCGCCAGTATCCGCGGCAACCGTCACCATATCGACCCAGCCGCGCCCATCGCGCACAATGGCGCCCCATACGTTACCCTTAATATCGAGATAGCCGCTCAGGGCGAGCTGGGCCGTTGGCACCTCGCGGTAGGCGCGTAACATATCCGCCGCTGCCTCGGTCATCGGTCGGTCCTCGGACCATGCAAGCCGGACCGCAATCGCGTTGTCCTCAGGCGAATCCGTCGCAGTGCCAGACCGCTTGTCGAGCATCCGCAGAAAGGTTTGCGCCGTGACAGCGACATCCGAATCGTCCGCATCTCGCATCTCATCTTTTTGAGACGCCACCGTCGAATCTGAGCCCGAATCGAAGGCGGCCCCAGGACGCTGCTGCCGCGCGGCGTTTAGCCCCCAAACCGCCACTGCCACCGCCACAACCACACAGGCAAACACCAGCAGTGCGCCGGCAGGCCGCCTACCCTCTACAGGCTGTTGATGCCCTCGCTGATAGCGTTCCATAGATCTTGGACCTTGCCCTTAAATGCGACAATGGCAATGATGGCGATCACCACGAGCACGCCGACCAAGATGGCGTATTCGGTGGTGCCCTGCGCACTCTCCTCCTGCAGTAGCTCCCCGGCATGCTGGCGAGCGCGAATTGACTGGCAAACAGCCCAGCTCCAGATCTTGCCAGCAACGTCAGTCATCGTGTTCATGTATTCCTCCCTACATCATCCCGCCTGCTCCCAACAGCGGGCCCAATATGGACAGAAGCAACGCCGGCAAGATGAGCGTGCCGGTGGGAATCAGCAGCTTGACGGGCGCACGCTCAATCTCGCGCTCGACCGCGGCGCGATGAGCCGCACGGATCTCGCGACTTTGAGCGGCCAACGTCTCGGCAAGTGGGGCACCCAGGGCGAGCGCCTGCCCCACCGTGATGGCAAAGGTCTCGAGCGCTCGCACGTCCAGGTCGCGCGCGGCGGCCAACAACTCGTCCTCACGCGTACCCACGCCCACTTGCCACGCCATGCAGGCCCGCTCAAGGCGAAGAGCCAGCACTGACCGACGGTTGGCGCAGAAAATCTCAAGCGCCGCATCAAACGAAAGACCGGCCGAAAGACCCAAGCGCACAACATCGATCATCTCGGACACTTCGCCGAGCGAAACTCGCGCCGGGCCGCCCGCTCCAACCGCGCCCTTCACTCGCGCGGTCAGGGCATCGGCCACCGAGCGACCCGCGGCAGCGACCAGCACCGCCTCGCGCTTGCAGGCCCCTGCGATCTTGCGCGCATCCGCCCGATCCAAACCCGTCGCGACAAATACACTCAGGGCGCACAGGCAAGCCGCAACTGCAACTGGGGCGCTCATAGCTCCACCCTCATAATGCGCCGGATAACCACCAAGGCAACGACGTTGAGGGCAAGGCCCAGCACCATAGCGCCTGCACCGGCAGGCGTCGCGAGACCGCGACGAAAATCTGCCGAAAGCAGCGCCAGCACCGCGCACATGCCTGCCGGCATCGCCGCGACCATATGCGCCGACATGCGAGCCTGCGACGTCTTGACATCCAGGCGGCGCTTGAGCTCAATGCGCTCCCCTACCATGCTCGACGCCTCGGACAGCAAGTCGGCAAGCGGAGCGCCGGTGCGCTGTGACACCTTAAGCGCCAAGGTCACAAGCGAAAGACCGGGGGCGTCGATGCGCACGAGCAAGTCATCGAGCGCGTCGGTCGCCGAGATACCGCAATCGATCGCCGCCGCCACCCGCAAAAACTCGGTATGCACCGGTTCTTGCGCATGAGCGCCCACAAAGCGCATGCCCTGGGCCAGCGAATGTCCCGAGGCAAGCGACATGGAAAGTGCGGTAAACGCCTCGGGCATGGCCTCTTCTGCATCGTGTTGCTCGCGCCGGCTCTCAAAGCCATCCCGAGCGGCGCCAGCGGCAATCGGAGCAACAAGTCCCAAGGCAAACCCGAGGGGCGATAACGACACCATCGTTAGCAAAACGCAGCAGACACCGCTCGATAGCAGCAGAAACGCCAAACGCTCCGAAGCATCCTCGATCACGAGGCCAAGGCGACGCGCCGGAGCCAGCGATGCCCACGAACGGGCAATCTTTTTCAGCAGATCGTTTTCCACCAACTCACGCGGCAGCTTCTCTGCCACCGTCTCGAACGCCTGACGCGCCAGCTCCGCCGGCGGCACCTGCGGCACACGAGGTTCCGCCCCGCACGCCGTCGCGACAGAAAACCCTGCCAAACCCCCTACGACGAGGGGCACAGCGACCTCCATTCGTCCACCTCCTCTTGTGTGAGCGTCCCCGACCGCAGGCCTTCTGCGATAAACGGCGGCTCGCGGTCAAGCGTCCAGGTGCGCTCGGCGGCATCGAAAGTCACATAGCGCTCGAGCTCTACGCCGCCCGACGCGGCGCGACGCACCCCCGAATACGAGGAGACGAAGCGCCTGCCATCGGCGTGGCGCTCGGACATCACGATGCCGTCGAGCGCCATGGCAATCTGCTCCTCGATGAGCTCGCTCGGCAGATCGATGCCATAACGTGCAAGCAACGTCAGACGCACCACGGTCTCCTGCTCGGAACCCGCATGAAGCGTGGTGAGCGACCCGTCGTGGCCCGTGTTCATGGCCTGCAACATGTCGCAGCACTCGGCACCGCGCACCTCGCCCACCACGATGCGGTCGGGGCGCATGCGCAGGGCATTGGTCACCAGGTCGCGGATCGTCACCGCGCCCTCGCCCTCAATTGAAGCCTCGCGCGCCTCTAGACGCACCACGTGCGGATGATGCGCAAACTTGAGCTCGGCAGAGTCCTCGATCGTCACGATGCGCTCGCCGGTGGAAATCTCACATGACAACGCGTTGAGCAGGGTGGTCTTACCAGATCCCGTGCCTCCCGCAACCGCCAGGTCCTGTCGCAGCGACACCGCGCACGACAACAGCTGCGCATACCAAAGCGGCAGCGACCCCAGCCCCACAAGCTCGTCCAGCGAGCAGATGCGGTCCGAGAACTTTCGGATGGTGAGAATCGGTCCGTCAATCGCCACAGGCGGAATCACCGCGTTGACGCGATAGCCCGTTTTGAGGCGGGCGTTGACGATGGGGCTGCGCTCGTCGATACGGCGGCCAAGTGGCGAGATGATACGGTCGATAAGCACACGGATCTGCTCATCATCCTCAAACGCATGCTCGATGGGGTGCAAGACGCCGCCGCGTTCAAAGAAAGCCGAGCGGCAGCCGTTAATCATGATCTCGGTAACGGTGTCGTCCTCGATGAGCGGCTGCAACGGCCCCAAGCCCACCACGTCATCCAAAATCTCGTCAATGATGGTCTCACGCTCGGACGTCGCGAGATCAGTCGGCTCCTCAACATTGAGCGCCGCCTCCACCGCGGGACGCAATTCCGAGCGGGCAAGTGCCGGGTCGATATAGGCGCTGATACGCGCCACTTCGTCGTAACCCATGCGGTCCATCACGGCGCGCTTGGTGCGTCGTTTCACCGCGCGGCGACGCCCCGCATCTACAGGCGCTGCCCCCGCTGCAGCGCCGGCAGCCTTAATCCTCGTTTGCAGGCTCATCGCTGATCACCCTCGCGCGACCAGGGAAGGCGGATACGCGGGCGTTCGGTGCGCGTTGCACGGTCGGCGACCATATCGCTCCAAGGGCCGACAGCGCACCCCAGTTCCACGAGCATCTCGCGCGTGGCCTCGCGCACGCTGGTCGCAAAAGCGCTGGTCTGCCCCACTGCCTCATCAGCGCGCCCAAACGCCATGAGCGCGGCGAGATCCTGCCCGCCATCGGCGATACGAATCTTGGAGCTCAACGCACAGGCAATCTCAAAGCGCATGGCGACGTCCTCGTCTGCCCCGCGCGCACCGAACCGGTTGAACACGGCGCTCATGCGCGTGCGCGGCACACCTACTCGACTTGCCAGTTCAATGACGCGCGACGCCGATGTCGCGGACGACACCGCAGCATCGCCAACGATCAGGCAACGGTCGCTCGCCGCCACCGCAGCCGCCACGGCGTCGCCCCAAAAGACCGAGGTATCGATAAAGACCACGTCGGATTCGCGACGCAGAACATCAAGCAGTAGCTCCACCGGACATGCCATGAGCTCGGCTTGCTCGGGCGCCGCGACGGGACCCCAGAGCGTAACGCCCGGCGCCACGCGCATCGATGCGGCCACGATATCCGGCTCGGCAAGCGCGCCCGCCACCGACGGCTCGATAAGTGCCGCCATATCGCGCGGAGCATCGACGCCTAACAAGTCGTAAAGGTTTCCAAACATCAGGTCCAGGTCGAGCACGGCGGCACGCAAGCCCAACAGCGACGATGTGTGTGCCATGGTGGCAATGATCGTCGACTTGCCGCAACCGCCCGAACCCGAAATGGCGCAGATGACCGGAGCTCGATGCTGCGGAGCGGCAGCGTCTGCCGGCGGCATCGGAGGCGGCGGGGCGGGCGTCGGTGACAGCGTCCCCGTCTCCCCCGCCGCAACCACACGCTGCGTCCAAGCCGGCATGGCAGCTTGTTCGGTCTGCGAGGCAGGCTCGTTCTGTGCAATCTGCTCATGCTGCATCAGCGACAACTCGCCGCACCCGGCAAAGCCCTCAACTTCGTCGAGTTCATCCGCCAGATTCACGCCGTGCACGTATCCCATATCTACAGCCGGGGAGTCGCCAGCATGCTGCGCCGGCTCTCCAGCGTCATCGTATACAAGGGGGTTCCGGGGGCGCCGACCATGCTCGGCTTCCGCTTTTCCATAATCATCAACACGCGGGCCTCTTGTAGCGCGAGGCGCCCCGGGTTCCCTATCAACAAAAGCATCGGGCTCAATCGTCATGCACCGATCGGAATCAACCGCTCCCTCGCCCGCGCGCCCGTTGCCGCATATACTGTGCGCAGCGATGACCTCGGTCGCCCCCGCGCGAAACAGCCCCTCGATATCCGACGGATCGAGCGCTTCTATCAACACGACCACGCGACTCACGCGGCCTTCGGCCGTCAGGCGCGCAACAGTCTTGCGCACATCTTCGGTATCAAACAGAGACGCCGCGATGATGGCAGCCCCGCGGCGCGACGGAAACGCCCGCGCCATGGAAACCAGCCCGTCCAGGTCACCCACGCGAAGCACCTGTGCACCCGCATCACGGCCCTCGACTTCCTGCTGCAACAGCCCGTAATCGCCGCACGAGCAGCACGCAAGCCAGATCGCCTTCATCACTCGTCGCCTCCGCTCTTTTTGCCGCGCGCCGTGGCGGGAATCGTCATGCTGACCGTTCCTTTGCCCGAGGCTCCCAGCAGTTCCTTGACGTCTTCGGGGTCAGCCGCCAGCGTCACCCATTCGATCTTGCCCTCGCGCGTGGCACCGGAATTCTCACTGGTATCGATCACGTGCGCGCCGCACAGTCGATCGGTTACGCCATCTTTTTGCACGTACACGTCCACATAGCTGCCCACGCCCGTGGCACCGCCGACCGAGTGCTCGGCATCGACCGCCACCGAAACGGCGACCTTGCCCTTAGGCACCTCGAGCTTGTGGCTCTCGGCCTTGGTGTAGACATTGCAGATCACGACGTTTTTGGGAATACGCGAAGTCGTCACGTCGCCGCGCACCTGGCGCAGCTCGGTCGCCGCGTCACGCGGCAGCAGGCTCGTCAGCCATTCCTGGGTTATGACATTGGTCTCATCGAGGGTCTCGCCCACATCGATATCGCGCGCCGCGACGCATACCTCGACGCGATCGCCACCGTACTTGGCCAAGGTCTCAGCCTGGACCTGTTCGGCTTGCGAGCGGATCGACGAGCCGTAAACCATGCAGAGCAGAGCAGCGAGCACGCCCGCGACCAGACTGATGGCGATGCGCTTGCTCTTGTTCACGGCTGCTCCTCTCATGGCAGTGCCGGGCGAATGCCCGTACCACCATTGTCTGGGCGGTCAGAGTGCAAAGCGGCGCAATCGCGATCTTGGTTTTCGATGTCAAACCAATCGCCGACCAAAAGCTGACCAGCCCGTCAAGCTCATGGCAAGGTTTTGGTCAGCACGTCAGCAAACTGCATGTTTCGAGGCTTTTCCGCAGCAAAAAAGCCGTCTCCCGAACAGTTGGGAGACGGCTGTCATAGGAAAAATCAATTACAGATGAACATCGGGATCGAGTATTTGAGCGCTCACGCGCATGGATGACGCCAGGTTTTGGAACGTTTCCAGCCGCAGGCTGTCGATCTGCCCGGCGTCCTCGGCCTCGCGAACGGCGCAGCCCGGCTCATGGGTATGTGTGCAATCGCCAAACCGGCACGCGCGCGATGCCTCGACAATCTCGGGGAAGGCGCGCGCCAGACCCCGCTCGTGACCCACGAGCGGTAGACTGCGCAGGCCCGGGGCATCGGCGATCACGCCGGCGTCGCCCGGCAGCGCCACCATCACGCGCGCGACGGTAGTGTGACGGCCCTGGTCGTCGCGTTCGCGCACACCGCCGGTCGCCAACGTATCGTGGCCCAGCAGTGCATTGAGCAGCGTCGACTTGCCGGCACCCGACTCGCCCAGAATCATGGCGCAGCTCCCGGCAGGCACGCAGGCACGGACCTCGTCCAGGCCGCGGCCCTCGGCAGAGGACGTCACGATCACGCGCACGTCCGGACCCACCAGGTGGCGCACGCGGTCCAGATCGCGCTCGAGCTCCTCGGCATCGCAGCGGTCAGCTTTGGTAAGCACCACCACCGGCTCGGCATCGCAGTCAAGCGCCAACACCAGCGAGCGCGCCACGCGGTCGAGCAGCACCTCACCGGCACCGAGCGCCTGCACGATTAGCACGCAATCCACGTTGGAGCAGAGCACCTGGCGCTCTCCACGGGCACGGCCGCGCCAACGCTCAAAGCTCGTACGGCGCGGCAGCACGCACTCAATCACGCCCATATCGTGCCCGGGAGCACGGCGCACCGCCACACGGTCGCCCACGGCAGGCAGCAGGACCTCGTCCTCGCCGCGCGACTTGGCAAACCCCACTGCATGCTCGGCGCGGAAGGTATCGTCGGCAGTCGCCACCAGCGGAAACCCGCGATCCAAGCGCACCACGGCACCCAGCCGCATCTGCTCGGGCTCCTCAGCATGTGCGCAAAAGTCGTCAAATGCCGCCTGCTGAGCCCCATCGACCGGCAGGTCATCAAACGCCGGAACGTCCTGCAGCGCGTCAAGCCCCGGTACGCTCGCCAACAACTCCTCGGCAGACGCGGGGGCCTCGGTCGCAAGCTTCCGACGACGATCGCGCTTAGCCCGCGCCCCCGTCGTCTTTTTCTTCGCTTTAGCCTTAGCCTTGCCCACAAGCGCCTCCCAGCACCATAAATCACAACTGAGCAGGTATTTTAAATCAAAAAGAGCTGGCCGGGCAAAGCCCGACCAGCTCACAAACTTTCCCTCAGCCCTTTTCATCCGCACGGGAGAAAAGCCAGCAAAGCCACCGCAGGGCCCGCCCCGGAAGCCCTTTCTCCCGAACGATCCCGCAGCGCAAAGCGCGAGGACCAGTGAGGGAGAAAGGGCGTGGGGCGGGCCCGGACGAGTGCGCTACTCTTTTTCGACCGCGCGCATGATCGCCTTGTAGATCTCCATCAGCGGGATAATCAGGAAGGCCAGGCCCAAAGCGGCAAGAACGCCCTTGAGCTCAAGCGTCACAGGGCCGAAGAACATCTCGGCAAGCGTCGGCTGCACGGTCACGATCACCGTCAGCACCAGTGCCAGCGCGGCGGAAGCCCACAGCCACTTGTTCTGCTTCTTCATGGTGAACAGCGACGCACGACGGCTGCGCATATTGAAGCAGTGGAAAATCTCGACCATGTTGAGCGTGATGAACGCCATCATCACGCCTTCCTCGTCGGCATTGCCGGCGATCATATCGGCGATGTGGATGTAGCCCATGTCAAAGTACACGCCCACAAAGAAGCTCGCCAGCACCAGCACGGTGATGATCAGGCCCTGGACCACGCAGTCCAGACCCATATGTCCGGCAAAGACGCCGTCCTTGGCGTTGCGCGGCTTGCGCTTCATGATGTCGCCCTCGGCATCCTCCATGCCCAGCGCGAGCGCGGGGAAGCAGTCGGTGACCAGGTTCACCCACAGCAGCTGCACCGGCTGAAAGATGGTAAAGCCGATGAACGTGGCGATAAACACCGAGAACACCTCGGCAAGGTTGGCCGAAAGCAGGAACTGGATGACCTTGCGGATGTTGTCGTAGATGCGGCGCCCCTCTTCGCAGGCACCGATGATGGTGGCGAAGTTGTCGTCGGCAAGTACCATGTCGGCGACGTTCTTGGTGACGTCGGTACCGGTGATGCCCATGCCCACGCCGATGTCGGCGCGTTTGATGGACGGGGCGTCGTTGACGCCGTCGCCCGTCATGGCCACGATCTGGTCGCGCGACTTCCAAGCCTCGACGATGCGGGTCTTATGCTCGGGCTGAACGCGGGCGTACACGCCGTAGTCCTCGATGTGCGCGTCGAGCTCCTCGTCGCTCATGCGATCGAGGTCGGCACCGGTGATGGCATGGCTGCGATCGGTGACGATGCCCAGCTGCTTGGCGATGGCCACGGCGGTGTCGATGTGGTCGCCCGTGATCATGACGGTGCGGATACCGGCGTCGTGCGCCTCGCGGATGGCGTCGGCGACCTCGGGGCGGACCGGGTCAATCATGCCGGACAGGCCGCAGAAGACCAGGTCGTGTTCGAGCGCAGCGGGGCTGCAGTCGGCCGGGACCTCGGTGTAGGTGCGGCTTGCCAGCGCCAGTACGCGCAGGGCCTCGTCGGCCATGGCCTTGTTGGCGGCCACGAGCTCGGCGCGACGCTCCTCGGTCAGGGGGACGACCTTATCGCCCTCGTAGATATGGGTGCACAGGCCGATCACCACGTCGGGCGCGCCCTTGGTGTACTGCTCATACTCGCCGTCCAGGGTCTCGACGACCACGGACATCATCTTGCGGCCCGAGTCGAACGGGGCCTCGCCCACGCGCGGGTGCTCGGCAGTCAGGCCAGTAAGACCAGCCTTGCCGGCATCGTTGACGAGCGCGCACTCAGTCGGCTCGCCCACGGCCTCGCCCAGGTCATCGTCCCACTGGGCATCGGAACACAGCGCCATACCGGCCAGGAACTTCTCCTTAGGCGCAGCGAGCTCGTGCTTGACGACGGTCATCTTGTTTTGGGTAAGGGTACCGGTCTTGTCGGAGCAGATGGTCTGCGTGCAGCCGAGAGTCTCGACGGCAGAGAGCTTGCGGATGATTGCCTGGCGCTTGGCCATCTTGGTCACGCCAAGCGATAGCACGATGGTCACGACGGCGACCAGGCCCTCGGGGATGGCAGCGACGGCGAGCGAGACGGCAACCATAAAGGTGTCGAGCAAGGCTGTCGGGTCGGTGAGGACGTTGCCCACGCCGTGACGGATGATGTCGACGCCAAAGATGACGACGCAGATGACGATAACCATGATGGTAAGGATGCGGCTGAGCTCGGCAAGCTTCACCTGCAGCGGCGTGAGCTCTTCCTTGGCCTCGGCCAGGGCGCCGGCGATCTTGCCCATCTCGGTGTTCATACCGGTGCCGACCACGACGGCGCGACCGCGGCCGTATACCACGGTGGAACCCATGTAGCACATGTTCTTGCGGTCGCCGAGCGGCACGTCGTCGGTGCCGGCGGCGAGCTCAATGACGTTGGCATGCTTCTCGACGGGCACGGACTCGCCGGTAAGGGCGGCCTCCTCGATCTTCATCGTGGCGCTCTCGAGCACACGGCAGTCGGCCGGGACGGAGTCGCCCGCCTCGAGCATGATCACATCGCCGGGCACGAGCTCGGCGCTCGGCAGGTGCACGAGCTTGCCGTCGCGCAGCACCTTGGACTGCGCCGCGCTCATCTCCTGCAGGGCCTCGAGGGCCTCCTCGCTTTTAGCCTCCTGGACCACGCCCAGCACCGAGTTGACGATAACGACGAACATGATGATGGCGACGTCGGCAAAGTCCGCCTCACCCTTGACCATGCCCGTGAGTGCACTGATGACGGCGGCAACGATCAGCATGATGACCATGGGGTCGGCCATCTGCTCAAAGAAGCGCTTCCACAACGGCGTCTTCTCGGCTTCCTCGAGCTTGTTAGGGCCTGTCTTGGCGAGGCGCGACGACGCCTCGTCGTTGCTCAGGCCGAGGTACTCATCGACACCTTGGTCGCTGAGTACCTCCGCCGCGGCGGACAGGTATTCCTTTTGCATATAGAGTCCCCTCCTGGGATTCGGGCCACTCAGCAGATTGATGCCCGATCATAATTCCCAGGAGAAGGGCAAGGGCTCATCAAGGCTGCCGTGCTGAGCGGCAGTTGATAGTGGAGCTATGGTACCCCAAAGCGGCGCGTCTAGCCAAAACATTCCAATTGGAAACACGGCTCGAGTGCAACGATGCAGACCGTATGATGTTCGACATTGATAAAACGTTTTTTCTTCGGTGCATCATCAAACTGAAATATCGCCCAGATAGCAGCGGTCAGAACGGTTGGTAAAGATTTTTCATATACCGTTTTTTCGCAAAAAATGAACTTCTAATTCGGCATACGGTCGATTTTTTGGGGTATTCGGTCGCCATTTCGTTATAATCATCTCAGTTTTATTTCTTATGGTTTATCTATCAGCGCAAGACGATGTCAGATGGAGGTCTGAATGTACAAGCGCACCAAGATTGTATGCACCATGGGTCCCGCCTGCGATAGCGACGAGACCATCCGCGAGATGATTAAGGCGGGCATGAACGTCGCCCGTTTTAACTTCTCGCACGGATCCTACGACGAGCACCACGGTCGCATCGAGCGCGTCCGTCGTATTTCCAAGGAGCTCGGTCTGCCCGTCGGCATCCTGCTCGACACCAAGGGCCCCGAGGTCCGCACCGGCCTTCTGGTCGACGGCAAGAAGGTTGCCGTCAAGACCGGCGATAAGATCGTCGTCACCGCTCAGCCCACGTCCGAGGATTTCCACGGCACCTCTGAGCACATCTCCCTCGACTACCTGGCTCTGCCCTCCGAGGTCGAGAAGGGCTCCCTTATCCTGATCGATGATGGTCTGGTTGCCCTCGAGGTCGAGTCCGTCGACGGCCAGGACATGACCTGCGTCGTCAAGAACGACGGCCTGATCGGCGAGCGCAAGGGCGTCAACATGCCCAACGTCAACATCTCGCTGCCCGCCATCACCGAGCGCGATCGTCAGGACATCCTCTTTGGCCTGACCGAGAACATCGACTACATCGCCGCTTCCTTCATCCGTGACGGCGAGTCCGTCCGCGGCATCCGCGAGCTTTGCCGCGAGAACGGTGGCGAGCACGTGACGATCTTCCCGAAGATCGAGTGCGCCCTGGGCGTCGAGAACTTCGACGAGATCCTCGAGGCTTCCGACGGCATCATGGTCGCCCGTGGCGACCTGGGCATCGAGATCAAGCCCGAGCTCGTTCCGCACATCCAAAAGGAGATCATCGCCAAGTGCAACGCGGCCTACAAGCCCGTTATCACCGCTACGCAGATGCTCGACTCCATGCAGCAGAACCCGCGCCCGACGCGCGCCGAGGTTGCCGACGTTGCTAACGCCATTTACGACGGCACCGACGCCGTTATGCTCTCTGGCGAGTCCGCTGCCGGTAAGTACCCGGTCGAGGCCGTCAAGATGCAGGCCAGCATTGCTCTCGAGACCGAGAAGCACCTCCCGGCTCACGCTCCACTCGAGGTTCCGGCTGACGCTCACGGCACCCGCGTCGTCAACAACGTTGTGGGTATGTCCGCTGTGAACATGGCCACCACCGTTGGCGCCAAGTGCATCACCGTGCCGACGACCACTGGTCGCACCGCTCGCCTGATTTCGCACTTCCGTCCCAACATGCCGATCTGCGCGTTCTCCCGCCACGAGTGGGCCGTCCAGCAGATGATCATGTACTGGGGCGTCATCCCGCACCAGGCAGAGATTACCCAGGGCACCGTCAACGGCACGATCGTCAAGGCGATCGAGACCGCTAAGGAGCTCGGCTACGTCAAGACTGGCGATTTGACCGTCGCTACCGCCGGTGATCCCCGCATGAGCGTCCAGCTCGAGGACAAGGTCTCCTCGACCAACGTCGCTTACGTCGCTCAGGTGCGCTAAATCGCACTTGCAAGCAAATTTGCATTGCAAAGGGTCCGGAAGGCTTCGCCTTCCGGACCCTTTTTCTGTGCCAATGCCGGCGCACGGCAAAACACGCACTCATTTCTTTACCAAAAGCGCGAAATCCACCCTCCGAGGCCCAAAAAATAAAGCCCCAAGCGCTAAAAGTGTTCGCCCGGTGGCAAACCCACACCTTAACCGACGCTGCTAAATCGTTTTAGCAAGAACCAGATCAACCGCGTTTTCAGAAGTGCGGGGAAAAATTGCTTACCCCCGAGCATAAGTCCTTTTATTTCAACAAAACCCCTGATAAAGTTGGCTTAAATACCGCTTGTGCCTGACCTATTTGTCTTTTTCACCGCACTTCCGAAACGGATAGCTTTTCTAGCCCAAATAACGCTCAAACGATCGGATCGCTATGTCATTTCTTGCCTGCGGACCCACGGCTTTTCAGTACTATCGCATCCCGCCCCAAATACTGGGACTCTATCCGGCAATCCTGCCGCCCGACCATGACCATCGCTTGGTGCATTACTCAAAACAACCGGTATTTAAAGACTTGCTCGGCACACCAGTTTGGAGATCCGTGAGTGAAAGGAAACAGCGCGCGAACGGAAAGCTATTTCATAGCCGTCTGCTAACCCAAGAGCCGCCTCCTGGGTCGTTTAGGCAGACTGAGCATGGATTTGATGTCACGTCACCGGAGTTCACGCTGCTCAACCTTGCTACGCAGGTCTCACGCAACCAGCTGCTCATGGCGTGCTACGAAATGTGCAGCTCGTTTGCCGTGTTTACGCCCTGCGAGCGTGCGCAACAGCAACTTGATGAGGCAATTTCCCTTAAGCTCATTCCGCCCGACTGTGGTTGGGAGCGTGTTGTCGACACCAAGGGCAAGGACACCAACCTATGGAAGCGCACGCCGCTTCTTTCCGCAGCGGATATCGCCGCGTTCGCCAAGCAGGCCGCAGGCCTGCGCGGCGTTAAACAACTGCGCTGGGCGGCCGAGCATATGACGGGGCAGACCGCCTCGCCCTTCGAAGTACAGACCTCCATGCTTGTCTCGCTCCCCCGCGACGAGGGCGGCATGGGCATCAACATCGCAAACAACGTGCGCATCCCACTCAACGACGCCGCGCGCTCACTGTATGACAAAACCTGCTGTTACGCCGATATTCTCATCGAGAGCAACACCGACAGCACAGGCGTCATCTTGGAATGTCAAGGCCGATCCGCCCACGATGGCGAAACCGCAAGTCTCTCCGATGCCGAGCGCACCACCGCCCTCACAAGCATGGGCTATGACGTTATCCAGATAACCTATGAGCAAATCAAAGACAAAAAGAGCTTTAATAGCATCACCGAGCTCATTTATAAAAAGGCGGGGCTCCCCTACATCCAAAAGACCAATCAGGAACGTACCACCGAAGATGCCCTGCGACGGGAGCTGTTGGTCAATTGGGATGAACTGTTCGCCGTCAAGCCAGCCGGCTAGCAGCTAGTGATCAGAGGGACTGCGGGGACGTCAGAAGCGGCAACGCGAGCCGCAAAGCCCGCCTCGGTCAGCTCGATGACCTCGGTAAACGTTGCGTCGAAGAACTCCTCGGTCAGCAGGCGGTATGGCGGATGGTCGGGCTCACCGGGGTTTTCGCGCACGATCTCGTGCATAACGCCGATGGTCTTGAGCACATACTCCTTATGGATGGGATACTGCCCAAAACGCGTCGCCGCAGTATACAGGCGATCGGTCGCGCGCGGAATCGAAACAATGCCGAGCGTCTTGCCAAACCAGTCAAAGTCGCCTTGCTTTTTAATGCGGAATTCCTCGCACGGCTTGCCGCCGTGCGCCTCCAGGTACTGATTCACGCGCGTGTTCCATACCGTGTCGGCCACCAGATGCGACCAGACGCCCAGCGTTAAATCGAGCAGCGACTGCGCCACATCTTCGGACGCAAGCGAGAACTCACAGGCGCCGGGACCGACAACCGGCTCAGCATCCCTGTAGCGCTGGGGATAGTGCACGCGATTCAGTCGCTCACGCTCCTCGACAATCGAGGTAGCCTCGGCGGGTTCGCCCGCGGGTGCGCCTTTAAGCAGCGGCGCCACATAGGTATCCCAGAACTCGTGCTCGCGCGGCTTAGGGATAGGCTCGGGCTTTGCAAAGTGCGTAATGCGATACGGAATGGGATCAGCGATACCGGGAACCATATAGCCCACAAAAATGTCCGGAACCACGCAGCCAAACAAAAAGGCATTGCGGTCACGAACGCTATCGGCTAGCACACCAGCACGCGCCAGCAAGCGCTCCGTTTGAGCGATATGAATGTTCCAACTTGGCATAGCCACCCCCATAAAACCTGGATAACTATACCATCACGGCAAAGCCGCGCAGGCGGCTACGCACGCTCTACGCAGCAACTAGTCCGTAGCACCGCTTTCGGTTCCATACGACGGCACGGGCGCCTCGACCACATGGTGATATCGATCGATATAGATTGCACGGGCACCCAGGCGTCGCACCAAATCCTGGTGATGTGTGCTCATCAAGACCGTCTTACCGGCAGCAACGTAGGCCAGCAAAAAGTTGACCACGATGTCGCACGAGTCCTCGTCAAGTCCGTTGGTAGGCTCGTCGAGGACCAAGATATCCGGGTTCATCGACACCACCGCAGCCAGCGCAACGCGCTTCTTTTGCCCGCCCGAGAGCTGATAGGGAGAGGCGTCGGCAAGGTCGGCAACCTGGAACAGCCCCATGGCATCGCGCACGCGGCGCTCGAGCTCGTCTGCCGGCAGCCCCATCTGCGCGGGACCAAAAGCAACTTCCTCGCCCACCGTAGCGCAGAACAGCTGAGCATCGGCATTTTGAAACACAAAACCTACGCGCTGGCGGAAGCGCTGAGCGGCCGCGGAATCCTTTAGAAACGCCGCATCGATCACGTGCCCGTCAAACAGGTATGCCCCTGCGTCCGCGAGTTCAAGGCCGTTAATAAGGCGCATAATCGTGGTCTTGCCGCAGCCGTTGGGACCGAGCAGGGCAACGAGTTCACCACGATCAACCTGCAGCGACACGCCATCGACCACCGTATGCCCCGCATAGGAAAACACTACGTCGCGAAACTCGATGAGCGGCGTGGCCTCGGCGCTAGCAGCACCGCTCGCGCCCATCGCGCCATTTGTATCGTTTGCCAAAACGTCGCCCTTCTCTATTCATATCGACGGTTCGACCGCCCGCGTTACAGCACCGCGCACAACACGGCGAGCGGAACCACAACGGCCGCGTAAACGACATCGTGCCAGCCAAAGCCGCTCCGTGCAGGCGCCGGATACACGCCGGCAAAGCCGCGGCACAGCATGGCCTCGTCCATCGCGCGGCTGCATTCCATCGCCTTGATAAACGTCATGCCCATGATACCCGCCAGCGAGTCAGTGCGCGAAAAACCCGCAGGTGCACGACCCACGCTGCGCAGCATGACCGATTCGCACAGATCGTGCGCCGTGCGACCCAGCACCTCGATATGCTTGAGCGCCATATCGAAAGTAAAGATGACCTCATCGGGCAGGTGCAGCATTTTGAGCGCCGCCGACATGCGGCTCCAGGTAAGCGTCCATGAAACGCCCAGCACCAGCGACACATTAACGAAGGTCTTGAGCGCAATCTTGAGCATGGCGCCCGTGGCAGACACGCCCAGCAGCAGGGCGGGCAACGCCAGAACCACCGCGAGCCCCGCAGCGCCAAGCGCCGGTACAAAGGTCGCGCGCAGCCCGCGTGCGGGGCGCACGGCAACGAGCACCAACGCGATTGCCGCCATCAACATGAGGTACAGCGGACTCTGCGCCAGGCACACGCACAGGACGCAAACGAGCATCCCCACCAGGCGCACCGGCGCCGAAACGCAAGAAAGGGCGCGGTCGATCATCGACCCGCCCTCGTGCGCGCCTCCACCCAGGCGAACCCGCTCAAGCAGGCTCGCCAGGTGCAGGACATTCTTTTGCATCACACGATGCCGAGCCCCCGCGGGCTCGTATCGCTCCTCGGCCGCAAGCCAGCTAGGCAGCTCGGCTATTGCCATGAGCACCGCTTTCCTTGACCGTCAGCGAGACCAGGCGGAATGCGATGGTGAGCACCGCCACGCCAATCACACCGGAAAGGATATACATGGCAGCCTGGCCGGCAAAGCCCAGACCCTGTTCCTCGGAATAGGCCTGCAGGTAATCGCCCGTGGGCAGTGCGTCGGCAAAGGTCGGGGTATCCAGGCCGACCGAAGCCTGCAGACTGTCGTCGCCAGCCTCCTGAACGGCAACCGAGGCACCCTCGGCGTCCCATTCGCCCCAAGCGTCACCCGTGGCGAGCAGGCCTAGCGGCGTGGCCACGACAAGCACGGCAACCAGGATGAGCGTGGGGACCAGCGAGGTCTTCTTGGCAGCAGCGCCCTCGGCAGCAAGCTGGCCATCGACGGCCTCGGGCCCGACGATAATGCTCGGCGCCGTCTTCTTAATGAAACCGTAGATGGCGGCCGTCGCCACGCCCTCGATCACGCCGGCAACCAGCATATGCGGGATCAACATGGCAGGGATAGCAACAGACAGCGGGAAGGGGCAGTACAGCGGAGCGCCCGAAGCGTTGGTAAAGAGCATCGGCTGAATACCAAACTCGATTGCCGCGCACAGGGCCGCCAGGCACAGGCCGACCCAACCGCTCACGATGGCAGAAACCGAGGTGCCCCAGCTCTTGTCGTGCAGACGGCTGTTGAGCGCACGGAACACGATAGCAGCGACAAACGGCAACACAAAGGCCATGTTAAAGCAGTTGGCGCCAAACGACAGAACGCCGCCGTCGCCAAACAGCAGCGCCTGCAGCGCCAGCGCGACCGAGACAGCGATAGCCGCGGCCTCGGGGCCCAGCAGCAGCGCGATGAGTGCGCCGCCGACGGCGTGGCCTGTGGTGCCGCCGGGCAGCGGAACGTTAAACATCATGAGCAAAAAGGAGAACGCAGCGCAAATACCCAGAAAGGCCATATGCTCGCGATCGAGCGTGGCGCGCACTTTCTTGATGCAGTGAACCCATACGGGCACCATCGCCACCGCCATGACGGCATCGGTCTGCGGGGACAGGTAGTTGTCTGGAATGTGCATATACGCCTCCCGGTTGCCGGCGCATGGGATTGCAGCGCCGCTTGAACCATTTCATCAGTGTTACGAGCACGATGATTCGTAACACGCCGCGGGCTATCATAGCAAAACGGCGCGCTGCCGACAAAGCAGCACGCCGTTATGTAATGCGCGTGTCATATATGCAGGATCAACGATGCCTTTTCCGAACACCGCGGTCGCGCAGGGCTCCGCAGCAACCGCCATCAGGCCCTACGCTCCCAGCGCAAGACCTAGCCGCGGACCTCGCCGTTTACGCCCTTGCACACCTTGGTGACGATCTTCTGGTGCGCCTTTTCGACCTCTTCGCTGGTGAGCGTGTGGTCGTCGGAGCGATACGTAAGCGCAAAGGCCATGGACTTCTTGCCCGCTCCGATGCGGACCGGATCGCGGTAGACATCGAACAGACGCACGCCCTCGAGCAGCTTGCCGCCGGCACTCGTAATACGACGCTCAAGATCCTCGCAGGTCACAGTGTTGTCGACCACGATAGCAAGGTCGTGCTCAACGGCCGGGTACTGCGAGAACTCGCGGTAGTTCTCCTGGTTGCGGGCGCCCTTGATCAGCTTGTCCAAGTCGAGCTCAAAGGCAACGACGACCTCATCGATGCCCATAGCCTCGCGCGCCTTGGGGTGAATCTCGCCGACCCAGCCCAGCACGGTGCCGCCGGACAGAACCTCGGCGGCACGGCCCGGCTGCAAGAAGGCATAGCCCTCGCCCTCGGCGGGACGGAAGCGAACCTTCTCGATGCGCAGCTGGGCGAGCAGCTCCTCGACAATGCCCTTGCCAAAGAAGAAACGCAGCTTACGGTACTTCATGTTCCAAGACCGCTC
Organism: uncultured Collinsella sp.; assembly: GCA_958427975.1. Classification (GTDB taxonomy): domain Bacteria; phylum Actinomycetota; class Coriobacteriia; order Coriobacteriales; family Coriobacteriaceae; genus Collinsella. The sequence goes on along the minus strand of CAUAEH010000006.1, from coordinate 28,764 downwards.
GCTCCACTGGCCCGAGAGCACGCCCGCCACGGACTTGGTCTCCTTGGGCAGGCTGGCGTTCTCGCGACCGTGGAACAGGCTGCCGACCTCGTACAGGTGCACGTTGGGCGTACCGTGCGCCTCGTTGTAGGCCACGGACTGCAGCAGGCCCGGCAACAGCGAGCGGCGCATCTCGGTCTGCTCGGCTACCAGCGGATTCATGAGCACCACGGAGCAACCGCGACCCTCGGTGGACATACCGATCTTCTCCAGGTCGCCCGGGGCGGCAAAGCCAAAGGTCGTGGTCTCGTTGAGGCCGCAGGCGCGCAGGATCTCGCCGACCTTACGGGTAAGCTTCTGCTCGCGGGTCAAGCCGCCGATGTGGTTCTTGGCAGCCGGGATGGTCGCCGTAACGCGGCCCATGCCCCATAGGCGCAGGACCTCCTCGATCAGGTCGATCTCACGCGGCAGGTCGGGACGGAAGCTCGGCGGGGTAACCATAAAGTCCTCGCCGTCGCGCTCGACGGTGCAGCCCAGGCGGGTGAGCGAACGCTCAATAAAATCGGGCTCGATGTCGGCGCCGCAGATGGCGTGCACGCGGGCCAAGCGCAGCTTGATGCTATCGATGGTCTTGGGCGCGGGGAACACATCAACGTAGCCGGGAGCGACCTTGCCACCGGCGATCTCCTCGATGAGCGCGCAGGTAACGTTGGCGACATCCACGCAGCCGGTCTCGTCGACCTGGCGCTCAAAGCGGATGGAGGCGTCGGAGATCAGCGACAGGTCGCGGCTGGTGTGCGAGGTGCGACCGGCGTTGAAGCAGGCGCTCTCGACCATCACGTCGACGGTGTCGTCCTCGATCTCGGAATCCATGCCGCCCATAACGCCGGCCAGCGCCACGGGACGCTCGCCGTCGGTGATGAGGCCCATGCCGGCGTCAAGCGTGCGCTCCTCGCCGTCGAGCGTCGTGAACTTCTCATCCTGCTGGGCGGCGCGAACCACCACGCGACGGTGGCCATCGCGCTCGGCAAAGGTGTCCAGGTCAAAGGCGTGCAGCGGCTGGCCGGTGAGCATCATCACATAGTTGGTGATGTCGACGATGTTGTTGTGCGGGCGCACGCCCAGGGCGTTGAGGCGCTTGACCATCCAGTCGGGCGAGGGGCCGACCTTCACGTTGCGCACGATGCGGGCGACGTAGCGGTCGCACAGGCCCTCGTCGGCGATCTCGACCGAAAGCTCGTCGTCGGTCGCGCGGCCGGTCTCCGCCTTGATAGCGGGCAGCTCAACGTGGAAATCGCGGTCGAAGATGGCGCCGGTCTCGCGGGCCATGCCGATCATGGACAGGCAGTCGGGACGGTTGGGCGTGATCTCACAGTCGAGCACGGTGTCGCTCGAGCCCACGTACTCGGCAAACGGCATGCCGCAGGGCGTATCCTCGGGCAGGATCATGATGCCGGAGTGGTCGCCACCCAGGCCGAGCTCGCGCGCGGAGCAGTTCATGCCCATGGACACGACGCCGCGAAGCTTGCTCTTCTTGATCTTGACGTCGCCGGGAAGCACGGCGCCAATCATGGCCGTGACGATGTGGTCGCCGGCCTCGAAGTTCTGCGCGCCGCAGACGATCTGCAGCGGAGCGGGATTGCCGTCGGCGTCGAGATTCTTGTCGCCCACATCGACCGAGCACACATACATGTGGTCGCTATCGGGGTGCGGGATCTTGGTGAGCACCTTGGCGGTCACCACGTGGTCGAAGGACTCGCCCACGGTGTCGATCGCCTCGACCTCGGTGCCGGTACGGATATATTCGTCCGAAAGGGTCTTGGGATCCTCCGGAATATCGATCATGGTCTTGAGCCAGTCGTAAGAAACACGCATCTAACTGGTCTCCTTTCATAAATGCGGCTTTGAGCCGGAAACTGCAACTAAGAAGAAAGCGTTCTAGAACTGGTTCAAGAACCTCATGTCACCAGTCATCAACGTGCGCAGGTCGGGCAGGTCGTAGCGCAGGGCAGCGACGCGCTCGGCACCAATGCCAAAGGCGAAGCCGGTGTACTTCTCGGGGTCGATGCCGCAGTTGATCAGGACGTTGGGGTCGACCATGCCGCAGCCCAGGATCTCGATCCAGCCGCTGTGCTTGCAGAAGTTGCAGCCCTTGCCGCCGCAGACGTGGCAGCTCACGTCCACCTCGCAGCTAGGCTCGGTGAAGGGGAAGAAGTGCGGACGGTAGCGCGTCTTGCGGTCCTCGCCAAACATGCACTTAACAAAGTAGTCGAGCGTGCCCTTCAGGTCGCCAAAGGTGATACCCTCGTCGACGACCAGGCCCTCGATCTGGTTGAACTGCGGCAGGTGGCAGGCGTCGGCCGTATCGGGACGGTAGACGGTGCCCGGGCAGATCATGTAGATGGGCGGCTTCTGCGACTCCATGGTGTGGATCTGTACGCCCGAGGTCTGGGTGCGCAGCAGCACGTCGGACTCGCCATGGGCGTGAGCCTCGGGGTGCGCGACGCTGCCGGGGTTGTTATCGACCACGTAGAAGGTATCGCGGGCCGAGCGGCTCGGGTGATCCATGGGGGCGTTGAGCGCAGTGAAGTTATAGTAGGAAGTATCGACCATGGGGCCGGACTCGACGGTGTAGCCGATGCCGCAGAAGATGTCCTCGGCCTCCTCGATGATCTGCTTGATCAGGTGCTGGTGACCGATCTGCGGACGGATGCCCGGCAGCGTGATGTCGACGGCCTCGTGCTCGAGTGCGTGCTTGAGGGCGGCGGCCTTCATCTCGGTGGTGCGCTCGTCGAGCATGCCCTCGATCAGCTGGCGCATCTCGTTGGCGCGCTTGCCCATCATGGGACGATCCTCGGGGGCGAGTTTGCCCATCATGCGCATCAGGCCGGTGATACGGCCTTTGCGACCGAGCAGCTCAACGCGCGCAGCCTCGAGCTTGGCGGCGTCGTCGGCGCTAGTGACGAGCTCCTTGGCCTCTTCCTCGAGTTTGACCAGATCATCAATCAGACTCATGTCTTCCCTTTCGTCTCTCGCGTTCCCCGCTTGCCAAGGCGGCTGCCGCCGTCTGACGTTGCGAAAACGCGGCCCGGTTCGGTAACAAAAAACCGCCCTCGGGCATGTGCATTGCCCAAGGACGGTTGAATTCCGCGGTACCACCTTGTTTGACCCGGCGGATGTCTGGCCCGCCGCGCCCACTCTGTGCCTCTTGTCGCGAGGCTCACGGCTTCCCTACTGGGACTTTGCTGCCACTGGCCGCGTGCCCGTTGAGGTCGCTGCTCGGGAGTGAACGCTTGGCCCTTGCCACCGCAGGAAGGCTTGCAGCCCATGACCTTCCCTCTCTTGCCGGCGACGCGGCGGGCAAAACCCTCTCCGTCAACGCATTGGGCTATAGGATAACACATTTCGCGAGCGCATCGCCGCGTTCCGTTTTGTTCGCGCTGGGTACAAGGCAGGTAGCTGTGCAAACTGGCCGCGCACCCGCCTGCGGCGCTCGGCCTGCGAGATTAAGGATACGGTATGGGAAAGAAACTCGATAAGAAGGCCAAGGCCGCCGTGGCAAAGGCCGCCAAGGGCGTCAAGGCCGCTAAAGTCGACAAGGCCGTCAAAAAGTTCCGCAAACTCGAGGGCAAGCTGTGGACTCGCGAGTACCTGCTCAAGATTGCCGAGTTCGATGGAGCGACGATTGCTCCTGCCAACGGCGCTGCCGCCCGTGCCGACGCCATGGGCACGCTTGCCGGCGAACATCACAAGCTACTGACCAGCGAGAAGTCCGTTGAGCTCGTACGCTCGTTAGCGCGCGAGACGGTTGCAGGCGGCAAAATCGACGACCCGCAGCTGCTCGACGAGATCCGCGTGCTCGGCCGCGACCAGCGCGAGGCAAGCGTTATTCCTACCGAGGAGGCCGAAGCCTGGACCAGGCTCACCTGCGAGGCCGACGCCGTGTGGCACAAGGCCAAGACGGCCAACGACTGGGCGAGCTTTGAGCCCTATGTGGATAGAATCGTCGCCCAACTTAAGCATCAGGCCGAACTCATGGACCCCAAGCGCGACCCATACGACGTTTGGCTCGACCAGTACGAGCGCGGCCTTTCCGCCAAGAGCTTCGACGCGTTTTGCGAGGAGGTCAAGGCCACGGTCGTGCCGCTCGTGCACGCCATCGGCGAGCACGGCCAGCAGCCCGATGCCGACTTTTTGCACGCCCGCGTGCCCGAGGCCGCCCAGCGCGCCATGAGCTTCGACCTGATGAAGCTCGTCGGCCTGAACCTGGACGACACCACGCTTGCCTTTACCGAGCACCCGTTTAGCGAGGGCTTTGCCGTAGGTGACGCGCGCATCGCGACACACATCTACGAGGACGATTGCATCTCCAACGTCTACAGCATCATCCACGAGGCGGGGCACACTATGTACGAGCTGGGCGTCAATCCCTCCTATGCGCGCACCTGCCTGGAGGGCGGCACCTCCATGGGCATCCACGAGAGCCAGAGCCGCTTCTTTGAGAACACCGTGGGCCGCAGCCGTGCCTTTATGGGACCGCTGCTCGAGGTGCTGCGCCGCCACGCACCCGAGGTCTACGGCGACGTCGACGAGGACACGCTCTACCACGCCGTGAACATCGCGCAGCCTTCGTTGATCCGCACCGAGGCCGATGAGCTCACCTATCCGCTGCACGTTATGGTGCGCTACCAGATCGAGCGCATGCTGTTTGCCGGCGAGGCCATGGCCAAGGACATCCCCGCGCTTTGGAATCGCTTTATGGACGAGTACCTGGGCATTCCCGTTCCCGACGACACGCACGGCTGTCTGCAGGATACGCACTGGAGCGGTGGCTCGTTTGGCTACTTCCCCACCTATGCGCTGGGCAGCGCCTACGACGCCATGTTCGTGCCGGCCATGTGCCGCGACGGCGTCGACCTTACCGGTGCTTGCGCGAACGGCGATCTGGCGCCCGTCCGTGCCTGGCTGGGCGAGCACATTTGGCAGTGGGGCCGCGCCAAGGACGCGCCGGAGCTCATCAAGGGCGCGTGCGGCATGGCGTTCGATGCCCGCTACTACTGCAGCTACCTCCAAGACAAGTTCACCACGCTCTACGAGCTGTAAGGCATAACCGACACGCCAACGCAAAGGGGACGCCGCGGAACCAATCCGCAGCGTCCCCTTTTTTCACCCAATAACTAGGTACCCAATGACTAGTTCGTTGACGCTAATGTCTTGGCAACGTCAGCGAAAACGGCCCCAAGCGAGCAAGGTGACGTGAAATGAAAGGGCGCTGACCTTCTGGTCGCGCCCTTGAAATTGAACGTCAGATTGCCGCTTGGGGCCGTTTGCAGCGTCGAGCAGCTACGCGGTTTGGTAAAACCGCGTAGCTATAAAGCCTCGAGCGCGTTGGCGATGCGCTTCATGGCGGCATCGGCGGATGCTTGGTCGGGCGCCTCGGCCAGCACGCGGATAACCGACTCGGTTCCACTCTTGCGCACGAGCACGCGGCCCTCGCCTGCCAGCGCAGCCTCGGCCTCGGCGATGGCGTTCTGCACGCCCATATTCTCGAGCGCGGCGTCCTTGTCCGCCACGTGCACGGCCACCTGCGCCTGTGGCAGCAGCTTGCACGGAGCCGTGAGCTGCGAGAGCGTCTCGCGCTCGGCACGAATCACTTCCATCACGCGCAGCGAGGTCATAATGCCGTCGCCCGTGCGCTCGATATCGCCAAAGATCGTATGGCCCGTCTGCTCGCCGCCCAGGCTGTAGCCGCCCTCGCGCATCTTGGCATACACGTGACGGTCGCCCACACCGCTGGTCACGGCGCTCAGACCGGCAAGCTCCAGCGACTTGACCAGGCCAAAGTTGCTGGCAATCGTCGGCACCACGGTACCGCCCGAGAGTCGCCCGTGCTTGTTCAGGTACACACCGCACACGTACAGGATCTGGTCACCGTCGACCACGCGGCCGCGCTCGTCCACGGCCAGGCAGCGGTCGGCATCGCCATCGTAGGCAAAACCCACATCCAGGCCCTGCTCCACCACGTGGCGCTGCAGGCGCTCAATATGCGTAGAGCCGCAGTCGACATTGATGTTAAAGCCGTCGGGCGCGGCATTGATCACGCGCACATCGGCGCCCAGTGCGTCGAACACCGGCTTGGCCACCGAGGATGCCGAGCCGTTGGCGCAGTCGATACCGATCTTGACGCCCTGCAGCGAAAAGTTCGCGCTGGCGATGAGCGAAGCAATGTAGCGGTTGCGACCCTGCATGTAGTCCACCGTGGCGCCGATGTGGTTGCCCGTTGCCAGCGGCACCTCGCTCTTGCCATCGATATAGTCCTCGATGAGCTCCAGTACGTCCTCGTCCATCTTAAAGCCGTCGCTGTTGACGAGCTTAATGCCGTTATCGCAAAACGGGTTGTGGCTCGCGCTGATCATGATGCCGCAATCGAAGCAGCCTTCCACAGTCTGATGCGCTACGCCCGGCGTCGGGATCACATGCAGCATATAGGCGTCCGCACCGCTCGCGACCAGGCCGCTCACCAGCGCCGCCTCAAACATATAACTCGAGCGACGCGTGTCCTTGCCCACGATCACGCGTGCCTTGCGCTCGCGGTTGGCGCCGTAATACCAGCCCACAAAACGGCCAATCTTATAAGCGTGCTCTACCGTCAGCCCAACGTTGGCCTCACCGCGAAAGCCGTCGGTGCCAAAGTACTTCATGCGCTCTCCTTACAAAATAGGGGCGAACAGATTGCCTGTCCGCCCCAAAATGGTACTCGATTATCTGCGCTACCAGAAAAACCCTACGCCGACGCGCTGTCGCGAGCCGCCTGGCATGTAGGAGTCTGACGCAGCGTAAGCGGCTTGTCCCCCGCCTCGGCCGACGTGGTCAGCGTATACGTGATCGTCGTCGTCTCGCCAGCATGCAGGTCAACGGTGCCCGAATAGAAGGGGATTCCATGCCACGTAGCGGCGCCAAGACCAAACTGTGTGCCCTCAACCGTAAGGTCACTGATGTTGCCGCCCGTCGGGGCAAACAACGAGACATTCAGGCGTTCGTCGTCACGCGCGGCATCGGGTGCGCTCGCCGCAACGTAGTCGGGCAGCTTGCCTGCCTCCTCCTGCGTCATGATGTTCGTCAGAGTAACGGTGATGCGATACGAGCACGTGCCGTCGCCGTTCTTGATGCCCTGGCCGATCTGCGTGTCGGCGTTCAGATACCAGTCGAGCTTGGAGAAGCTCAGGTTGTTAAAGTAAACGCCGGCAACAGGATCGGCACTCGGGTCATCCGGATCGGGCAGCGAAGCGTCAATGCCCGTCTCTTTGATGGCATTCTGCTCATCATCGTTTCTCATCCAAGCAATCAGACGGCCCTCTTCGGCACCGCGCTCGAATGCACCGACAAGCTTTGTAACGTCGACGTCACCGATGCCACCGAGAATCTTGTCGAAGGCGGCGCTGGCAACAGCCGCAAAGATGCCGTCCGATTCCTCGACCGGATAGTTCCAATACACATCGTGCATGAGGACCTTTGCGGCGTTGGAGCCGTCGACAACCGTTCCGTCGGGCAGCGACACGTTACCGACCAGGCCCAGCAGATACTGCAGGAACACCGGGTCGATACCGATGACGCCATCAACGTCCTGACCATATTGAGATTTCCACAGGGCTGCGACACGCTGCGAGTTGCGGGGCCAATCAGGCGAATAGGTATTGCCCGAGTTGTACAGGTTACTGTGGTTGCCGAACAGTGCCTCATCCTCTTCGTCGACGCTCTCGACTGCCTCATCCTCACTGAGTCCAATGCGGGGAACAAACTCGCCAATCGACATCTGGCCGTCGGTGACCGAAATCAGGCCCTGCGAACCGCCAAAGCCGCCGCAGGCACGAATCTCGACGTTGTTCATGGCGTACACAAGGTAGTTGCGCGTCTGGCCGTTGGCGCCGAGCATCTGGGGAAGGACGGGGGCGACCTTCTCCGCCGCGTCGACCGCACCGTTGAGGGTGGCAAAGCCGTCCTTGGCCTTATCGACCAGCTCGGTCACCTGGGAAATATGAGTATCGCCAATGCCCTGGACCTTCTCGTTGGCGCTCTTGAACACCTTCGAGCTGCTGGAAAGCGAATCGGCGACCGCCTGCAGCGCAGACACGTTAATCATGCCGTCCTGGAACAGCTTGCCGGGCGTAGCCTGCGAAAGGTTATCGGCCATGGGAACCAGCGCGTTGCTCGAGACATCGGACAGGGCATCAATCATGGTGCGGGCTGCGTTGATGTCACTGCCATACACCGGGATAAACGAAGCCGCCGTCCACAGCGGGCTCGAGGTCTCCGCCTTCATGCTGTTGCAGAGCTCATCGATCTTCTTCGCGTCGTCAGGCAGCGTCGAAAAATCGCCCGACGTGACCTTGTCCTTAAGGCCACTGACGATCTCGACAGCCTCCTTCGCTTCACTCTTTACGGTCTTTGCCGAGTTAAGCAGCATAAAGCCGCTTGCGCCAAACGCAACGAGAAGCACCGCGACTACAGCGGCAATAATGGCGCCGGTGTGACGCTTTTTGCGCTCGCCCTTGCGATGGCGATGACGGATCAGACCGTCAGAGGTCGAACTCGACGAAGCGTCGCTACCGTAGTTCAAACCAAAATCGTAATAATCTTCCTTGGAACCCGAGCCCGCAAACTCGGCACCGCTATCATCCAGGCGGGCGAACGTGCCAGTCTCGGAGGCGCCGGTGTAGATCGTGCCGAGGTTACCCGTAAGCCCCGCGCCACCGGCAGAGGGAGTATTGTTGGCGGCCTTGCCGGCGTTAACGTTGCCGGCGGCATTCGCGGCGTTGGCAGCACCTGCGTTGTTCGCAGGTACCGAAGGAGCCCCACTCGGCTGCGACGCGGAGGTTGCACCGCCCGCAAAGACATTCCCTCTTGCACGGCCGGTCTTTTTTGCCTTTTGAGACTGCTCGTACAGAGCGGTAAACATCGCCGTCTCGCCCGGGGACACGCGCTTACCGGAACCGCCCTGTCCAGCGCCGCCCGGCGTGCCGGCCTTACCAGCCCCGTTCGGACGCGGCGGAACTGCAGGACGGCCGCTATCGCTGCCCTTAAAGTGATTACCAGCCATAAAGAAATCCTCGCAATTGAGTCGCAATGAAAAAGTCCATAACGTTACTAGTTTATGGCATTTTGAGCATCGACAGCTAAACTCCAGACACGGACGTCAATTGGCGAAAATGCGGCACAACACCTTTTCTGTCTTGGCGGAGGCGCCAGCTACACCGTGAGGAACATCATCACGATGATCATGGCAAAGCCGATAAGGTCGGTCGGCAAAAACACCGTGCCCAGCATAACGGCGCTGGTGATGGTCGCCGAAACCGGCTCCACAGTTCCAATGAGGCTCGCACGCACCGAGCCGATATCCTTGACGCCCTGCATATAGAGCATATACGCCAGGAAAGAGCCCACGATCACAAACACCGCGAGCGCTTCGACGGCAGCAGTATCGAGGGCCGGCATATGAGCCCACGGCTGCACAAAGACGCTCGAAACGACACCCGCCGCAAGCATAGCCGAGCCCGTAACAATAGGGCTGCCGTATTCGGACAGAATCTTGGCGGGAATCACCGCCATACAGGCGGCGCTAACCGCACACATAAGGCCTGCGACCAGGCCAAGCGGCGATATGCTCAGACTGGTAGGGTCGCCGCCGGTAGCGATTAAAAAGGTGCCGCCCAGGGCCAACCCAATGCCAACGGCCTCACGCACGCGAGGCATGCGATGGTCGATCACGCAGGCGTAGCCCATAATGATGACCAGCTGCAGGCACTGGAGCACCGTCGCGGTTCCGGCATTGGTCAGGCGCACGGCTGAAAGATAACAAAACTGGTTAAAGAGCAGGCCAAAAGCGGTAAAGAGCAGCAGCTGCTTGCGATCAGCGGGCGTCGTCCAAAGCTTGACCAGGCGTGCGCGGTCGCGCGTGACAACCACAGCCATAAAGAGCAGGCCGGCGAGAATCTGTCGTATGCTCATAAGCCACAGCGTATCGACATGGTAGGTATCGAACAAAAAACTCGCGCTGGTACCCGAGAAACCCCAAAACGAACCGCCCACCAGCGTGGCGAAAACACCCACGATCATCTTGCGCGTCTGGGCATCGTTGAGGCGGTCGCGCCAGGCGCGGCGGGTGTTGCGGCTGAGCTCGTCAGTTCCCTCGGGCACATCAATGTTCGATATATCGGTCATCGGCACCGAAGCCCCTGCGCCTTCGACCTGCTCGGCACACTCTTTGCTCATTCCACTCCCCCGAAACAGCCTGGAAACAATTCGGCTTACCTTACCACGGCAAAGGCACCAGCTGGAGGCTTGTCTGCTTATCGGTAGGACAATTCCGCAGACGTCTTTCCATAGCTCGATACCGCAATGGCCTTGCATTCATACGACAGCCAAATCGCGGCAGCAGGCTCTTTTGAAATGGATATGACAAAGTCCCCGAATTCCACAATGTAAGCGATTTTTAAAAATGTTCTTGCCACCGAGTTCAGGCTCCGTTATATTATCCCTTGCGCGCTTGCGCACCCTTGATCGGGCGTTTAGCTCAGGGGGAGAGCGCTTCCCTGACACGGAAGAGGTCAGAAGTTCAAATCTTCTAACGCCCACCAAATGTTCACAGCTCAGAGGCTATGTCTCTGAGCTGTTTTGTTTTATGTCGCCAAATCCGCCGGCAGTTCCAACCGCCCAACTAGCCAAAAGCCGACCATCTACTAGCCGATATATCCATCGGCATAACCAATCAGTCCGCACCGCAACTTCTCAGCAAAACGCCGCGATGTCTGCGCCCTGCGGTATCCTTGGGCCACTTGCACCTGCAGCACCAAGGAGCCGCCATGCGCACCGAGCTCGATGTCCCCTTTTCGCACAAAGAAGAAGCCAAGGCGCTGGGCGCCAAATGGGACCGGACCAAGAAGATCTGGTATGTACCCAGCGGCGTCAACCCCGAGCCCTTTGCCGAGTGGCTGCCCGGTGTTGACCGATCCGACCCCTCAGCGCCGTATATATATCTAGTACTGGGCAAGCGCGAGTGCTGGAAGTGTCACAAAGAGACCTCGGTCGCGGCCTTCGGCATTCCCTATCGAACCGATAACGACGAGAGCATCGCCATCGCGCACGCGCCCAACGAAGCCGGGTACATTGCCATCGACACGGCCAACGCCAACGCACTCGCCATCGTGCCCGCTCTTGGCTGCGTACCGGGCGAGATCCGCGACTACCTTCATAAGCGCTGCGGCTACAAGCCCGTAGGCGCGCGAGCCTCCAAAGCCCCGTCGCTCGGCAACACGTGCACCAGTTGCGACGCGCTGCAAGGCAGCCGCTATCTGTTCGAGGAGCCCTCGTCCCCGTTTGCCCTCACTGCCATCAACAAGCTGCCGGCACTGGAGTTTATACGCGTCGAAGTTGCCGGCGTCTTTGGCGTCCCGGCCACGCGTACCGACTTTGACCAGGCGCTCTTTACCTGGGCACGCGACCATCACGCCGAGTTCCATAAGCAGCTTGGTGAGGGGATTTATTTGTAGAGACGGAGAAGCCTTCACAGCCAGCTCCTCCGCATCACCTATCCCTCGTCGCCGGCGTCATACACGATATCGAGGCCACAAACAGGGCATTTCTCCGGATACACCGGCATATGAACGCCTGTCTGTTTTCTCACTTCGTCGCTGAGTCTGTCGCGCGCATCGATGAACCGAATGTCGAGACACGGTATTTGCGAGCCGCAGCAAGGGCAGGTGACGACAAACGACCCGCAATCAACCTCTACGCTCGGAAACATATTGTTGTCTATAAGGGCACACGGCAGTTTTCCGTACTTCCCCATCGCAATATCGCCTCGCCAGCTCATACACGCTCCCCTCTCGCTATACAAAACAGGAAGAGCATGCACCGGCGGGCGTGCGCGAGATTGTATCGCCACGCGATCCGATCAAACAACACGATCGTCAAAGAATGCCAAAGCCAAATACGCTAATACGGCAGAAGCCCCGCCTTTTCACGCTTCTTTTCCGAGCGATCGAACTCAATGCGATGGGCCTCAAGAAACACCGTATTGGGTCGCCACTGACGCTCATTCGGCTGCCTTAGCGTCGCACCCGCAAAGGAAGCGTAGTCGGTCTTATCCAGCAGGTACGATCCGCACAGCCGGTATTCGCCGCAAACAGGCTCAAACGAAATCAGGTGAGCATCAAATAGGGAATGAAGATCGCGCCGAAGCAGAATGCCATTGCTGGCAACCTGCGATTTGGGTCCCGAGTAATTCTCGATATGTGCAGCCTCCAGAGCTTCGCTGACGCCGCAGTCCGACACCGCGCAACGGCCATCATAGGCGGCAACGAGCTGCTTGCGGAACCATTGCTGCCCCAATCGCTCGCGCCTTAACGCATAGCGGACCTTTTCGTCGTCGGTCACACCCTGTCCGGCAAACTCAATATCGACGGGTATGTGCTTCAGATAACTCATGTCGGGCGCAAAACGAGGGTCCGGTCCGCCTTTATGAACAGGACCGTGCAGAACAAACCATCCGTTTTCGGGCTCGAACCGCTCAACAAACGCAAGGCCGAGCACCTTATAGCCCACCTCGGTTGCAAATATGACTCCGACTGGGACGCCACATTCCATGCAGTTGAGCATTTTACGGTTGTAATTCTGGTCTCGAGAACCAACGGCGCCTGGCGCTTGGACCGAATACTTAATGACCCACGTACCGTCATCCAAATAGAGCGGAGGCACATCGGTGTAGAAGCTCTTTTTAGAGTTATGGACCGAAAGCGCAAAGATCTTATTGGGATCTTGCTTCACCCGATCCTGGCCCGGCCAGAAGATCCCTGAATCCCGCGTTACGGGAAAGAAGTCCGAGCCAATTCTCAAACGGTACTGATACTGAGGGCTATCTTCCTTGGTGTGGTGCGGAAGGCTGGTCCAAACGCCGCCGCGCTGTTCCTCACCCAGAAACCACTCCCATGCCTCAACGTATTCGGAAGGCACGAGACTGCAGGCGCGGTCATAGCTTGGTCCATCCATCAACGGAACAGCAAGGTCAATGTCGTTCATCGCCAGCACCTACAACCATACGAACGCGAGTCATGCCCCTCAATAATATGGCCGAGAGTCAATTATTACGAGATCTCATTCCGCGATCGACACATCGCTGATGCTCTCGGTTTGCCGCTGGCGCGCTTGTACCCCGCTACCCCACTCCCCTGTATACTGATGTAGCACGTGTTTCATCCGGGCTTGTTGGGCCGGATTGTTCATGGGAGGTTCTTGTGGCTGTTTCGAATCCGCCTAAGGGAAGCGTTTCTTCTTCGTCCATCAAGCCGGTTACGCGCAAGGCCGTGCGTTGCCAGCGCGAGGTCGCTTGGCTTGTCACGCAGGCAGCGGGCAGGCTTGTGGCGACCACTCAGGACGTCAATGCGCCTACGCCGAGCTTTGTGCTGGCAGTGGCGCTGGATCGAGTACGCCAGCTGGAACTCGCCGCACAAGAAGACGGCAACCATCTTGGCTACCAGGACGCTATGGCGCCCGACCTGCAAACGTTCTGCCACATGGCCAAGTTGCCCGCCGCGCCCAATGCGCTTTCGGACGCAGGCTACATGTTTACGCTTTCGGGCGCGGACCTTATCCGCGACATCTATGCATACTGCAGCGAGCTCGCCGAGCGCCACGTCTTTGGCACGGCCGAAGTCAAACCGGGAAATGCCATCAAGCTGGTTCTTAGGCTGTTCTTGATAGACGGGTTCGGGGCCATGCCGGCGTAAGCCGAGTCTTTAGCATCACCGTCGACTGGACAACAACCGCTTTACCTTAATGGACGCCAATCGAGGGTCGATTATTGGGTCGCCTCGTCCACTAACGCATCTATCCCACGCGCTCCGACAGTCGATACTTGCGGTTGCGGCTCGTCGCCGGCGCCGTGGGCTCAAGCTCGCCTTGAGCAATGAGCGCGTTGACGCGCGACCTAACCTGGGAAATTGTAAGCCCCGTGCGTTCTGCCAGCTCACGCGTCCCCAGCTCGCCGTAGTGTTTGAGTGCCGTCACAATTAAGCCCCCGCCATGATCGACCGGCTCGATCTTTGAACGGTAAAGTACGACCTTGAACCGATCGAACCCCGGGCAGAACAGGGGCTCGGCCAGACCATGCGCGCGCATGGCATCGATCATCATCGGGATGCCCGAGCCATTGCCCTCAGCCGGCGAACCTGCGCCATCCGGCAGCGGGACAATCGACATGAGTTTCACGAGCGTCGCGTTACGGCATCGGGAGCTGCCGTCAAACAAGTTCTCGCGAGTCTTTCCCCCGTAAAGGCCGCCAGGATTCGTCACCTCGACACGATCGTCAAAGACGTCGACGGCAATCGATTGTCCACAGAACCGATCCCCGTATTCTCGATGGATTACGGCGTTGGCGATTGCCTCGCGCAGAACCTCCTCGGGAATCTCCAGCGAGTCGACACGCGAGACGCCTTGGACGGTCGAGGTTCGCCGCAAATTCTTGGCGACGGCCACGACAGCATCCGAGATCATCTCGCCCGACGTTCCCTCACAGATTGTGCGGTCCATGAACCTCAACGAACCCGCGGCGCCCTTCTGCGTTCCGGCATGGACCGCCACATCGATAAAGAGCTTGGGATAAAACTGCTGAGGGTAGGTGCCCGCAGCCAGGAGCCCGGCCTTAGTCACATTACCCTGGGAGTCGAGGAAACTCAGGCGCTCCAGCTTTGTTTTCTTGTCCGTCGCGCCGCGCATAGCTCGGGGCGTCAGCGAGAAAGCACGCTCTATCGTGCGGTCAATCAGGGCCTCGTCGAGGTCGCCCACGCCCGCGCCCGGCACTGCATCGCGATCACTGGGGCTCGTTCGTTCATACGACGACAAGGACAGGACTTCGGTCGATGAAAGCGGCACATCTTTGTCATCGATGCGCTTGTAGCTGCCGCCCTGGGCGCCCCGCTCTATGACATAGCAGGGCTTGCTCGACGGATCGAGCTCCTCAATGGTAATGACGAGAACGATGGCGCCCTGAAGCTCCACTCGCTCGATCGTGTACTTGGGCGGATTGGCCAGCTTTCCTCGACCTCCCGCATCACCCATGCCTGCCACAAATTGGTTGAGCACTTTCTCGGTCTCGAAGTTCTCAACCGGGACAAAACCTGCGCGCTCACTCACTCCGAGCACGATGATTCCGCCGGCAGTGTTCGCGAATGCGCTCACCGTTTCCCACACGTCGCGGGAAAGCGTCGTGGCGCTCTCCTTCACTTCGACGTTAAGATCATCCGAGCCCATACGCCTTAAAGACTCAAGCAGACCGGTCAGCTCGTTTTCGTTCATCTGCACGTCCTTTCGCTCGGTCCCGCGGAGAATGCCGCGGATAGATTTCCCTCGTCTCTCAGTTATCTCTCGTAATTATCTCTCATTTATCTCTCTATCTCTCGGCTTAGAGATAAGAGATAGATAGAGATGGAATGTCTACCATTTGCTTCATTTATACATATTTTTGCTGGTAGAACAATCGGTATTGAGACAATACCATGATTACCTGTCTCTTTGCTGCTCAGTTATCTCTCATATTTTTCTCTCATCTTCCTGTCATCTCTCATATTAGAGACGAATGAGAGACGAGAGATACGCGAGTGATGGACGAGCGAGGATTTTCGGACGGTCGGATATCGAGAGTGTCCAATTTTCCACGCTCGTGCGGCGGGCACGCGGGACCTATGCCCAATCCGCTGGCATCGTCGTCAGTTCGCCGCAGAGTCGCGGCCCCATATGGGTATACTCTCGAAGATTCGACTCGATTCGCCCCCGCTGGGGCGTCAAAGGAGACTGCATATGCCCACCACCTCAACCGACTCACGCGCCGCTGCCGCCGCGCTGCTGGTACCCGGTACCACCTGCCACGGTTTTGCCGTCGAGCGCTGCGAGACCGTGCCCGAGCTCGATTCGGACGCCTACGTGCTGCGCCACACCGCCTCGGGCGCTCGCCTGCTGCACCTGGCGTGCGACGACGAAAACAAGGCCTTTGCCATTGGCTTTAAGACGCCGCCGGCCGATTCCACCGGCGTGTTCCATATTCTTGAGCACTCGGTGCTGTGCGGATCGGCCAAATTCCCCGTCAAGGAGCCGTTTGTCGACCTGATCAAGAGCTCCATGCAGACGTTCCTCAACGCCATGACCTACCCCGACAAGACCATCTACCCCGTTGCCACCACCAACGAGCAGGATCTGTACAACCTGATGGACGTGTATCTGGACGCGGTGTTCAACCCGGCCATCTATACCAAGCCCACCATTTTTGAGCAGGAGGGCTGGCACTACGAGCTGGACCTGCCGGAGAGCGTCGAGGGCGAGGGCGACGGCGGCTCCGCGAGCCTGCGCGAGGGCACGCTGCGCTATAACGGCGTGGTGTTCAACGAGATGAAAGGTGCGCTGTCCGACCCCATGAGTGTGCTGGACGATGCCGTCAACGCCGCGCTCTATCCCGACACCGCCTATGCACACGAGAGCGGTGGCGACCCGCGCGCGATTCCCGCGCTCACCTACGAGCAGTTCCTGGACACGCACGCGCGCCACTACAATCCTTCCAACTCTTATATAACGCTCTACGGCGACCTAGATGTGGACCGCGCACTGGCCTTTTTGGACGAGCGTTATCTGTCGCAGCCGAGTGCCGCGAGCCGCCGCATGGACGCTGCCGTCGCCGCCGGCGAGGACCCGTCCACGCTGGTGCCCAATCCGCTGGGCGTGCAGGCACCCGTGACCTGCGAGTACAAGCGCGTCGAGATGGCCACTACACCCGAGAACGCCCTGGTGGGCCTGGGCCTGGTGCTGGGCAGCGCGCTCGACCGCAAACGCACGATCGCGGCGGACATCCTGTTCGAGGCACTGCTGGGTTCTAACGAGGCACCGGTTAAGAAGGCTATTCTTGCCGCCGGCCTAGGCGGCAACGTGGTGAGCTACACCGCGGCCGAGAGCCTGCAGCCCTACGAGCTCATCATGCTGCAAAACGCGCAGCCCGGCGTGGCGCGCGAGCTGCGTCGCGTGTTCCAGGACGCCTGCCGCGACCTGTGCGAGCACGGCGTTCCGCACGAGCGCCTGGAAGCTATCATCAGCAGCAACGAATACGACCTGCGCCAGCGCGACTATGGCATCGCCGACGGCGTGGCCATTGCGTGCGACGCACTGAGCACGTGGCTCTACGATGACGACGCCGCGACGCTGGCGCTCAAGTACGGCCCGGTGTACGAGGAGCTGCGCGGCGAGCTGAACGGCACTTACTTTGAGGACCTGTTGCGCGAGCTCGTGCTGGAAAACGATCACATGGCGCTGGTCGAGCTGGTGCCGGTGGACGCTGCCGAGGGTGCGGAGAGTGCCGAAGCTGCCGAGCTAGCTGCCAAGCGCGACGCCATGACCGATGCCGAGCTGGCGGACGTGACCGAGCGCACGGCCGCGCTGCGTGCCGCGCAGGAGGCCGAGGACACGCCCGAGGCCAAGGCCACGCTACCGCGCCTGCGCGTGTCCGACATTGGCGAGGCGCGCCCCGAGCCGCCGCTCGTTGTGGACACAACCGCGCCCATCCCCTGCCTGCGCCATGGCATCCCCACTAACCGCCTGGCCTACGCCATGCAGTACTTCGACCTGAGCTGCGTCGCATTTGAGGACCTGCCCTACGTGACGTTGCTCTGCCGCCTGCTCAAGCAGCTGCCCACGCGCGAGCACTCGGCCGAGGAACTCGACAACTTGCTCGCCGGCAAGCTCGGCTTTTTGAGCTTTACGACCGAGGTCATGACGCAGCCCGACGTGGACGACGTGCGCCCCTACCTGCTGGTGAGCGCCGGCGCCCTGTCCGAAAAGATCGACGCACTGGCAAGCCTGCCGCGCGAGGTGTGGTCGAGCACGCTTTTGCTCGATGCCGACGCCGACCGCGTTCGCGACGTGCTCACGCAGATTCGCATTGGGCTTGAGCAGGGCTTTATCAACAACGGCCACTCGGCGGCGCTGGGTCGCGCGATGAGCTACAGCTCGCCTTCGGCCGTGGTGCGCGAGCAGCTCTCGGGCGTGGACTTCTACCTGTTCCTGCGCAATCTGCTCGAGCACTTTGACGAGCGACTGGACGACCTGCGCGCCAAGCTTGCCGAGCTGGCGGAGCGCATCTTTGTGGCCGATGGCTGCATGGCGAGCTTTACCGGCAGCGACGGGGACTTTAACGCGTACTGGGCCGCCGCGGGCGACCTGGGGCTGGGCGCTGGCGAAGGCGCCGATGCCAGCCGCAACGCGCTCGTGGTGCCGACGCCGCGCAACCGCCACGAGGCCTTTGTCATCCCCAGCGACATCTGCTTTGCCGCGCGTGCGTGCGATCCGCGTCGCCTGGGCATTGACGTGACAGGCGCTTGGGCCGTGGCTGCCAACGCGCTCTCCTACGATTACCTGTGGAACGAGATTCGCGTGAAGGGCGGTGCGTACGGCTGCGGATTCCGCGCAGCCGGCGAGCGCCAGACGGCGTTCTACACCTACCGCGACCCGGCAATCGACCCCTCGATTGAGCGCGTGGAACGCGCGGGCGAATGGCTCGGCAGCTTTGAGCCCGACGAGGCCGCCTTTGAGGGCTTTATCGTGAGCTGCGTGAGCGGCATGGACGCGCCGGTGAAGCCGTACGCGCTCACCAAGCGCCGCAACACGACCTACCTGGCTGGGCTCGATCCGCACGCACGCGAGGAGCGCCGCGCCCAGATGCTCGCTGCCACGCCCGGTGAGCTGCGCTCGCTCGGCGCCGACGTGACGCGCATCGCAGCCGTCTCACCCACCTGCGTCTTTGGCGGCCGAGACGTCATCGCCAAGAGCAACGCCAACTTCAACGTAGTCGACCTGCTGGGCTAACGCACCAAGGTAGATTTTTGGGACATGCCCGAAAATCTACCTTTTTCTGCGGCTTGGGCGAGGCGGCGCAGCCCACCGCGGCGGTTTGTCTCGATCTGTAACATCTAGACGGCAATATCGGCTCCAGATGTTACAGATCGAGACGTTCCCGAACGGCACCAGCTCTTTGTCTCAATCTGTAACATCTAAGTCCAATTTTGCCGAGTTACTGTTACAGATCGAGACAAACCGCCGCAGACGCCCATCACAGCACAGACCACCACGAAGGTGCATGTGTCCCCTTCGTGGTTGTTTTTGCTGTTTACCCAGATAAAACCTGCCAAAATAAACCTGTCCCTTTTTGGCAGGTTTGCTAGAGGAGGTTGGGATGGACAAGGCTAAATTGCGGCGAGCGGTGATTGCCCGGCGCGATGCGATTGATTTGGATGTGCGGGCGGCGAAGTCTGCCGTTATCTGTGCGCGGCTTGTTGAGCGACTGGGTCGCTCGGATCCCGCGGCACCGCACACCGTTGCCGTCTATGCCGCGATGGGTTCCGAAGTCAATCCTGCCGCGTTTGCCGCGGCGGCCGCCAAACGCGACTGGCGCGTGGCCTATCCGTGCATGCTCTCGGCAGCCGAAGCCACAGCTTGTGGCCAGCGCATATGCATGCGGGCAGTTGCTGTCGACGATGCGTCCTCGGCTCCGTTTATCGGCCACCCCACGCGAGCCTTCACGGCCACGGACATCGACAGTAGCCGCTTCCCTATCGTGCCTGCCGAAGCTCTCGACATGATCGTCGTGCCGCTCGTAGCCTTCGACCGCACCGGTGCGCGCTTGGGCTACGGCGGCGGCTGCTATGACCGCTACCTGCCCATGCTCTCACCCGCATGTCAAATCATCGGCATTGCCTTTGACGAGCAACGCGTCGACGGCGTTCCCACCGATACCCACGACCTGCCGCTACCCCACATCATCAGCGCCTGATCGCCGCTGTTTCGCACCCGCAAGATGAGCGTGGAAAATCTCCCACTTTGGGCCCCTTACGAGCCAAAAGTGGGAGATTATCCACGCTCATTCAACAAGCGTCCAGATTTCCACGCTCGTCCGTCCGATTTTCCACGCTTGTGCAGCCAAACGCCCTGCAACTGCCTCAGCACGCACGCGGCACGCCGGCGACCTTGAGCTTGCGATCGAGCTTTGTCGGATCCCTTAGATCATCCCAGCACAAGCGCACGATCTTGCAGTTATCAAGCAGCGAAAGCCTCGACTCGCGCTGGCGCTCATCGAACTGCGCCTTCGCGAGCTTGCCCTCCTCCGCCGCCTTCTCGCTTTTAACGAATCCGTCGAACTCACCGATAATCAGCTGGTCGCCCACGCGCCACAAGTAGTCGACGCGATACGGCCGTCCCGGCTCAACCGGGTCGAACAGCTCAACTTGCAGCTCCGGCATCTGCCAGCCGCGCTCGATCATCAGGGCGCGTGCCTTGGACTCGCCACCGCTTTCCGACAGGCCATCGGCACACCGCGCTACCCTGCGCGCCATCACAACACCGCGACGATTCAGGCCAAGCTTATCGACCGTCTCAACGAGATGCTCCTTCGACAAAAGTTGCTCATGGAGTGCCGAATCCGCGATGATCAGTCCCTCGACAAACGATGCATCGACCAAGCAATCCGTAATCGTTTGATCGATATCGGTTACGGCGATATCCATCTGGGTGGCCCGTGTTTGACGAGCATAGCGATGACGAATGACCTGAGAGCCCGGCGTCGTCGATTGGGCCGGCATCGCGGCGATATGGATGTGCGTCAAATTGGCATGCGAAACCGAAAGGCCATAGATAACAGCCGCCGTATAGGAGCAAAATGTCCAGTCGGGGTGCTTTTGCGCAAGCGCCCGCACCCGATGCAGATAACGCTGCCGAAACTTGAGCTCGGACCAGTATTCCGGACGCGCATACAGCCCCGGCATGACCACCTCTAGACTTCCCACCTCCGCCCGCCGCTCAATCTGCTTTGCCTCCGCCGCCGTGCGCGCGTACACGCAGCTCATCTGCTGTTCGCATGCTTTAATGTGACTTGCAAGTCTTTGATTCGCCGTCATGTTTCCCATGTCGCCTCCCAACTCTTGGAACGGCGCAAACGTACCAGACGGTTTCATGCGAAGTCTGACCAAATACCGTCCAGGCGTTGACCAAATGCTTGACGGTTTTGGACGTTTTAGGCTGATGGCTTATATCTGCAGGTAGAAGCCTTGCCAAGAGGTCCCTGTCTCCACATTTTGAGGCCTTGGTCCATTGGATTATCAGAAAGAAAAACCCGTCGAGATTCAAGACTACGCCAAATGCGACTTTGCCTCTGCATGCACCGTCTCTTAGCCGAGCCATCGGCATCTACATGCCTAAAAAATGAGCGTGGATAATCTCCCGTTTTGAGCCTAGTTTTGAGCCAAAAGTGGGAGATTATCCACGCTCGATTTGTAAACGTCCGAAAATCCACGCTCGTGTGTCCGAAAATCCACGTTCGTCACGCCGCGAGCGCAGCAACGGCCGCAGCAGCAACCACAGCTACAGCCGCAGCCTAGTGCTCCTCGCCGGCGCGGGCTAGGTCGTAGGGCGTGGTCTGGTAGACGTAGTAGTTGAGCCAGTTGGTGTAGAGCAGCTGAGCCTGGCTGCGCCAGACGTTGCGCGGCTCGGCGGTGGGGTCGTCACCTGGGAAGTAATGCGCCGGCACCTGGGGGTTGAGCCCGCGCTTCACGTCGCGCTCGTACTCCAGGCGCAACGTGTCGGTATCGTACTCGGGATGGCCAAAGACAAAGAAGCGGCGGCTGTCGGTCGACTTGACGATGTACAAGCCCACCTCGTCGGACACGGCCACGACCTCAAGCTGCGGCTCGGCCTCCACGTCCTCGCGGCGCACATCGGTGTTGCGCGAATGCACGGCATAGAAGCGGTCGTCGAAGCCGCGCACCAGCGGGCTTTGCGGCTTCACCAGATAATGCTCGAACACGCCGCTCGCCTTTGCCGGCAGGTCGTGCTTCTGGATACCGTAATGATGGTACAGGCCGGCCTGTGCGCCCCAACAAATGTGCAGCGTAGAGTGCACGTGCGTGGTGGACCAATCCATGATCTGGCAGAGCTCGGGCCAGTAGTCGACCTCTTCGAACGGCATCTGTTCCACCGGCGCGCCCGTGATGATCAGGCCGTCGTAGTGGATGTCGCGGATGTCGTCGAACGTGCGGTAGAACGTCTCCAGGTGGCCGGCGCTTACGTGCGTGGCCTCGTGCGTCTTGGTGCGCAGCAGGTCCACCTCCACCTGCAGCGGCGTGTTGGAGAGCTTGCGCATGATTTGCGTCTCGGTGGCGATCTTGGTGGGCATGAGGTTGAGGATGAGCACGCGCAGCGGGCGGATGTCCTGGTGCAGCGCGCGGTACTCGGTCATGACAAAGATGTTCTCGCTCTCGAGCTGCGCGGCGGCAGGGAGGGCGTCGGGAATGCGAATGGGCATGGATGCTCCTTACGAGTCAGTTGCAGCTATGGTACAACGAGCGGCCCCATCCGCGCGAGCACATCGCCCAGCGATGCCGTCAGCGGCCCAAATCACTCCAAAAGTAGAGATTAAGGCATGTCCCGAAAATCTACGGCGCTTTAGTCTAGCAAAGTGACGGCAGGACGCTACAATGGTTCGACGCGAAAAACTCGGCCGGAAGGATACTCATATGTACCAGACGCGTAAGATCGGTGTGGTCGGCCAGGGCCACGTAGGAGCACATGTCGCCAACAGCCTGCTTATGCAGGGCATTGCCGACGAGCTGTACCTGTGCGATATCAACGAGGCCAAGGTGACGTCCGAGGTCCAGGACCTGCGCGACTCCCTTTCGTTTGTCCCGTATAACACCAAGATCGTCAACTGCTACGACCACTACGAGGAGCTGGCCTGCTGCGACGTCATCGTCAACGCCGCCGGTAAGGTCGCGCTGGCAGCTGGCAACCGCGACGGCGAGCTGTTCTTTACCACCGACGCCGCCCGCACCTTTGCCAAGCGCATCGTCGACGCCGGCTTTGACGGCATCTTCGTGAGCATCTCCAACCCCTGCGACGTCGTGTGCACCGAGCTGTGGCACCTGACCGGCTACGATCCCAAGAAGATCATCGGCTCGGGCTGCGGCCTTGACTCCGCCCGCCTGCGCACCGAGATCTCCAAGAAGGTCGGCGTGAGCCCCAAGTCCATCGACGCCTACATGATCGGCGAGCACGGCTTTAGCCAGCTGGCTGCCTTTAAGGCCGCGACCATCGCCGGCAAGAGCCTCAACGAGCTCCAGGCCGAAAACCCCGACAAGTACGCCTTTGACCACATGGAGGTCGAGGAGCTCGCACGCAAGGGCGGCTACGTAACCTACCAGGGCAAGCAGTGCACCGAGTACGCCGTCGCCAACTCCGCCGCACGCGTCTGCGCTGCCGTTCTGCACAACGAGCACGCCGTACTTTCCGCCTCCACGCTCATGACCGGCCAGTATGGCGAGGAGGGCATCTTCACATCCCTGCCGTGCGTGATCGGCGCCGAGGGCGTCGAGGAGGTCTACACGCTCGACCTGTCCGAGTACGAGCTCGAGGGCTTCCACAAGAGCTGCCAGCACATCCGCGACAACATCGCCCAGCTCGACTGGTGGGACGCCGAGGCCTACGACGCAAAGTAGGCCGCTGGCTGCCGCAACCTTGCGAATCTAAGCGCGATACTAAGCGGGCCGCGCCGGAAATCCCCGGCGCGGCCCGCTTTTTTGACTCACGCAGCGCCCTTGCGAATCGAAGGTGAATACTTTTCCACGAAGTGAACGAGCAAAAACGAGCCCCCGAAGCATCGGCACTTTTCAGACGCCGTTTCCTGCGGTTTCGCCGAGTTTTTCCTGCAGTTTTGGCGTCAAAAAGTGTGGATGCTTCGAGGGTCCAAAATAGGTCGTTCACTTCGCGGAAAAGTATTCACCTTCGTTTTCGCGCAGACACGAATCCGGCCGCCACAACGCAAAACGGGGCCTGCGCGCAGCGCAGACCCCGTCAAAAAAGATAAATCCCAGTGCCTAGTACCGCTCGATGCCCATGTAGCGACGAACCTCGGGGCTGTGGTCGAAGACCTTGCCGCGGGCGGCGCGCAGCTCGCAGCTCATGTTGTAGAAGAAGATCGGCTCCAGGAACGAACGCACGCTGGCAGGCACCTCGCCCACGCCGTACTCAAGCGCATCGAGCACCATAATCGTATCGGTGTGCGTGTTGAGGAACGCAAGAGCGCGCTCCTCCATGGGGCGGCACTCCCCCGATCCGAGTTGCACAAAGTAGAACACGCCGGGCTCGGTGGCTTCGAACGGGCCGTGGAAGTACTCGCCGGAGTGAATATAGCAGCAGTGCTGCCACTGCATCTCCATGAGCGAGCAGATGGCCATGGCGTAGGTCTGGCTAAAGTTGGGGCCGGAGCCCAGGATATAGAAGAACTTGTGCTGCTGGCAGAGCTCGGCAAAGTGGGCGCCCAGCTCGGCGTTGACCTTCTCGCGGGCGGCGGGCAGCAGTGCATCCATCTGCTTGAGGCCCTCGTACATGTCGGCAAGTGCCTCGTAGCCTTCCTGCTGGTCGAGCAGCTCGGCGGCGATCAGAGCGCCGATGCCCTGAGGCACCTCGGCCTGCGACACGCCCTCGCCCCAGGGGTAAACCCAGGTGGCCCACTTGCCGTTGTCGATCTTGGAGCCCTCGCAGTCGGTGAGGGCAACGACCTCGGCGCCGGCAGCCAACGCCATCTCGCAGCCGTCGACGACCTCCTGCGTGTTGCCGCTGTGGCTGCAGGCAATAACGAGCGACTTCGGCCCTAGGCTCTTGGGGGCCATCAGGCAAAACTCGCGTGCCGTGTAGACCGTCGAGGTAAACGTGGTGGCCTCGCGCTTGAGCAGCTCGTTGGCCGGCATCAGGTCGATCATCGAACCGCCACAGGCGATCCAAAAGACGTTCTCAATCTTGCCCTTGCGCTCGATGATTTCCTGAATCAGATCGTGTGCGTTCATCCTGATGTTCCTCCTTGTGGGGCGGTTTTGAGCGACGGCAGCTCGTACCTGCTATCGTTCTATATTGTCCTATTTATAACACGTGCAACAACGCCCGTGAAGTCATCTTAGCAAATTTGTTCTATGTTGTTCTATCTGCGAACGTTAGATGTCGAACACGTAGCGCGAGCCCACGATCTTTTGGCGGCCGAGCAGCAAGGGGCGCTCGTCCTCATCGGTAAAGTACGCCTCCATATAGAAGAGCGGCTCACCGACCGGCACCTCCAACAGCGGAGCCGCTTGAGCATCGGCAAGCGCAATCTCCACGGTGCAGGGGTCGGACTTGAGCGGCGCACGGCCCGAATGCTCGGCGACGAGCGCAAAGATTGAGTTATCAGTGAGGTCCTCATCGGCCAGCGTCTGCAGGTAGGGATGGTCGGCCAGCACAAAGGCGTTGTTCTCAAGCATGACAGGGATGCCGTCGGCTGTGCGCACGCGCTCGACCACGATGAGCTCGCAGCCAGGCTCCACGCCAAAGAACGCCGCATCCTCGTGCGTCGCCGCGACAACCGTGCGTGACACCAGACGCGCACCCGGCACCATGTCGTTGGCAGCACAACCCTCAGTAAAGCTCTGGACGTCACCCTTCTGGCGAATCTTGCGTTTGACCTTGGGAGCGCACACAAAGGTACCCCTCCCCTGCTGGCGGTTGAGATACCCCGCGCGCGACAGCTCCTCGATGGCACGGCGCACGGTGACGCGCCCCACGCCGTAGGACTTCGCGAGCTCCATCTCGGAAGGAATGCGCGAGCCGGCAGCGTACACGCCGCGCGCGATCTCGCCCTTTAGGTCGTCCATGACCTGCTGGTACAGCGGCACGGCGGACACGTCAGTACGGTCGGTCTTGCTATCGAAAGCCATCGTTACGCTCCATCCCGCGCATGCTCGGACTCAAACTCTTCAATCGCCGTCATAAACTGCTCGCCAAAGGCGTCGGCTTTTTTCTCGCCAATGCCGTTAACCTGGATCAGCTCGTCGCGTGTCTGCGGGCGCAGGCGGCACAGGCCGCGCAGGGCCTTGTCGGAGAAGACCATATACGGCGCCATCTCCAGCTCCGTCGAGATCTCCTTGCGGAGGGCGCGCAGGCGCTCGAACAGCTCGGCATCGTCACCCACGCGCGGGCGCTGATCCAGCTCGGCCTCCTCGCGCAGCAGATCAACCGCACGGCGGGCGCGGGCCGAGGCCTTGCGCTTGGACGCGCGACGTTTAACGGTAAAAGCGAACGCCTCGCCCTCGACCTCGATGGCACGCGGGCCCAGCCCCACGACCGGGTACTGCCCCTGCGAGGTGGCCAGATAACCGCGGCCGCACAGCTGGCCGATGATGTCCTTGATGCGCCCGACCGATTCGCTCGACAGCTCACCGTAGCCGCGGTCCTCGTCCAGATGCATCTGGCGAATGCGCTCGGTGTTGCCGCCGTGAAGCACATCGGCGATCAGCGACTTGCCAAAGCGCATGGGACGCGTGGCCACATAGCGCACGGCGGCGCGGGCCATATCGGTGACGTCCTCGACCTCGAACTGCGTGAGACAGTTGCTGCAGTTGCCGCAGCCCTCGGCGTCGTCTGCGGTGCCGCCCGCAGCAGCCGCAACCGCATGCTCGGCCGCGGCTTCGTCGCCAAAGTAGCGCAGCATGTATTCGCGCAGGCAGCCGGTGGTATTGCAGTAGCCCTCCATCTGGCTGAGCAGGCGATAACGGTTCTGGAGCGCCCACGCGCGCTGCTCATCGTCGAGCGCCTCATCGGCAGCATCGCCGCGGTCGATCAAAAAGCGGCGCATGCGAAAATCGTTACCGTTCCACAGCAAGTGGCAGCTGGCCGGATCGCCGTCGCGGCCGGCGCGGCCCGCTTCCTGGTAGTAGGCCTCGATGCTCTCGGGCACGTTGTTATGGATCACGTAGCGCACGTTAGGCTTGTCGATGCCCATGCCAAAGGCGTTGGTGGCAACCATCACCTGAATGTCGTCGTCGATAAAGGCACGCTGGCTCTGGCGGCGGGCGTCGTTGCCCATGCCGGCATGGTAGCGGCCCACGCGAATGCCGCTGGGGTCCAGCGCCTCGGCAAGCTCCGCGGCCAGCGCATCGACCGTCTTGCGGGTCGAGCAATACACGATGCCGCTCTCGCTCGAATGCGCGATCACGTAGTCACGCACCCACGCGGTCTTGGCCTTGTCGCCCATCTCCTCGCAGCCAAAGTAGAGGTTCTTGCGATCGAAGCCCGTTACCACCGTCGCAGGGTTTTGCAGGCCGAGCATCTGCTGGATATCGGCGCGCACACGCTCGGTCGCCGTAGCGGTAAAAGCCGCCACGATGGGGCGCTGCGGCAGGGAATCGATGAACTCGCGAATCTGCAGGTAGGCAGGGCGAAAATCCTGGCCCCACTGGCTCACGCAGTGGGCCTCGTCAATGGCCACGAGCGGCACGCCGATGCCGCAGCCTGCCGCAGCCTCCTGCGCAAAGGCCAAAAAGCGCGGCTCGAGCAGGCGCTCGGGCGCCACGTACATAAGCTGGTAGCGGCCCTCGCGCGCCCGCTTGAGCACGGTATTTTGCTGAGCCGGCGTAAGGCTGGAGTTGAGATAACTGGGCCGCGCACCCGCCGCGAGCAGCGCGCGGGTCTGGTCCTCCATAAGCGACAGCAACGGGCTCACCACAAAGGTGATGCCGGGCAGCATAAGCGCAGGCACCTGGTAGCAAATGGACTTGCCGGCGCCTGTGGGCATAACGCCGAGCGCATCGCGGCCGGCAAGAATCGCATCCACCATGCGATCCTGTCCCGGGCGAAACGAGGTGTAGCCAAAATAGGCGCCGAGCGTGTCGAGCGCCATCTGCTGCATGCTATCGGTCATGGTTTCCTAACGTCAGAATCATCTGTCGCCGATTATACGCCGCCACGCGGACAGCAGCACACGGCCGCCGCCCAGACTAGCCGTTTAAGAACGCCCCCAACGGCTAAGGAGTGTCCCCAGGTGCCGGCAGAGACGATATGAGCAGGACATAAAAACATTGAGAGCCCCTGCTGCATGAAAGACCGCGGATTAGGCCGACAATGGTGAGTGTCTAATCCAACCGTGGCGGCCACGCCGCATTCATGGAAGGGGCTCCCATGCTCGATACTACCACCTTCATCGGCCTCGACGTCCACGCCCGCTCGATAAAGGCCGTCTCCCTCGACGTCATGACCGGGGAGGTACGTGCCGCGACCTTCGGCTACGACGCCGGCGCCGTCGCGGAGTGGGTCCGTTCCGTGGACCCCAGGGCCAGGTGCGTGTACGAGTCCGGGGCCACGGGCTTCGACCTGCAGAAGAGGCTTTCCGGCCTGGGGGTCGACTGCGTGGTCGGCGCCGTCTCGAAGATGATCAAGCCCAGCGCGGACAGGCGCAGGAAGAACGACCGCAACGACGCCGAGTTCCTCGCCCGCATGCTGTCGGTCGGCAACGTGGTCGAGGTGTGGGTCCCCGACGACGAGTGCGAGGCCGCCCGCGACCTGACCAGGGCGCTCGAGGACGCGAGGGACGACCTCTCGCGCTCGAAGCAGCGGCTCTCCAAGTTCCTGCTCAGGCACGGGCTCGCCTTCGACGAGAGGACGCCCACCGGCCGCAGGAAGGGCAACTGGACCCGGGCGCACTGGTCCTGGATCGAGTCGATAGGGTTCGCGGAGGGGGCCGACAACGACGTGCTCGCCTACTACGTCGACGCGGTCAGGCGGGCGGCGGAGGAGAAGGCGAGGCTCGAGGGGCTCGTCGAGGCCGAGGCCCGCAAGCCCAGGTGGAGGAGGAGGGTGTTAGCGCTACTGTAAAAACAACCAATTTCGCCATCGCACTTTAGCCGATTC
>CAUAEH010000005.1 GCA_958427975.1 uncultured Collinsella sp. | reverse complement strand
GTCACGTACGTCAACAATTGCGATGAGGGCGCAGATTACAATATCTACGACTGGAAGGGCGAGGACGCCAACGGTGCGCAGCAGAACCAGGGTTATTACAGCGAGGGTTCCGATGAGCTGCAGTCTGGTACCCTTGCCGCCGGTGGCTCCGTGGCGGGCAATATCTACTTTGATGGTGACATCAAGAAGGCTCTCTATTTTGCCAACGTGTTTGATAAGTCTGCTGCTGCAAGCTGGGTGCTGGCCTAACATGTCGCTACCGTTGCGCCGTATGGGAGGTGAGGTCGTATGCCCAATAAAAAGCTGACGGACGAGTTACTCAATGAACTCCTCGACGCGCCAAACATCGATGGCTATATCAAAGAGCACGACTTTGCCGCCCCGTCGCTTTCGGATTACTTAAAGCAGTTGCTGCAAGAGAAGGGGCTCGAGCGCTCGCGTGTGGTGCGTATGGCCGACCTCAACGAGACCTTTGGCTATCAGATTTTTACCGGTGCGCGGCATCCGAGTCGCAATAAGGTGCTGCAGATTGCCTTTGCAATGGCGCTGTCGATGAAGGAGACCAACCGCGCTCTGACGGCTGCCGGAGTGAGCGTCCTCAACTGTAAGGACCGTCGCGATGCAATCATTATCTTTTGCATCGACCGTGGCTGTAGCCTCCAAAAGGTCAATGAAGAGCTATATCGCTTTGGCGAGGAAACGGTGAGTTAGTGGTCGATGGCTGAGCCGGCGGTGTCACCAGAGCAGCCATGCAAACGATCGGGGTGCGGACACCATGGGGTGTCCGCACCCTGCGTTATGATGGGCACCATGGATACTCAGAGCCCAACATATTCCGATGACGAGCTGACTGCTTCACTTGTCGAGCATTTGGCGTCGCTCGACCGCGATGACAGCTATCGTGTGGAGCGCGTGCTCAAGTGCTCGGATGTCGAGACGACCGAACTCGTCTATTTTGAGGGCTCTGGCGGCGGGTCTCTCGGTCCCTTTGTCCGCAAGCGCATCGATGCTTCGGTGCAGATTGGCGGAGCATATGAGCGCCTGTTTGCGGCCCAGCGCGCCGGTCGTCGTTTTGAGCACTTGCCCCGAATCGTCGATTGCCGCCGTGTGGGCGACGAGCTTGACGTGGTGATGGAGTATGTCGAAGGCGAGACACTCGAGGCCCTGGTGGGACGCTTGGGGACGACGCCCGATTATGCCCGCGGGCTGTATCCCGTTCTGTGTGAAGCGGTGGGCGAGCTGCATGCTGGTTTTGCAGCTGCGGGGGAGCCGGGGATGCCGGTAATCCACCGCGACCTTAAACCCTCGAACATCATCGTATCGGGCGTGAGATACGCGACCGATGCCGGCATGACCTTTTCCTCGCTGGTGATTATTGACCTGGGAATTGCGCGCGTTTGGCGCGATGGCGCCGACGCCGACACCGTCAAGTTTGGCACGCGTTCCTATGCGCCGCCCGAGCAGTTTGGGTTTGGGCAAACGAGCGTCCGCAGCGATATTTACGCGCTTGGCGCGCTGCTGTTCTTTTGCCTGACGGGAACTGACCCCAAGCCTGGGCGTGACATGCGCGAGCAATGCGAGGCGCATGGCATTCCCGTTCCGCTGGCGGATGTGATTTGCATGGCGATGGCGCTCGATCCCGCTAAGCGCTTTGCGAGTGCAAAGGCACTGGGGCATGCTGCGCGTGCGGCATATGAGCTATGTCTCCCTGCACCGTCGCCCGTGACCTTTTCTGCTGCCAGCGTGCCCCGGGCCGCGGTGCCACAGGTGCAGCGGGTACAGCAGCCGGTTGCCCTCACGCTTCCGTCTTCTGCAAGCCGGCGTTCGATCGTCTCTCCCGTGACATCCAAATGTGTGCGTCTGCTCTCGCGTATCCCCGAGCCCGTGGGGCGCATATGGAATGGATGCGTCTATGCGACAACATTGTTGCTGCTGATGGGCAGCCATTTTGCGGTATTTACGCCAACGGGCGAAAACCGAAACTATCCAACGTGGTTTTTGGCGCTTGAGTATTTCTTTATGGTCGATGGCCTGGTGTTGCTCATTACATTCGGAATGCTCGACCGGCGTAGGCTTCGACGTCGTTTTCCCGTGCTCGGTCGGTATCGGGGGAGTGCTTTTGTCGAACTATGGTTCAAGGCGCTCGGGTTTATGTTTGCCGTCATGTGCGTCGTCGTTGTTATCGGCAACGCGACCGGTATCGTCTCCTAGAGAATCGAAAAGGGGCCCCGTTTGGGGCCCCTTTGCAGTTGCACTTAAATACGGTTCATTTGATTGGCGACCTTGTTGTACCAGTCCTGCCACGTGGGCGGGCAGTACTTCTTGGCGGCTGCCGGAGTAAGCGTGGAACCATAGTTGGCGCCCAGGTAGGCAACGTGGGCGGAGACGCCCTCGCTCCAGCTACCAAAGCTACGCCAACCACCGCCGCGGGCGCTCCAGCCCCAGGCGTTATAGGAGCCGGCGCAATAGAGGCCCTTGCTGCTCTCGATGCAGGCGATGGCGGGGGACCAACGGGGATCGACGCCGGTATTCCAGGCGGCGACGGCAAAGTTGTAGCCCTGGCCTGCCATGGGGGAGCCGGCAAGGTAGTTATCGATGCGGCTCGTCCACTCGTTAATGAACGAGTCGTAATCGGAGTTACCGCTATTCGAGCTGTTCACCGTGGTGTCGATGGTGGTGTTGGCGTTGTTGGCCTGGCTGTTGGAGTTGTTGCCGCTTACACCCTCGCCCGAGATCTTCTCGGCGGCAGCGGCCTTGTCGGCCTCGAGCTTTGCCAGCTCGGCAGCATTTTCCTGCTCGGCCTTTGCCTGCGCCTCGCTGCGGAGCTGCTGAGCCTGCGCCAGTGCATCCTCGGCATTCTTTTGCTCGCCCTCGAGCTGAGACTTGGCCTGATCGAGGGCGGTTTTGTTCTGCTCGAGCTCGGTCTGCATCTTGTTAAGCTCTTCGATCTCGTCGACGCTCGAGCTCGTAATCTGGTTGGTGTATTTGCAGGTGGTGATAAAGTCACCCAAGCTCTGCGTGTTCACCAGGAAGCTCACGATGGGGCTGGTGCCCTTCTGGTACTTATACAGATCGCGCATGGCGGAGCTTGCCTTGGCCTGCTGCTCGGGTAGCTCGGCCTCAATCTTATCGATGTTCGCCTCATTGGAGTCGATCTGCTTTTGCAGATCCTCGAGCTTGGTTCGGGCGTCGTTGTAGGCGCTCGTGGCGTCCTCGATCTTTTTCTGGGCGGCGGAAAGCTGATCCTGCGTTGCCTGCGAGGCGGCATAGGCCGCGACGGGGGAGAGCATCGGCGTGGCCGTCAGCGCGACGGCGAGCGCGGCGCTCGTGATGATACGAGCCGGCTTCGACGCGAAGAGCGCTGCGGTGCGATGGTTCGAATGCTGCATCCAGTCCCTCTGCAATCAATCGTAGGTTATTGGTCGAGGTGTATTCTACTACTGCTTTCGACCTCTACTTGAACCTTAAAGGTTCTAAAGGGTCAAGTTGAACTTGAGGCTTTGGCCTTGACCTGCGGGAATGGTGAATTGTTGAGAAACCATAGAGTTCAACTTTAACGTTACGGCACCCTGTTTGTGAAGGTTTTTGGCTGCAAAAGCTACCTCAACGTGGGGTTTTGCAACTACAGGGTTCCTTCGCGGCGAGCCCGCTCCACCTCTTTGAGTGCCTCGGTGGGAGTGAAGGAACAGGTGCCGTCGCCGAGCCTGACCACCTGGACGTCGTCACCGACATGGACTTCTCCGCCCTGCAGCACGACGCCAAAAATGCCCTCGTGGGGGAAGATGCAGTCGCCGGCGAGATAGTAGATGGCACAGCGGGTGTGGCAGACTTTGCCGATCTGGCTGATTTCGACGAGCACTTCGCTGCCAATCTTGAGCTGCGTGCCCAAGGGGAGTGAGAGCAGGTTGATACCCTGGGTTGTGAAGTTCTCGCCAAAGTCGCCCTCGTGCACATCGAGCCCGCGCGCCTGCGCCGTCTGGATAGACTCTGCAGCTAAAAAGGAGACCTGACGGTGCCAATGCCCGGCGTGCGCATCGGAGGCGAGGCCAAACTGCTCGATGACGGTGTCGTGCCCGTCGGCGACGGGTGACTTACGCGTGCCTTTGTGCTCCGACGTGTTGATCGAGACGATGCGGGCAGGCCCGTTGTAAGCATCGTTTGCGGTGCGTAGGGGAGCTGCCGTTTGGGCACGATCCGCAAGTTCGCGCTTTGCGGCGTCAATGATGGGGTTGCTGATCGGATGAGCCTGGGGCACAGTGTACCTTTCGACGGGGCTGGCAACATGTTGAATCCTACAACAACGGTGGGTTCATTGCCCGTTGTCGTACACCGGTGATCGCCGCCTTCGTGCTGGACAATTACGCCGATTGCCATAGATACGGTGGAGCTTTGGGTGCCGGCGGCTCGGCACGCTAGAATAAATCAGTTGCACAAAGACCGCCCGTCGTGTGGGCAGTTCTAGATAGGAAGTTTCCATGGCATTGCAGTTTACAGAGCGCGAGTTTATCCCCGTGCTGCTCGGCGGCGACATCAACGCGTATTCGGTGGCGCGCGCTTTCTACGAGGGGTATCAGGTTAAGAGCCTGGTCTTTGGCAAGTATCAGACGGGCCCCGCGTATCGCAGTCAAATTATCGATTACACGCCCAACGTAGATATCGACACCATGCCCGTGATGCTTAAGACCGTCAACGGTATCGCTCGAGCTCATGCCGACAAGACGATTGTCCTGATGGGCTGCGGCGATAACTATGTTGCCCTGGTGGCTCAGGCCAAGGATGCCAACGAGCTGGCGGATAACATCGTTGCGCCTTACGCGCCCTATAGCATGCTTGAGCAGTGCCAGAAGAAGGAGATCTTCTACGAACTGTGCGAGAAGCACGGTGTGCCCTATCCGCATACGTTTACCTTTACTGCGCAGATGCTCAACACGCAAGGAGAGGCGCCTGCCGAGGTGCTCGACCAGATTGACTTCCCCTACCCGATGATCTTGAAGCCTTCCGACGGCATCATGTGGTGGCAGCATGAGTTCGAGGGTCAGAAGAAAGCTTATGAGATTGCCGACCGCGCCGAGCTGGAGCAGGTTATCCGCGATTCCTATGCCAGTGGCTACACCGATGACCTGATTTTGCAGGATCGCGTGCCCGGCAACGACGAGTACATGCGTGTGCTCACCAGCTATTCTGATCGCAACGGCAAGGTTCGTATGATGTGCCTGGGTCACGTGCTGCTCGAGGAGCATCAGCCCCATGGCGTCGGTAATCACGCCTGCATCATCACCGAGCCCAATGATGAGCTTATGAGTGGCGTGCGCAAGCTACTCGAGGACCTTCACTTTGTGGGCTATTCCAATTTTGACGTCAAGTATGACGAGCGCGATGGCTCGTTTAAGTTCTTTGACTTCAATACCCGTCAGGGCCGCAGTAATTACTATGTCACCAATAGTGGCTTTAACGTTGCTAAATACGTGGTGGATGAGTACGTCTATAACCGCCCGTTTGAGCCGGAATTTGTGACGGCGCAGGATGAGGCTCTGTGGATGGTTGTTCCTATGGGCGTCGTCGACAAGTACGTCAAGGACCCCGAGCTGCGTGCGAAGGCACATCGTCTGGCCAAGGAGGGCAAGGCCGCCGATCCTTCGTTTATGAAGGGTGATTTTGTCTTTAACCGCTGGTTGCGCATGTGGCACACCAAGCTGCGCCACTTTAAGCTGTTCAAGACGTATTACAAGTAGACGAGCGTGGCGCCCGTTCGGTTTGCATCGGGCGGGCGCGGGTATGATACGCGCAATTGCGTGGGCGTCACCAAGGAGGCGGCGATGGAAAAGCTGGGAGTTATCGGCGGCATGGGCGCCGAGGCCACGTCGTATTACTACGACCAGGTGGTACGCCATACGGCGGCTACGTGCGACCAGGAGCATATCGACATGGTGGTGCTTTCCAAGTCGACCATGCCCGACCGCACGCTGGCCATCAAGACCGGTGAGCATACCGAGCTGCTGGCGACCATGAGGGAGTGCGCCCAAGCGCTCGAGTCGCTGGGCTGTGCGCACATAGCGATTCCCTGCAACACGTCACACTACTTCTACGACCAGATCCAGTCGTTTACGAAGGTGCCGATTATCCACATGCCGCGCGAGTCGGTGCGCTATGCTCTGGCCGGCGCGGTGATGGGGGAGTGCGAGTTCGACCCCAACCTGAGCATGCCGGCCGAGCCGGTGCACAAGATCGGCATCATGGGCACCGACGGTACCGTGGGCGCAGACGTCTATGGGCGCGAATGTGAGACCGCGGGCGTTGAGGTCGTCTATCCCAGCGAAAAGCGTCAGGCCGACGTGATGTCGCTCATCTACGACGATGTGAAGGCCGGGCGCGAGCCTGATATGGATAAGTTCGACCGTGTGATGTGGGAGTTCGCCCGTAGCGGCTGCGACCGCGTCATCCTGGCCTGCACGGAGCTTTCGGTGTTGCAGAAGTATCGCGAGATGCCCGAGATCACCCTCGATGCGATGGATGTCCTGGTGCGCGAGTCCATCATTCGCAGCGGCGTCCCCTACCGCCTCTAGCTTCCGACCTGCCAAAAAGGGACAGGTTTATTTTGGTAGGTTTTATCTGATGAAACAGTAAAGGCCTCGGCTCGTTTGTGCGAGCCGAGGCCTTTTGCATTTGCCGGTTGCTGCCAGCGATTGCTAGAACAGGAAGCCGATGGCGATAAGGGCGATGCTGACGATAAGTGCGGCGATATCCAGGCCCTTGATGGGGTAGCGCTTGTACGAGCTGGCGCGCGTACGCAGATAGAAGCCGCGCTGCTCGGCGGCAAGCGCGGTGGCATCGGTCTTGCCCACGCTCGAGATAAGCAGCGGCACACACAGCGGCAGCATGAGTTTGAGTTTCTTGACGGGATTCTTAGTGTCGTATTCGACGCCGCGTGCAGTCTGCGCCTCCATGATAGCGTTCATTTCCTGGCCAAATACCGGCACAAAACGCAGCGCCGTGGTAAAGGTGAAGGCATAGCGATATGGCATGTGCAGCACCTCGACGCAAGCGTTGGCGAGGTCGTTGAGCTTGGTCACCATAAGCATGAGGATGAGTGGCAGCGCCACGCCCAACAGGCGTAGGCAGGCCTTCGATCCGGTAATGAGGCCCGTGTCGGTGATAAAGCCCCACACCATGTTGCCGTCGCGCATAAAGGCCAGCTGAAGCACCAGCATGATAAGCGCGAGCGGAATCAGCAGCTTGAGTAGCGAGAGCAGACGGTCGACGACACCGGCGTAGGCGCCCAGTGCAAGGGTGAGCGCCAAAAAGCCCAACAGCGCCACGTAGGTGTCGGACAGGAAAATGCCGATGATGATGGCGGCGGCAAGGCCCAGTTTGACGACCGGGTTCAAGCGGTGCAGCAGTGTATCGCCCGGCATATAGTCGATGACGTTAACCACGGTGGACCATCTCCTCGGTAATGCGAACGATATCGGTGACCTCGCTCACCTGTGCAAAGGCGGGAGAGACGGAGGATGCCAGGCGACGAGAAAGCTCTATGACCTGGGGCGGCTCAACGTAGGCTCGCTGCATGAGCTCGATGTTCGAGAACAACTCGTGCGTGCGGCCGCGCTCGAGGATGCGGCCGTCGGCCATTACTACAATGCGCTCGGCAAAGTCGGAGACGACTTCCATGTCGTGGCAGACCATGATTACAGCGCAGCCGCGCTCGGCCATGGTGCGCACGGTTTCCATGACGGTCATGCATTCGCGGTAGTCAAGGCCGCTCGTAGGCTCGTCGAGCACCACGATTTTGGGCTCTACGACCACGACGGAGGCGAGTGCCACCATCTGGCGCTGACCGCGCGAGAGCGAGAAGGGCGCCTCGTCGGCCGGCAAGCCAAAGCGGTCGATGACGAGCTGGGCGCGACGCAGCGCCTCGGCACGGTCGATGCCGGCCAGCTCCAGGCCAAAGGCGACCTCGTCGAGCACGGTGTCTTTGCAGATCTGGCGGTCGGGGTTTTGGAAGAGGGTTGCGACTTCGCGGGCGATGCGGCTCGTGGGGACGGCTGCGGTATCCAGTCCCGTGACGCGCACGCTGCCCGAGACGGGCTTAAGCAGGCCTGTGAGCAGCTTGGTGAGCGTGGTCTTGCCGGCGCCGTTTTGGCCGACGATGCCCACGAGCTCGCCGGGATAGAGGGTCAGGTTGAGGTCGTGGATGGCGGCGCCGCCATTGGGATAGGCAAACTCAACGTGATTGAAGGTGAGCACGGGCTCGGCGTCCTTGGCGTGCGGGCGCAACGACGGTGCGTGCGGTGAGCCGGCGGGTGCCTGAACGTCGCTGCTTGCGTGTGCGGGGTCGACGATGCCCGTAATCAGGCGTTCGGCCTCATCAACATCCAAACAGGGAGTGCCGCTGGCCAGGCCATCGGCCTCGAGGCTGTTGAAAATGCGCGTAACACGCGGGCAATCGACGCCGATGGCGCGGAGCTCATCGGCGTGCGCGAAGACCTCGTGCGGCTTGCCCTGTAGCGCGATTTCGCCATGATTGAGCACGAGCACGCGGTTGCAATACTCCGAAAGCAGGGCGACTTTTTGCTCAACGACGACGATGGCGATGCCGAGTGCGCGGTTGGCCTCGCGTAGGGTCTCGAAGACCAGCGTGGAGCTGGCGGGGTCGAGCGCCGCGGTGGGTTCGTCGAGCACGAGCACACGCGGACGCATAGCGAGGATGGCGGCGATGGCAACCTTTTGCTTTTGGCCGCCTGAGAGGGTGGCGATCTCGCGGTCGCGCAGGTCGCTGATGCCGACGGTCTCGAGCGTCTCGCTCACGCGCTGCTCGATCTGGTCGTGCGGAACGCCAAAGTTCTCCAGGCCAAAAAGCATCTCGTCCTCGACGACCGAGGCGACCATTTGCGTGTCGATGTCTTGCAACACGCTGCCGACGATCTGCGACACATCGGTGAGCGAAACTTCACAGGTGTCGTTGCCGTCGACAGTGACGGAGCCAAAGAACGTGCCAGTGTAATGGTGGGGTACGGCTCCCGACAGGCAGGCGGCAAGTGTGGACTTTCCGGCACCCGAAGGCCCGATAATGCCGATAAAATCTCCCCTGTTCACGCTGAGCGAGATATGCTTAAGCGCCTGCTCGGTCTGCGTGCCATAGGAGAACGAGACATCGTCGACGTTGATGATCGTTTCCATGGATACCTTTCATAGTCATCGGGGACGTTCTTAAATGACTAGTCAATTAAGAACGTCCCCAAAAGCTAGTTGTTTGGGACAGTCTTTGGTGGTGAAGCACGGAGACGGCTTTACGAGGGGCCCCAGGTTGGCGCGAAAGAGGAGCGAAGCGTACTTGGGTACGCGAGCGACGAATGAACGCCAAGATGGGGTGGCTCGTAAAGCCGAGCGGGTTAGTTGAACTTCAGGGCCTTCTGGATGGGCAGGTAGAGAGCGCCAACCAGGATGGCGTTAAAGACGGCGGTCATGGCGACGACGGGCAGCATGGCAGCGGCGAGCTCGCCCACCACGCCGAGCATGGCCATCTTGATGACCATGAAGATGACGCCCGAGACAAAGGTGGTCACGAATGTTGCGACGATGGCGACGGCGGGCTTAACCTGGCCGTCCTTGGCAGCAGCGTTGACAATGAGGGCCATGAGCATGGCGGCGATGCCCTCGGCGGCAAAATCGACGAACGGCGAGGTGGTGGTGATCTGGATCACGGCCGCCGAGATGAGGCCGATGATGAGCGCCTGGCCAATGTTGGGACGAACGACCAGGATGGTGAGGCAGAAGGCCGAGATGATGAACTCGGGGCTGATCATGCCGCCCGAGATGCCGGAGATAGCCTTGCCGACGGTGAAGTTGAGGATGAAGCCGGCGGCAAGCAGGATGGCGAGCAAGACGAGGGCACGGACGTCGAGTTTGCCGCGGTCGGCGGTCTGGACGGTGCGGGGCTGGGCGGTGGTGGTGTTCTGAGACATGGTGAAAATCCTTTCGGAAGGGAAGTGCAAGAGAAGAAAGCGGAGGCGCGTGATGCGAATGCGATTGGGCTCGAGATAGAAAAAGGCCCCCGGTCGAAACCGGAGGCCTTCCAATCACCTAGAGCGCAAAAACAGGCGTGAGGGACTCACTGTCGACCGATCGTATTCGCATCACGCCACCACCAGTTGTTGAGAGACTTCATCGTGTTCTTCATGTTGGTGGCTCCTTTCGTGATGCCATGGCGCGGTCGCACCTAGTTGCTGTTGCGCTGCACTATAGCACAGCAAAGTGTGTGCGGGGAAATCTTTTTTGAAAAGATTTCGGCGACGTTTCCCGTCGGTCGAATGGGCGGCTGGGTGGGCGGGCGACTTTGGCCATCCCGCCCGCGCCTTAAGGTGTGGGGTTCTTAGGCCTTCTTGCGACGATAGAGCACGAAGCCGCAGACACCGATGACGACGACGGCGCCAACGGCCATGGCGGCCATGTTGTTGCCCTCGGACTTCTCCTCGGTCGCCTCTTCCTCAACCTCGGGCTCGGCAACGTCCTTATCGGAGAGGGCCTCGTCGGCATAGGTGATGGACTCGACTAGGCAGTCGTTGTCGGCATCGTAGTCACTCGGGACGAACTCCTCGGAGAAGTCGCCCTCCTTGAGGTAGTCACGCATTTCCTCGAGCATGGCCTTGCACTTGAGGTAGGTGTTCTTGGTGGCAGCCTTGCCGGCCTTGTTGGCCAGGGCGGTGCGGGCCTCGGTGTTCTCGGCGGCCTGCATGGCCTCGTCGACGGTCAGGTTCTGCTCGATGAGCTCCTTCTGCAGGGCGTCGAGGTAGGCGCGGACGCCGGTAGCGCAGTGATCGCGGTTCTCATAGGCGAGCGTGTTGATGTCCATGAGGACGTAGTTGATGGAGTTCTTGGGCTCCTCGTTGTTTACAACGTCTTCCTCTTCGCAGTGATCGAAGGAGACATCCTGATCGCTGAAGTAGGGGCTGACCTCGGTGAGCAGTGCGGAGTAGAGGGGGATAGCGACGGAGAACTCGGCGTTGGAGAGCATCTCCCACTGGATGGTCGCGATTTCGGGGTCCATGCCGTGGCGGATCTGGAAGGTGTGGATCTCGGTGTTGCGGTTGGAGCCGATAGCATAGGCGCCGTCGGTGTTGGCGTTGAGACCGGCGACATTCTCGCCGCGAGCAGCGAAGCTGCGGATCATCTCAAAGGTGTTCCAGTCGGACTTGCCGGGCTGGAAGAACAGCGGCTGCATCTCGTGGACCAGGGCGCCGGTCGTGGCGCGAGCATCTTCACGCTCGTCTTTCACGATCTCGTAGTCAGTGCCTTCAGCCAGCGGGGCCATGAAGTAATCGCGACCCTGGATATAGCGCGACCACTGGTGCATACCGGCCTCGCCGATCTCCTCGCCGTAGGTCTTGGCGACGTCGAACTTGCCGTCGGTGTACTCGGCAAAGCCCTTCTCCTTAGGCATGGACTCGATGCCCTCGGAATGGAGACAGTTCTCGGTGTCATCGAGGTCGACGTTATAGGTGAGGTTGCCGATGTTGGGGTTGAGCGAGGCGATGTCATCGGCGAGCTTCATGGCAATCCACTGATGCCCGGAAAGCGCGGCGAACAGCCAGGTCTCGGTGCTGTCGGCGATGATGATCTGGTCGTTGGAGCAGACGCCCTGCTCGTCGATCAGGCTGCCGATGAGCTCGACGCCCTCGCGGGCCGTGGCGCTCTCGCCCAGGATGACGCTAGCGTAGTTGTACTCGCCGATACCGGTCTCCTCGGTGATGGGGTCGGCCTCTTCGGCCTTCTCGTTATAGGAGGTGCTCAACGTGGCAGAGCAGGAGACGCCCTTCTCGTTGATGCCGGCCTCGGAATATGCGTCGTAGCGATCTTCCCACTGCGAGGGGTTGTCGCGAACGAAGGTGTAGCGGTAGGTTGCGCCCTTGGACTTGTACTCAAAACCGGACTCGACCGAGGTGTACTTGTTGCCGTCCTTGTGTGCGGGCTCAATGCCAAAGTGCTTGACATAGCGCGGACCGAAGTCCTCGGAACGGCCGTAGTATGTGTTGCCGTCTGCCGTAAGCTTGCTGCCCATGTAGATCTGGGTGCAGGCGAGCGCCGAAGTCGGCATGGCCATGATGGCCGCTGCTCCAAACGCAAGGCCGCAGCCGAGCTTTTTGAGCGTGTTGACAGGATGAGTAAACCTCATGATCCCTCCCAACCGTTGAAACCCCGCGGAACCGTGCAGGATTTCAGCTAATAAATACATCTATTAGCCTATCGGAAGTCTAAATAGTATTCATCTATTTCGATGAAATACTCGATGAGCGTTCTAAAATATGCGATGAGCGGACAAGAATACTCATTATCTAGCTTTAGTTAAATAAAGACGCCCTGCAATTACTGTATCTGAATAAAGCGCCTTGCACGGGGCACAAAGAAAAATCCCCCGCTGTCTGGCAAATGCATAAACAACGGGGGAGACGATAATTGGATGAATATCATACCAATGTGGAATTACTTCTTCCGGCGGTGGATCACGTTAATCGCATAGCCGACGAGCATGGCCAAGACGATGACGATAAAGCCAATCAGGGGGTTGTCGTTCATGGGGTCCTCCTATTTTCCGAGCGGGGAGAATTCGTCGACGATGAGGTCGAGGCATTGCGGAAGCGCGCGGGCTCTAAAGACGCCCGAGTTGCTGGAGATGATCTCGCCATCGAACTGCATGCCCAGCGACGGCGTGCAGGTGATTTTGGCTTCCTTGGTCTGGATGATCTTGAACTGCGGACGGCCGAGCACCTTGCCGGCGGGGTCGAGCGCGGCGGTGATCACAGTGGGCAGGAGCTGGACGGTTTTTACGGGCTCGATGACCGCGATGTGGACCATGCCGTCGTTCATGCGGCAATCGGGGAACAGGTTGATGTCGTTTTGAATGACCGAGGTGTTGCCGGCCATGCAGCAGATGCCATCGAGCTCCTCGACAATGCCGTCATGCTCAATCGTAAAGTGCGCCACCGTGGGGTTGGGTGTGGCGAGCGCCGACAGGAAATAGGCGATCTCACCGATGTCGTTTTTGGCGGGGGCGGCCTTCATCATGATCTCGGCGTCGAAGCCCGAGCCGGCGATGATGATAAAGCCGTGGCGCTTCTCGTTGCCGTTCTCGTCGAGCCAAAAGAGCTCGCCCATGTCCACTTTGACCGTGCGACCGGCGCGGCAAGCCTTGGCAAGCGCCGCTGCCTCGGGGGCATTACCGATGTTGTTAAAGAACAGGCAGGCCGT
Organism: uncultured Collinsella sp.; assembly: GCA_958427975.1. Lineage (GTDB taxonomy): Bacteria > Actinomycetota > Coriobacteriia > Coriobacteriales > Coriobacteriaceae > Collinsella. The sequence goes on along the minus strand of CAUAEH010000005.1, from coordinate 50,587 downwards.
GCCGGAGGGGAAGACGAGCGTGGGGACACCGCACCCGCGCATTTGGTCGAGCACGTTGGAGACGGTGCCGTCGCCGCCCGAAACGACCACGCGATCAAACTCGCGCACGTCTGCCACGGCGTCCTCGGGTTCCATGCCATCGCCGATAAAGCGCATCACGACCTCGTCGCCGCCCTGCGCGAGGGCGTACGTGAACGCGTAGATTTCATCTGAGCTGGGGCCCGATGCCGGGTTGTGGATGATAAGGCAGCGCATACTTACGTTCCCGTTCTGTGACTAACCGAGTATAGTTGTAAGGCAATGCCGATATCCTACCCGTGTTTTTCGGGCCTAACCTTATTCGATGGGTTGATATGTACATTTCCACACATCAGGCTCTACTCGACTTTTGCCAGCGCGCCCGCGAGTTCGACGCGATTGCCGTTGATACCGAGTTTTTGCGCGAGCGCACGTTCCACCCGCGCCTGTGCTTGGTCCAGATTGCCACCCCTGCCGAGAGCGTCGCGGTCGATCCTCTGGTGATCGACGACCTATCGCCGCTGGCCGAGCTTATGGGCGATGAGAGCGTGACCAAGGTGTTTCACGCTTGCTCGCAGGATATGGAGGTCATGCTCCATACCGTGGGCGTGCTGCCGCGTCCCATTTTTGACACGCAGGTGGCCGCCGCCTTTTTGGGCGAGCGCCAGCAGATTTCCTACGGCGCGCTCGTGCAGACGTTTTGCGGCGTCTCATTGCCCAAGACCGAGTCGCTGACCGATTGGTCGCGCCGCCCGCTGACCGATAAGCAGATCGAGTACGCGATCGATGACGTCAAGTACCTGATCGTTGCCTATACCGAGATGATGAGTCGCCTGCGCGAGCTGGGCCGGGTGGACTGGGTGCTCGACGAGTTGCGTCCGCTGGCCGACGAGTCGCACTATCGCGCCGATCGTCACGAGGCATTCCGCAAGGTCAAGCGCATCAACTCCTGCAGCCGCCATCAGCTGGGCATTGCGCGCGAGCTTGCCGCTTGGCGCGAGGACCGCGCCGAGCGCCGCAACATCCCGCGCAAGTGGGTCATGTCCGACGATACGCTGCTGGCCCTGGTTAAACGTAATCCCGTTCGTGTTGAGGAGTTCCGCAGCATTCGCGGTACCGACCAGCTGGGGGAGCGCGACGTGGACGGCGCGCTTATGGCCATCAAGCGCGGTGCGAGCTGCCCGCACGATCGCCTGCCGCTCATGGTGCGCGGGCATCGCCAAATTTCGCCGGAGCTGGAAAGCGTGACGGACCTGATGTATGCGCTCATTCGCCTGGTCGCCGAGCGCTCGGGCGTGGCGACCTCGGTCATTGCCTCGCGCGATGACCTGGCCGACTATATTGAGCATCCCGAGCAGAGCCCCCTGCGCGAAGGCTGGCGCTTTGAGCTCGTGGGCTCGCGCCTGGACGATCTGCTCTCGGGCAACATGGGACTCACCGTGAAGGACGGAAAGATTGAGTTGTTATAGGGAAGCCTAGTCGGCTGAGTGGGTAGAATGCCTCCAACGTGTAACTCGATTCGGAGGAATTCGCATGCCTTATTACTATGGATATGGCTTTGGCATTGACCCGCTGTACCTGCTGGTTGTTCTTGTCTGCACGGTGCTTGGCCTTGCCGCGCAGAGCTATATCAACTCGACGTACAAGACGTGGTCTAAGGTTCGCTCGGACGGCGATACGGGTGCCACGGTCGCTCGCCGCATGCTCGACGCCAACGGTTGTAGCGCCGTGGGCATCAAGGGCGTTGCCGGCGAGCTCACCGATCATTACAACCCGCAGGACAACAACCTGTATCTGTCGGATGCCAACCGTTCGGGCGGGTCGGTCGCAAGTGTTGCCGTCGCCTGCCACGAGGCGGGCCATGCCGCCCAGCGCCAAAGCGGTTACGCCATGATGAAGGTACGTACCGCTTTGGTCCCCGTCGTCAACTTTACCCAGAACACCTGGACGATCGTGCTGCTCATGGGCCTGTTCATGAACATCGCGGGGCTCACGACCCTCGCGCTGGTCTTCTTCTCGTTTAGCGTGCTGTTCCAGCTGGTTACGCTGCCGGTCGAGATCGATGCCAGTCGCCGCGCCGTGGCGTATATCGAACAGTCGGGCATGAGTTCCAAGCAGGTCAACGGCGCCAAGAAGGTGCTGACGGCAGCCGCGCTTACCTATGTGGCCGCAGCGCTCACTTCGATCATTCAACTGCTCTACCTGATGGCTCGCTACAACAGAAATTCCAACCGATAACAAATAGGACCGACGGGCGCCGTGGGGATTTGTGTCCCCGCGGCGCTGTACTATGTGTTGGACTTGAATTTGCACGGGGCCGGAGCCCATGTGCACGATGACGAAAGGGGGCTGCGTGGCAGGCTGGAATCTGACCGGCACTAGCGTTTCTGCCGAGTTCGACGGATCGGACGAGCAGGAGCGCAAAGAGCTTAGCGTGAGCCAGGCGGTGGAGATCGCCGCCGGCGCGCTCGATGCCATTCCGCAGCTGAGCGTTTTGGGCGAGGTCACGGGTTTTCGTGGGCCCAATGCCCGAAGCGGCCACTGCTACTTCCAAATCAAGGACGACTCGGCGGCCGTCGACTGCATCATCTGGAAGGGCGCCTACCTTAAGCGCACCTTCGATCTGCGCGACGGCATGCAGGTAAGCTTTAAGGGCAGCTTCAATCTCTACAAGCCTACGGGTCGCATGAGCTTCGTCGCCCGCTCGTTCTCGCTGGCGGGGGAGGGCTTGCTGCGTCAGCAGGTGGCTCAGTTGGCCGAAAAGCTGCGTCGCGAGGGCCTGATGGACGAGGCGCGCAAACGTCGCATTCCGGTGTTTTGCTCGCGCGTGGCGGTTGTCACCTCGCTTTCGGGCGCCGTGATCGACGACGTCAAGCGCACACTGCGCCGACGCAACCCGCTCGTCGAGCTCGTCTGCGTGGGTGCCAAGGTACAAGGCGAGGGCGCGCCGGCAGAGCTCATCGAGGGCCTGCGCCATGCCGCTGCCATTACGCCGGCGCCCGACTGCATCTTGCTGGTGCGCGGCGGTGGCTCCTTCGAGGACCTCATGACCTTTAATAACGAGGAGCTTGCCCGCGCGGTGGCGGCCTGTCCCGTGCCCGTGGTGACCGGTATTGGGCATGAGCCCGATACCTCGATCTGCGATATGGTGAGCGACCGCCGTGCCTCCACGCCAACGGCAGCGGCAGAATCGGTGGCGCCGGCCATGACGGAGTTGGCCGACGTGCTCGAGACGCGCCATCAGCGTCTGGGCGCCGCGGTGGCTTCGATGATTGGTTCAGATCAGGTCGATCTGGAAATGCTCGACCAGCGCGGTCGTCGTGCCTGGGATACCTATACGGCTCGTCTGGGCGACGCGCTCGATGCGGCCGCGTGCCGCCCGTGCCTCAACGATCCAACGTTTATGGTCGAGCGTCGCGAGTCTGAGCTTGCCTTGACGGCCGATCGTCTGTCCGGCGCCATAACGCGTTCGGTTGGGGCCTTCCGCTCCAACTTCGAGCGTCTGCCCGAGCGCTTGATCGCAAGCACCTCGGGGCTCGATGGCAAGCGCCATGCGCTCACGCTTGCGAGCTCCCGCCTGGAGCATCAGGGGCGCACGATGCTCAACAAACCTGCGTCCGACCTGGGCCGAGCTGCTGCGTCGCTCGATGCCCTGTCGCCGCTCAAGGTGCTTGCCCGTGGCTATTCCATCGCGTACTGCGATGATGGTGTGGCTACGAGCGCCAAGACCTTTAAGCCCGGCGACGCCATCCGCGTGCGCATGGTAGACGGCAACGTGGCGGCAACGGTCGATACGGTCGAGTAGACCGCGTTTCACAGTGATAGACCCTTAGGAAAGGAAACAGATATGGCAGAGAAGACCCCGGTCGAGCAGCTTACGTACAAGCAGGCCTCGCAGGAACTGGAGCTCATCATCCGTAGCCTGGAGTCGGGCGATATGGAGCTCGAGGAGTCGCTTGAGAGCTATACCCGCGGCGTCGAGCTCCTCAAGAGCCTGCGCACCCGCCTGTCCGATGCCGAGCAGAAGGTCTCGGTGCTCCTTAAGGACGTCGACGGCAACGACGTGCTCGCCGACGGCGAAGCCGCCAACACCGACGACAACCTTTCGTTCTAACCATCTCGCAGCCTACTTTGGGGTAGTCTTTTTGGGACGGGGCTTTTTTGACTACCCTTGCGCGACGGCTTGCCGAGTGTTTGTGCTTGCGAAAAAGTAGTCAAAAAAGCCCCGTCCCAAAAAGACTACCTTGGTCTGTGAGAAAGGAACCTACCATGTGTGATTGCATCTTCTGCAAAATTGCCAACCACGAGATCCCTTCGACCGTTGTCTATGAGGACGACCAGGTCATCGCCTTCGACGACCTCAACCCCCAGGCACCGGTCCACACGCTCGTGATCCCCAAGAAGCACTACAGCGACATCGCCGACAACGTGCCTGCCGAGACCATGGGCGCCATGGCTCACGCCATCCAGGAGGTCGCCAAGGCAAAGGGTCTGGAGGACGGTTTCCGCGTCATCTCCAACAAGGGTGTCAACGCCGGCCAGACCGTCATGCACTTCCACATGCACGTCCTCGGCGGCAAAAACCTGGGCGAGAACCTCATCTGAGGGCGCGTAGCCCGTCGACTTGGCTGCCTTTGGAGTAATCTATGCAGCTTTCTCAACTCGAATACCTTCAAGCGGTAGCGAACTATGGCGGCGTGCGCAAAGCAGCTCGCGCCGTTCATGTGAGTCCGCAGGCTGTTTCGTCGGCAATCAAAAAGTTGGAATCTGAGTATCAGATTGTTTTGCTCGACCGATCGGCGGGGGAGGCTGTTTTGTCTCCGGCGGGCAGAGAATTTGCGCGTCGTGCACGCGTGATCCTGGCACAAGTCTACGATCTTAAAAAGTACGCCCAATCGAGGGGCGACGGCGTCTCGCCCGACGGCCACTTCCGTCTTTACGCCCCCTGCCTTCATGGGCGGGGGCGTCTTTTTTCCGAAAACTGGTACGACTCGTTTGAACGCTCGCACCCTCAGATTCACCTTGATGTGTGGCATCAGCCAACGGCTACATGCTTTGAATCACTTGTGCTTGGCATTTCGGATGCGGCCATCTCATTTGAGGAACCAAGGGACAGTGTCCTTTCTTCAAAATATTTGGGTGAAAAGGAGCTCAAGGTTCTTTCGTGCCCAGCGGGTCATCGATCTGTGGGTGCTATGACCGTTCGTGAGTTACTGGGCGGCAGGTTAGCTGTTCCCATTAATTTGTCGCCCTGTCTCAATGCAATCAATCAATGTCCCGAAGCTCAGCTGGTTAATTTCCGTTTCCGCGACGTCGAATACGGAAACAGGGCGCAGACTGAGTTTCTTCAAGCCGGGAGATTGATATTGGGTTTTTCTGGCTCTTCTCTCGCATCGGATGGATCGGAAGTGAGCGAGTGCTCCATTGAAGCCTCACATGACGTAGCCTTGCCCATCTACTTTTGCTATCGACAAAATGCCTGGACCGATCGACACCAGACGGTATTTCTTCACCTATTGCGTCATCTCGCTTCGTGAGGTCATTTGGCCTCGTGGCGTCAAGTGAATGTTGACGCCTTGTAACACATGACTGACGGCTCTGCCCTCATGCTTTTCCAAGATTTCGGTTTGGGCTATTGGCTCTTGGAGGGCGGAGCATGAAAAACCGTACGGTTTTGCTTTATATGACGTTCGTTTTTTTGTCGAACTTCAGCACCATTTTGTATTTTCTGACGGTTTACCTTGAATTCGTCGGATTCTCGATGGTAGCGATTTCTAGCATGATGATTGCATACCAAGTGAGTAAGTTCATTCTTGAGGTTCCTACTGGTTATATTGCCGATAGGTTTGGACAAAAGACAAGCGGTCTCGTTGGCGTCGTGGGAATGCTTGGATACTACGCCGCCCTACTTTTCGCCCGTTCTCCTCTGCTTTTAATCGGCGCGTTTGCTCTCAAAGGATTTGCAGTTGCATGTGTGAGCGGATCCATAGAAGCGATCTACATTGACAGCGTCTCTCAGGACCAGCTCGTAAGACTTAATGTCGTTGAGCGATTTGTTTTCTATGCCTCTTATGCCATCTCCGCTTGCGTGGGCGGTTTCATTTCGTCTGTCGGTGCATATCTCATTGGTCTTTCGGCAGATATCATCGCAATGGTGTTGACGTTGGTTGTCGTTGCCTGCATTCCTGAGATGCGAAGAGGGGACACTGCAGCGACACCTAAGCGTGGAATTAGCCCGAAGATGATCGGTGCCGCTATTGCGCGTAACGGCATTCTTCTTTCAGCGTTCATCATGGACTGCTCTCAGGCATTTGCTTTTGTTGCCCTGGAAGACTTTTTCTCACTGTTGCTTGCGGGTCGCGGAATGAATGCCGTCGCTTCGGGTGTGATCATTGCGGTCCAGCTCCTTGCCTCGGCCTCCATGGGGCTTATTGTGCCCAGTGTGATTGCTCATGTCGACAAGGGCCGTTTTGCGCGTATTTGCGGCATCGTGCGCCTTTCCCTGACTGCTCTGTTTTTGATTCCCTTTACTCCGGTCTATTTGCTGCCCGTGTTCTATGTACTGCAGACGGTCGCTTACTCGTTATTTGCTCCAATTAAATACTCAATTTTTCAAAATGCTGTCGATTCTTCGATGCGCTGTTCACTGATTTCGGTCCAAAGCCAGATGGTGGCGGTGGGTGCCATCCTTTTCTATCTGTTCAATGCTGCGTTGAGCAGCATCGCGGGCATTCGAGTCATATTGCTTGTAGCGCTCGGGATATCTTCTTTGGTGTATATCCCCGCGCTCTTTCGTCTTACAAGTCAAAGGCCATGAGTATTTGGGCACCGATAACTTATATATCAACGCAATAAACCCGAGCGCGAGGGCGTTTGGGTTTATTATTGAAGCGTATGTAACCTGGCGGCGCCACACCGCCTGTTAGTAGGGAGACACATGAACGTTCTGGTCGTCAACGCAGGATCTTCGACGCTTAAGTATCAGGTCATCGATACCAAGTCCCACAAGGTGTCCGCAAAGGGCTCCTGCGAGCGCGTCTGCTTTACCGGCGGTACCTTCACCCACGCTGCCAACGGTTCCAAGAAGGTGACCGAGAACATCGAGTTCCCCGACCACAAGGTCGCCATCGAGGTCGTCCTGAAGGACCTCGAGGCCAACGGCGTCAAGATCGAGGGCATCGGCCACCGTATCGTTCAGGGCGGTTGGTACTTCGGCGATTCCTCCCTCGTCGACGAGGACGTCCTCGCCAAGATCCGCGAGGTCGCTCCGCTCGCCCCGCTGCACAACAACCCCGAGGCCAACGTTATCGAGTACTGCCTGGAGCAGTATCCCGACCTGCCCAACGTCACGGTCTACGACACTGCTTTCCACTTCAATATGCCCGAGGTCGCCAAGACCTACGCCCTGCCCAAGGACGTCTGCGACAAGCTGCACATCCGTAAGTACGGCGCCCACGGCACCAGCTACCGCTACATCTCCAAGAAGGTCGCCGAGATGACCAACGGCGAGGCTCGCAAGGTCGTCGTGTGCCATATCGGCTCCGGCGCTTCCCTGTGCGCCATCGAGGACGGCAAGTGCATGGACACCACCATGGGCCTCACCCCGCTCGACGGCGTCATGATGGGCACCCGCTGCGGCTCCATCGACCCGGCTACCGTGTGCTACCTGCAGCGCGAAGGCGGGTACACCTTCGACGAGGTCGATGAGATGATGAACAAGAAGTCCGGCCTTTTGGCTGTGACCGGCGGCAAGACCAACGACTGCCGCAATGTTGAGGAGCTCGCCGCTGACGGTGACCCCGAGGCTCAGCTCGCCTTCGATATGTTTGTCTACAAGATTGCCGCCAAGGCTGCCGAGATGGCTACTTCTATGTGCGGTATGGACACCCTGGTCTTTACTGCCGGCATCGGCGAGCACGCTCCGGCTGTCCGCGCTGGCGTGGCCGACCGTCTGGCCTTTATGGGCGTCAAGATGGATCACGCTCGTAACGCCCTGCGCGGCGACGGCGCTTGGTGCCTGTCCGCCAAGGATTCCAAGGTCAAGATCTTCGTCATCCCCACGGATGAGGAGTTCATGATCGCCTCCGACGTCGAGCGCATCGTCAGCGGCAAGTAATTGATGCAAGGGGAGGGGACTGGATGGCCTTGCGCCGTTCAGCCCCCTTTTATGCTCTTTGGGCGAAGAGTTTGATAGATATTTATTGAATTCTGATAACTTCTTATTAAGGGTACGGCCGCCTTATAGGTTTGCCGACCGTACTGTAATCACGAAGGAGTCTCATGAACGTACTTGTTGTCAACGCCGGCAGCTCGAGCCTCAAATATCAGCTTTTGGATACCGATACCCGCGAGGTTTTCGCCAAGGGCAACTGCGAGCGTATCGGCTCGGAGATGGGTATCTTTGGCCACTCCGAGAATGGTGGTGCAAAGCAGACCGAGGAGATTCCTTTTCCCGATCATCGCAGCGCCATTGCGCGCGTGCTCGAGGAGCTCGAGAAGACCGACTTTACGATCGATGGCATCGGCCACCGTATCGTTCAGGGCGGCTGGCACTTCGATGATTCCGCGGTCGTCGACGATGAGGTCATGGCTAAGATTCTTGAGGTGGCCCCGCTCGCCCCGCTGCACAATTACGGCGAGGCCGCGGCAATCGAATATTGCCGCGAAAAGTATCCGGAGCTGCCCAACGTGGCCGTCTTCGACACCTCGTTCCACATGACCATGCCCGAGGTTGCCTACACCTACGCTCTGCCCAAGGACGTGTGCGACAAGTACCACGTGCGCAAGTACGGCGCCCACGGTACAAGCCACCGCTACGAGTGGATGATGGCCAAGGAGATTCTGGGCTCGCGCTGCCACCGTCTGCTTTCGTGCCATCTGGGCAACGGTGCTTCGCTTGCCGCCATTGAGGACGGCGTGTGTCGCGACACAACGATGGGCCTCACGCCGCTTGACGGTCTGATGATGGGTACCCGTTGCGGTTCCATCGACCCGGCCACCGTGTGCTATCTTCAGCGCGAGGGCGGCTACAGTTACCAGGAAGTCGACGACATGATGAACAAGCAGTCCGGTCTGCTTGCCATCTCGGGCATCTCCAACGATGCCCGTGACATCCGTACGCGCGCCTCCGAGGGTGACGAGCGCTGCCTGCTCGCCTTCGATATGTTCGCCTACAAGGCCATGCAGCAGGCCGGTTCCATGATTGCTTCTATGGCGGGCGTGGATACCATCACCTTTACCGCTGGCATCGGCGAGAACGACTGGTCGATCCGCAAGGCCTTCTGCGACTGCTTTGAGTGGCTGGGCGTGCGCATCGACAACAACAAGAACCGCGAGGCCGTGGGCAACGGTCCGCAGGTCATCAGTGCCGCCGGCTCTTCCGTCACGGTCATGGTCATCCCCACCGACGAGGAATACATGATCGCCCACGACGTCGAGCGTCTGACCAAGAACAACTAACGCGCGCATTTGCAAGTAAACGACAGGCCTCCAGAGCAACAGCTCCGGAGGCTTTTTTACTAGTAGGCGGAAATTCCAGTCCCAAAGTGATCGTCACCAGCAACGCCTGCTCTTTCAGCAACGACACCCATTCGTTTAGGATTCTCAGCCCCAGCTCGTAGCCAAGCCGCCGTCCACTCCAGATACCCTGACTGCCACGTGGCGGCAGGGGCCCTACAGGGTAAAGCTCTGAAAACTTTCCGCAGGACGCATGAAACCCCCGCCGCACGAAGTGCGCAGCGGGGGTTTCATGCATGTCCGAGGACGTTTTCAGAGCTTTACCCTGTAGGGCCCCGATGGGATAAGTCCGCTACTCAGCCATCTGAGCCTGGACGGCGGTGATGGCCACAACACCCACGATGTCGTCGGCAGAGCAGCCGCGCGAAAGGTCGTTGACCGGCTTGGCGATGCCCTGCAGGATGGGGCCGTAGGCGTCAGCGCCAGCGAAGCGCTGGACCAGCTTGTAGCCGATGTTGCCTGCCTCGAGGTCGGGGAACACGAGCACGTTGGCCTTACCGGCGACGGAGGAACCGGGAGCCTTGAGCTGGGCGACGGTGGGGACGATAGCGGCATCGAGCTGCAGGTCGCCGTCGATGGCAAGCTCGGGAGCCTTCTCCTTGCAGAACTTCACAGCCTCCTGGACCTTCTTGGCGACCTCGCCACCGGCGGAGCCCATGGTGGAGTAGGAGAGCATGGCCACGTGCGGCTCAACGTTGCCCATGAAGGTGGACCAAGAGTGAGCGGAGGCGATGGCGATCTCGGAGAGCTCATCGGAGGACGGGTTGATGTTGAGGCCGCAGTCGGCGAAGATCAGCGTGCCGTCGGTGCCGAACTGCGGGGTGTCGGTGCACATCACGAAGAAGGCCGAGACCAGCTTGGTGCCCGGGGCGGTCTTGAGGATCTGCAGCGCGGGGCGCAGGGTGTCGGCGGTGGAGTGGCAGGCGCCGGAGACGAGGCCGTCGGCGTCGCCCATCTTGACCATCATAGTGCCAAAGTAGGTGGCGTCCATCACCTGGGCGCGAGCCTGCTCGATGGTAACGCCCTTCTTGGCGCGGAGCTCGGCAAACTTCTGCGCGTACTCCTCGTGCTTCTCGGCATTGCGCGGGTCGATGACGGTGGCGCCGGGAACGTCGATCTCGTCGGGGTTGCCCAGGATAACGAGCTTTGCCAGGCCCTCCTCGATGATTTTGTTTGCCGCGACGATGGTACGCGGATCCTCGCCCTCGGGCAGGACGATCGTCTTAAGGTCGGCCTTGGCGGCAGACTTCATACGGTTAAGGAAATCGCTCATGTTACTCCTTACAAGCGTTTCACTAAGCTCCAGGCGCCCGGCTGTTCACGAATAAACCCGCTGCTAGCGGGTTTACCTTTCAATAATGTACGCCGCGGTGCTTGAGCTTTCCTTGTGTGGCAAGCTCATTATAGGACGCATTAGCGCTATAATCGCTCTGATAAATATGTCTCGAAGAATGTTCGAGAAAAGCCCAGCTAACGAGCACGTGGCTTTTGACAAGGAGTATCGATGCAGATTACCTCAGGCCTGCCTGAAGGCTTTAATGCCGGTGCGTACGACATGATTGTTGTCGGCGCCGGTTATGCCGGTGCCGTTTGCGCCCGCCGTCTTGCCGAAACTATCGGCTATCGTGTTGCCGTTTTGGAGCGCCGTAGCCACATTGCGGGCAATGCCTTCGACTGCACTGACGAGGCGGGAATCCTGGTCCACGAGTATGGTCCGCACATCTATCATACCTTTAACGAGCGCGTCCACAATTTCCTGTCGCGCTTTACCAAGTGGACGGACTACCAGCACAAGGTGCTCGCCAACATCAACGGTACCCTTATGCCCGTGCCCTTTAACCATGCGAGCCTTAAGCTTGCCTTTGGCGATGAGCGCGGCGAGGAGCTGTATCAGAAGCTCGTGGAGACCTTTGGCAAGGACGTCAAGGTGCCCATCATGGAGCTGCGCAAGAAGAACGACCCGGATCTTGCCGAGGTCGCCGATTATGTCTATGAGAACGTCTTTTTGCATTACACCATGAAGCAGTGGGGCCAGACGCCCGACCAGATCGACCCCTCGATCACCGGTCGCGTTCCCGTCTTTGTGGGCGACGATGATCGCTACTTCCCGCAGGCCCCCTTCCAGGGCATGCCGCAGGACGGCTATACCGCGCTGTTCGAGCACATGCTCGACCACGATCTGATTGATGTGTTCTGCGACGTGGACGCCCGCGACCTCTTCGAGATCGACGAGACCACCGTCAAGATCGACGGCAAGGTCTATGGCGGCGAGATCGTCTACACCGGTCCGCTCGACGAGCTGTTCAACCTCGACCTGGGCGCTCTGCCGTACCGTACGCTCGATATGAAGTTCGAGACGCTCGATATGGACCAGTTCCAGCCCGTGGGCACCGTCAACTACACCACGAGCGAGGACTATACGCGCATCACCGAGTTCAAGAACATGACCGGTCAGGTCCTGCCCGGCAAGACCACCATCATGAAGGAGTACTCCAAGGCCTATACGCCCGGCTCGGGCGAGACGCCGTACTACGCTATCCTGGAGCCCGAGAACCGTGAGCTCTACGAGCGCTATCTTGAGCGTGTCCAGAACCTGACGAACTTCCACCCGGTGGGTCGTCTGGCCGAATATCGTTACTACGATATGGACGCCGTGACCAATTCCGCCCTCGATCTTTCGGATGAGATTATCGCCTGCCATGCATAAAGTCATAACATTCGGTATTCCCTCATACAACGCCGCCAAGGACATGGACCATTGCATCACCTCCATCTTGGAGGGGAGCAATTACGCTACCGATATCGAGATTATCGTCGTGGACGACGGCTCCAAGGACGAGACGGCCGCCAAGGCCGACGAGTGGGAGGCCCGTTATCCCGGTATCATCCGCGCGGTACACCAGGAGAACGGCGGCCACGGTATTGCCGTCCTTTCGGGTCTGCGCGAGGCGCAGGGCACCTACTACAAGGTCGTTGACTCGGACGACTGGCTCGACGGTGCGGCGCTTTCGACCATGCTGTCGATTCTGCGTGGCTTTGAAGAGCGCGACCAGCGCGTCGACCTGTTTATCTCGAACTACGTGTACGAGAAGGTTTACGAGGGCACGCATACCGCTATTGGCTACAAGTTTGCCCTGCCGCGCAAAAAGATTTTCTCTTGGGACCAGATCGGACACTTCCGTCCCGATCAGAACCTGCTCATGCACAGCCTGTGCTATCGCACCGATGTACTGCGCGAGTCCAATCTGCCTATGCCGGCGCACACGTTCTACGTGGATAATATCTACGCATACGTGCCGCTGCCGCGCTGCAAGACCATGTACTACGCCGACATCGACCTCTATCGCTACTTTATCGGTCGCGAGGGCCAGAGCGTCAATGAGGCCACGATGGTCAAGCGCTTGGGTCAGCAGTTCCGCGTAACGCGCATCATGATGGAATCGTTCCACCTGTACCAGGACGTTGAGTCTTCGCGTCTGCGTTCGTACATGATGGGCTACTTCACCATGATGATGGCGATTTGCTCGGTGCTCACCAAGCTTTCCGAGGAAGATTGTGCCGATGAGCGTCTGAAGACCCTGTGGAAGGACCTGAAGGAGTACGACGAGCGCATGTATCGTCGCGCTCGCTACGGCGTGGTCGGATTCTTTACCAACTTGCGTGGACGGGCCGGAGACAAAACCACACTCGGCCTATACCATCTGGCCTCAAAGATCTTCAAATTCAACTAGTGCAGAAACGCTCGGGTAACGGGGACCCCTGGTCCTTAACTTGCTACTTCGAACAGTCCTGCGCAAGACGGAGGCGCCACTGGCGCCTCCTTTGCGTGCGGAACTCGTATCAAGTTAAGGACCAGGGGTCCTCTGCTATGTCTCGCTTTGTGTCAGCAAACTGAATTTGAAGATCTTCGACGCGCGGTACACAGGGGCCTGGGCTGAAAAGAATTTGGTTGGTAGTCGGTCGGAGACGGGCGGGCGTTACGTTTGTCGTGAGTTCCGCATGCAAAGAAGGCCACTTAATGTGGCCTTCGTCTTGCATAGGACTGTAGAGCAGCAAACGTAACGCCCGCCCGTCCCCGACCGACGGTCGAGTGGATTACTTCGCGGCGCCGGGGATGCCGTGGGAGGTTTTGGCGGTTTTGGCTCCGTTTACGATGGCAGTCTGTAGGGCCCTTACGGCGAGCATGCCCAGCAGGTCTAGGGGTACGGCGGTGCTTGCCTGGGCACCCAGTTTGCCGCTGGCGAGGGTGTAGATGGTGTCACCGTCGTTGGTGGTGTGCGTGGGGCGGATGGCGTGCGAATAGGCGTCTGCGGCCATCTGGGAGACCTTGGTGGCCTGGGCCTTGGTGAGCTCAACGTTGGTGACGATGCAGCTGATGGTGGTGTTGGTGCGGTCGAGCGGCATTTGTATGGAGCCGGCGGCGGCAAAGGCTGCGAGCTCCATGTCGACGATCTGGTCGCTATCTGCTGCAGCGCGCATGCCAGCGACCCATTCACCGGTGAAGGGGTCGACGACATTGCCGCAGGCGTTGACCGAGACCACGGCACCCACCTTAACAGGGCCGAGTGCCACGGCGGCGGCTCCAAGGCCGGCCTTCATGCAGGTTGCGGGGCCCATGAGCTTGCCCACGGTGGCTCCGGTGCCGGCACCTACATTGCCCTGCTCGAGCGTGGTGGGGGTGTTGTCGAGCGCCTCGCGCACGGCAGAGATGCCAGCCTCAATGTCGGGGCGTACGGTGGGGTCGCCAAAGGCGAGGTCGAAGATGCAGCTAGAGCACACGATGGGCACCTGCGTGGGGCCGACGGGAAGGCCGATGCCGCGGCTCTCGAGCTCGCGGGCGACGCCGCTTGCGGCCTCCAGACCAAAGGCCGATCCACCCGAAAGGCAGACGGCGTGGACCTTGTCCACGGTGTTCTCGGGACGCAGCAGGTCAGTCTCGCGCGATGCCGGGGCACCGCCGCGAACGTCAACACCGCCGGTGGCGCCCTCGGGTGCCACGATTACGGTGCAACCGGTGCCGGCCTCCTCGTCCGTATAGTTGCCAAAGCAAAAGCCATCGACATCGCAAACGTCAATGGCCTCAAGCAGTGTATCCATGTTTTACTCCTATCGGTTTTCCGCCGGGCCTTATGCCCGGTCGGGATCCGTACGGTACGCCGAAATTGTAGGCGCTGAGGGATACCCAGCGCCAGATGCAATTAGGATAGTTTTTGAATCGCGCGCGCGACGCGAGCGATGGGCAGGCCCACTACGTTGTAGAAGTCGCCCGAAATTTCATGCACGAGCATGCGCCCGCCGACGCCTTGGATGCCGTAGGCGCCGGCTTTGTCCATGGGCTCGCCCGAGGCGACGTAGCGCTCAATCTGCTCGTCGGTGAGCTCATAGAACGTCACGTCGGTCACATCGACAAACGACAGGCTCTCGGCGGCGTGCGGGGCTGTGACGTCTCCGGCTCTAACGATGCAGACTCCGGTTGCGACCTGGTGCGTGCGCCCCGAGAGCTCGTGGAGCATGGTGCGGGCTTCGTCCTCGTTTGCCGGCTTGCCTAAAAGCTTGCCATCGAAGGTGACGATGGTGTCGGCCGCGATGGTCAGCTCACTGGGATCGGCGTGCTCGGCGGCAACGGCGGCAGCCTTAGCGCGAGCTAAGCGCTCGACAAGCGTAAGCGGGGCCTCGCCATCAAAAGGAGTCTCGTCGATGTCAGCGGGAATGACGCGGATGTCGTAGCCCGCTTCGCGCATCAACTCGATGCGGCGCGGTGATTGCGAAGCCAAAATCATAGCTGAATGCCCTCGGCAACCTTCTCGACAGCCTTGTCGCCGGCGAGCGTGCGCAGCAGCTCAAGCGCAAAGGGGAGCGACTGGGCCATGCCGCTGGCGGTGATGATGTTGCCGTCGTGTGTGACCTTGTCGCCGGTATAGGCGCCCTCGGGGAAGCTCTTCTCAAAGCCGGGGAAGCATGTGGCGTGGCGTCCCTCGAGCAGGTCAAGCTCGCCCAGGATAAACGGGGCGGCGCAGATGGCGGCAACATGCTTGGTCGCGGCGAACTCGCAGACTACATCGCAGACGCGCTGGTCGGCGCGCAGGTTGGTGGCGCCGGGCAGACCGCCGGGCAGCACGACGCAGTCGTACTCGTCAAAGTTAATCTCGTCAAAGAGTGCGTCGCAAGTTACGGGAATCTGCAGCGAGCTTACGACCTCGCGCGTGGGCATGATCGAGACGAGCGTGGCGCGCACGCCGCCGCGACGCATGACATCGACCATGGTCAGGCATTCAATCGTTTCAAAGCCATCGGCGGCAAGAACGGCAACGCTGGGCATAAGGGTTCCTTTCATAGGGCGGCATACAATTAGCCGTCTTATACCCCGAAGACCCCCGCTTGCCACGTCCCAATCTCAAAAAGACTGGTCGTGCCTGGGTGTTGCGCACTAGGAGGGGCTTGCGGTGCGGCGATAAAATCTCGGCATCCGTTATCGTTCGCAACATGAGGAGCTGATTTGCGATGATAGGCCTTAGGGTATTCGATCTTCTCGTTTTGCTAGTTGTATTTGGTGGTGTCGCGGCTGTTGCCTTTGCCGTTATCTTGAACAAGGAATCGTCGAATAAGCCTCAGCCTCCGCAGTCCAATTCGTACCAGCAAATGCCTCCTGTGCAACAGGTCCCGCCGACGCAGCAGGTGCCGACGGCAATCGATGATGCTCAGCCAGTTGAGTCCGCTCATTTTTGCCCACAGTGTGGCTCAATGTTGGAGGCAAACGCATCCTTCTGCCAAAACTGCGGCGCTCCCGTCAACCACCAGTGATTTTTCTGGGACGGGGATTAGATAATCATTCGGTACACAATGATTATCTAATCCCCGCCCCATTTTCATCAGGCGTTACCGACTTTTTTGCGCGCTGGGAATTGTTGCGCAACACATTTTGATTTTTCGGGCTTAGCGTAGTCTCAGGTCATATTCACCTCTCGACTGAAAGGGGCAACCATGCCAAGAACAAGAAAAATGAAATGGGGGGCTTCTAATAGCCGGCCTGGCGCTGGCCGCTAGCCTTATTGTCGCGCCGCTGGGCGCCTATGCTGACGACGTCCCCACGCCGGAATTCAAAGAAACATATACGGTGGAAAGCGCTGAGCGTGCTGTGTGCCGATCTTTATCTGGGAAGTACATCGTCTTTAACGAGGATAATAATGGTGACCCCGGCGATTATGGAACGGTTTTAAACGTTGAAGACGGAACGCAGAAGCGTGTCAAAATGTCCCTCGAGAACAGCTGGGATGGTTACTGCTGCTTCTCTTCTAATGAAAAGACGTTATATGCGTACGACGAGGATAGCCTGTCAGTTACCGCCTACGATTTGAACTCAAATAAATCAAAGACTTATAAGCTTGGAAATTCCGTTATTTCAGATGGCCGTGCAGCGAGATTTCAGCTGTCTGAAGACGGAAAATCATTCCTATTTATTTCGGGTTCTCGATCGATTCAGTTTTGTAAGTACAATTTCGAAAAAGATGAGATTGAGGAGCAATTTGCTATAGATGATGATACTCTTGGCGTTGAGCCCTCTTCTGAGGTAATACGAGACGACTACTGGCTGTCTTCGGATGGTATGTACGGATACATAGTGTTCGATGGGTCTGAAGATGGCAAAAGTTGCAATAAAATAGTTACCTATGACTTGGACACAGCTTCGATTGCCAATATCGTTAGCGTTGAACTGGATACGGAAAACAGTTATGGAGCCGTCTATCCTTTGGGCCTTTGTTTTTCCGGCATTCCAATTACTTCGGACAAAGGCACCGTCCTTAACAACGGCGCTCTGTTGTCGAAGAATGGCGAAATGACAAATGATGCTGTTTGCGGTCTTTCAGAGCCTGACTACCCGAATGAAGATGATGGCATCTGCTCGGTTAATTCGAGCGGTTCATTGGCTTTAATTGCGCAGGGTAATGATACTTCTTCTGACGAAGTCGCGGTATATGATTGCGCTTCGGGCAAGCAGCGGGAGAAAGTAAAGCCGTCTAGTCCGGTTGGCGCTTATGGTTCATTGTCCAATGATGGTCGATATGTGCTCGGAATTAAAACTAATTCTGATAATAATGACAAGATGGTATTGCTTGATATAAATAAGAACGTTGCTTCTAAGACGCCTTTAAAGAGCGGAAGGAGTGTGGACGAGCTCTGGTTTGCTGATGACGATACGCTGGTTTGTTGTATGGGTTCTGCCAAAAAGGGCATCCGGGTTGAAGTGTACAAGTCGAACATTGCACGAAGTCCTCTAAAAACAGCGTTATCTGAAAAGGCAGAAGAGTCTTTCTTGCACAGTCCTGTTATTATCGGCGCAATTGCCGTTGCATTGGCTGTTGTCGTTATCGTCGTCGTATTTGTCGTCCGAAGGAAGATGACGTCTTGCGTAGCCACTGATTCTCAGGCGGTCCCTCCGAGATCCGCTTCCGACTCGCATCTTAGCCCTTTGCGCCAGCAGGGCTCGCCTCGGTTTAATGGCGCGCAGCAATTCCAGCAGGCTGCAACCCCTATGGATGGGCCGCACTTCTGTGCTTCATGTGGCACTCCGCTTGTTCCCGATGCAAAGTTCTGTCCTCATTGCGGCACCCCGATAAAACGTTAACTGCGATACCGTGCCAACGCGCATAGTTAAACAAAAAGCCCAGCTGACTGCATTATGAAAATGTAATCAGCTGGGTCATTGTTTGGTGGCTTGTACCGCTTTCCAGTCTCGTCGGTTTCGACTTGCACGACAAAAAGGAGGCGGGGTTAAACCATCGAGCATCGAATGATTATCTAATCCCCATTTCTCATAAAATCATGCGGTTAGTTGCGCTTGAGGTGGACGACGGTTTCGCAGTGGAAGGTTTGCGGGAATAGGTCGACCGGCGTGATCTTGACGGGGGAGAAGGTGCCTTCTTCGACAAAGCGTTTGAGATCGCGCGCCAGGGTGGCCGGATCGCAGCTCACATAGGCGACATCGCGTGCGCTTGTGCTGGCGATGAGGTCGATAGCCTCGGGCGCCAGACCTGCACGCGGCGGGTCGACTACCAGGACATCGGCATCCTGGTCGGGGAACTCGCGCACGGCATCGCCGCCGATGACGTCGACGTTATCGAGCTTGTTGATCTCCAGGTTGCGACGCAGGTCGCGCACGGCCGGGCCGTAGGCCTCGACGGCGGCGACGTAATCGCAGCGGCGGGCGAGCGGCAGGGTAAAGGTGCCGGCACCGCAGTACAGGTCCACGGCCAGCTCGTCTTCCTGCGGGTCGAGGGCGTCCATAACGAGCTCGATCAAAATCTCGGCACCCTTGGTGTTGACTTGGAAGAACGACGGAGCGGACAGGCGCATCTGGCCTTCGGCGATGTTCTCGGTCCACGAGCCCTCGCCGGCGAGCATCTCTACCTTAGAGACGCGGCGGGCCTTCTTCTCGCCCTTGCTCATCACGCGCACCACGCTTGTGGGGTGCGCGGCGTCTGCCAGCACGCGCGAGACTTGCGAGCGCGGGAAGGAACCCGTGGGCGTCCAGAGTGCGACTTCGAGCGCCTTAGTGCGGCGCGAGGCGCGAATGCCCACGCGCTCGAGGCCCAAATCATGGCTGCCGCTTAGATAGTTGAGTGCGCCGACGACCGATTTGAGCGCCTTGGGAAAACGCTTATCGAACAGCGGGCACGCATCGACGGTCACGATCTTGCTGGGGTCGACACCGTGCATGCCAAGGCGCACGCGACCGTTGACGACGGTCGGTTCGAGCTCGATTTTATTGCGGTAGCCCCAGTCGTCCTTGGTGTGGCGGATGGGCTGCACCAGCTCATCGACCTGCTCAGGAGCGAACTTGCCGATGCGCTCGAGCGTGGAGCGCAGGTTTTGCTCCTTGGCGGCGAGTTGTGCCGTGCGTGAGAGATTGCCCCACGAGCAGCCGCCGCAGATGCCCACGAAGGGGCAGGGAGGCTGAATGCGATCGGGGCTTGGCTCCAGAATCTCGGTGGTGCGGGCACGCATGAATGACTTGCCGTCCTGCACGACCTCGGCCTCGACGGTGTCGCCTGCCACGGCGCCCTGCACAAAGACGGCCTTGCCGTTGTCGGCGTGCGCTAGCCCATCGGCGCCGTAGGTCATCGATTCTATAGTGAGCTTCATATCCCTGCCTGTCATTCGCGTTATTGTCCGCACCATGGTAGCAGGGAAAAGCGCCCCGCATCCGAGGCTTTCCTCAAATGCGGGGCGCTTCTACAAACGTCTATTTCGTCTTGCCGGTAATGAGCGTCTTAAGACCCAGGCCGATCAGACCCAGTCCCATGCGCACGCGACCGGGGCGATGGCGCTCGATGGCCTTGGTCTTGCCAGCGGGCTTCTCGCGGCGGGCACTCGTCTCGGGTGCGGGTTTGGTGACCTGCGGCTCGGGCTGAGGTGCAGGTGCAGGCTCGGGCTCAATGACGGTCGCCTGGACCTTCTGAACCTCGGGCGCTTTCTCCACGGCGGGCTCTGCGGCAGCCACGGGTTCATTCACCGGGGGAGCGGCAACCGTTTCCGGTTTGGCAACTGCCCCATGTTCCACCTCGGCCTGAATAGCTTCTTCGGCGACACGTTCTTTCTCACGCGCGCGCTGCTGCGCGGCGGCCTCGGCGTTGCGGTAGGCACGCTCCAGCAGGGCTTCCTGCGAGTTGAAGGGTTTCTCGTCCTCTGCACGCTCCACGGGAACCCAGGTGCCGTCGCTCGTGAGGCTGCGGGCCTTCACGTTGTCGCGCAGCTGCATGCCCATGTATTCGTGCACCAGGGCGCGGCAGGTGGGGTCGAGCACGGGGAAGGCGATCTCCACGCGGTGCTCGGTGTTGCGCGTCATCATGTCGGCCGAGCTCAGATAGATCATGTCCGAGTCCACGCCAAAGGCGTAAACGCGTGCATGCTCCAAAAAGCGTCCGACGATAGAACGGACATGCACGTTCTCGGTCTTGCCCGGAACGCCCGGCTTGAGGCACGAGATGCCGCGGATGATCATGTCTACGCGGACTCCTGCGCACGATGCCTCAGCGATCTTGTCGATGACCTCGCGGTCGGTGAGCGAGTTGAGCTTAAAGAACACACGGGCGGGCTCGCCAGCGAGGGCACGCTGGATCTCGCGATCCAGGCCGCGCATGATGAGCGGCTTCAGGCCGACCGGCGCCACGCCCAGGAAGCGGTAATCGCCGCGCAGGTTGCCCAGCGACAGGTTGCGGAAGAACAAGTTGGCGTCCTCGCCGATGCCGGGATGCGCGGTCATGAGCATAAAGTCGCTGTAGAGCTTGGCCGTCTTCTCGTTAAAGTTGCCGGTACCCAAAAGCGTCAGACGGGTAAGCGCCATGCCCTCGCGATAGGTGAGCTGGCAGATCTTGGAGTGGCACTTAAAGCCCTCGGAGCCGTAGATGACGGTGCAGCCTGCCTCTTCCAGACGCTCGGCCCACTCGATGTTGTTCTGCTCGTCGAAGCGGGCGCGGAGCTCCATGAGCACCGTGACCTCTTTGCCGTTTTCGGCGGCATCGATCAGCGACTCGCACAGGCGGCTCTGCTTGGCCACACGGTAGAGCGTGATGCGCAGTGAGATGCACTCGGGGTCGTAGGCGGCCTCGTGCACCAGATCCAGGAAGGGGTTCATGGCCTCATAGGGATAAAAGAGCAGCTTGTCGTGCTGAAGTACCTGCTCGCGGATGGAGCGGGTCATATCGATGGTGGGGTTGGGCTGCGGCTTAAACGGCGTAAAGAGGAGCTCGTTGCGCAGGTGCTCGGGAATCTTGCCCTCGATGCCAAAGACATAGCCCAGGTTGAGCGGGATATCGCAGGTAAAGACCGAGCGACGCGAGAGCTCGAGCGCCTTGCGGATAGTCTTGAGCGTTGCTTTTTCGAGTGAGCCCGATACGGCGAGCACTACCGGCTGCAGGCGCAGGCGCTTCTTGAGGATGCGCTTCATATGCTGGCGGTAATCCTCTTCCTCCTCGACGCCCTCGCCGTCCGGGTCGATGTCGGCGTTGCGGGTGACGCGGATCAGCGCGCGATCCAGCGGTTTATAGGAGCCAAAGCAGCTGTCCAGGCAGGCGAGGATGACGTCCTCGAGCAAGATGTAGGAGTAGGTGCCGGTGGGCGAGGGGATCTCGACCACG
Organism: uncultured Collinsella sp.; assembly: GCA_958427975.1. Classification (GTDB taxonomy): domain Bacteria; phylum Actinomycetota; class Coriobacteriia; order Coriobacteriales; family Coriobacteriaceae; genus Collinsella. Next base: position 28,919 of record CAUAEH010000005.1, on the reverse strand, counting down.
CGGTTCATCGAGGCGGGAATCTCGATCAGGCCCAGCAGACTTTCCTCGTCGGTGACGCCGTCCAGGCCGCACGCCAGGTAGAGCGCGCCGTTGCGCAGGTTGGGGAAGGGGTGGCGCGGGTCGATCACCAGCGGTGAGATGACCGGCGACACGTAGGCCTGGAAGTAGCGGGTTACAAAGGTGCGCTCCTCGGGCGTAAGCGAATCGATGCGGGCGCGGTGAACGCCCAAGGTATCGAGCTTGCCCTCGATGCTCTTAAAGATGGACTCCCAACGGGTAAGGAGCCCGGGCATTTCGGCCATGACAGCATCGACCTGTTCGGAGGCGGTCATATTGCTCTTGTTGTCGACAGGCTGTTTTTTGAGCTCTGCCAGATCGGACAGGCCGCCCACACGCACCATGAGAAACTCGTCGAGGTTAGACTCGAAGATCGAGACGAACTTAAGGCGCTCGAACAGCGGCACGGACTCATCAAAAGCCTCGTCGAGCACACGGTTGTCAAAGCGTAGCCAGCTGAGCTCTCGGTTCTGCGTGTACGAGAAGTCGCGCGGCGGTTTGCGCGGCTTTGCGGCGGCTTGCTTTTTTTCGATTTTGCTCGGCATATGCATCTGTCCGTTCAGTCCCCGCAGGGGACGGTAGCCTAACCCTATTCACTATTGTCTCAATTTAGTCGACTTGTGGCACGGACGTATTGTGCGAACGGTATCTTTACCTACTTCTTACGCTGTCAAGGCATGTGACTAACTGTCCAACTCGTTTTGAAAACAATCTATATCCATACTCAACTGATGAGGATGTATGAATAAGAATGATTGCGAGCTGAATATAATCGAATCCAAATTGAATCATGGACAGACGACATATATATGCAGAAAACAGTTTTAGCTATGCAATTCCTAAACATGAAATTATTTGTGCAATCTTGCTCAATTCCTTAGAAAAAAGAACGATTACCTTTGAAAACCTGCTTTAGAGAACTGAAGTGCATCATGGGGGAATCATATGCGATATACCGTTCATCGCACTTTGCTGACCGTTCGGGGGCGAGGTGGAATTGCGGGTGGTTTTTGGATATAACTAGAGCTGTCAGCAAGCAGCGCTCCATATGGAGGGGCGCTGATACATTCGGCCAGTAAGGCCCGAAAGAAAGGTAGGAGGCCATGACGAAAGGTCTGCACGTGCCTTCCGAGATCGGCAAGCTCAGGAAGGTCTGCCTGCACCGTCCCGGCGACGAGCTCCTCAACCTGCCGCCCGACGAGCTCGAGCGACTCCTGTTCGACGACGTCCCGTTCCTGGAGGTCGCACAGCAGGAGCACGACACCTTCGCCCAGATCCTGAGGGACCAGGGCGTGGAGGTCCTCTACCTCGAGAACCTCGTCGCCGAGGTGTTCGACCAGGTCCCCGGCGCCCGCGCCGAGTTCACCGACCAGTACATCGCCGAGGCCGGCATCCGCGGCCAGCACATGCCGCAGATCGTCCGCGAGAAGCTGGACTCCATCGAGGACAACCTCGAGTTCGTCAAGAAGACCATGGCCGGCATGACCAAGGCCGAGATCGACATGCCCCTCACGGCGTCCACGACCCTCGACTCCCTGGTCAACTCCGAGTCCGAGTCCGACCTGATCATCGACCCGATGCCCAACCTCTACTTCACCCGCGACCCGTTCGCGGTCGTCGGCGAGGGCGTCAACCTCAACCGCATGTACTCGGTCACCCGCAACCGCGAGACCCTGTACGGCAAGTACGTCTTCAAGTACCACCCCGACTACAAGGACGTCTCGCTGTACTTCCGCCGCGACTGCCAGTTCCACACCGAGGGCGGCGACGTGCTGAACATCAACGAGAAGACCCTCGCCGTCGGCATCTCCCAGCGCACCCAGGCCGCCGCTATCGACGTCATGGCCCAGAACATCTTCTGGAACTCCGACTCCAAGGTCGAGCGCATCCTGGCCTTCGACATCCCGGTCTCGCGCGCCTTCATGCACCTCGACACGGTCTTCACCCAGATCGACGTCGATAAGTTCACGATCCACCCCGCCATCATGGGCACCCTGCGCGTCTACGAGCTGACCGCCGGCAAGAACCCGGGCGACGTGAACATCCGCCTGATCGAGGACACCCTCGAGCACGTCCTGGAGGACGCCACCGGCGTCGACCAGGTCAAGCTGATCCCCTGCGGCGGCGGCGACCCGATCGCGGCCTCCCGCGAGCAGTGGAACGACGGCTCCAACACCCTGTGCGTCGAGCCCGGCAAGATCTGCGTCTACGCCCGCAACACCGTCACCAACGACGTGCTGTACAAGGAGGGCCTGGACCTTCTCGTCGTGCCCTCCGCCGAGCTCTCCCGCGGCCGCGGCGGCCCGCGCTGCATGAGCATGCCCTTCTGGCGCGAGGGCCTCTAAGGTCTTCAAGGACCCGTACAGGTCTTAATACATACATCTAGCTGCCATTAGATGTCTCCCATTGGGGCGGTGCGGGTATTCGCACCGCCCCATTCTTGTATGAGGAACGTCAACACGATTGGATGACTGCTTTTGTAAGGAGCTTGGCCATGGATATCAAGGCAATCGGCGTTGAGGAATGGCTTAACGTTTGGGAGAAGAGCGCTACGTGGGATATCGCCCAGTCGACGATTTCGTCGCTTACCATGGGCGAGCTGCGCGCGCTCGACGATCAAGATGGTGCCACGTTCTACGAGCGCCTGGATCGCGAGAAGATGAACTACGGCTGGATCGAGGGTTCGCCCGACTTTAAGGCCGAGGTCGCCAAACTGTATCGTCGTGAGGTCAATCCCGACCACATCCTGCAGACCAACGGCTGCACGGGCGCCAACCTCAACGCCTTCATGGCTGTTGTCGAGCCCGGCGATCACGTGATTGCCGAGTGGCCCATCTATGCGCCGCTCTATGAGATCCCGCGTACGCTCGGCGCCGAGGTCGAGTATTGGGAGCTTCGCGAGGAGCTCGGATGGAAACCCGATATCGAGGAGCTCAAGCGCATCGTTCGTCCCAACACGAAGCTCATCTGCATCAATAACGCATCGAACCCCATCGGTACGGTGCTTGATGCCGATACGCTCGGCCAGATTGCCGAGATCGCCCGCTCGGTGGGCGCCTATGTGCTGTGCGACGAGGTGTACCTGCCGCTTGAGAACACCGAGGACTTTTTGTCGATGGCCGATGTGTACGAGAAAGCCATAGTCACCAACTCGGTATCCAAGACCTATTCGACGCCTGCGGCCCGCGTGGGCTGGGTTGTGGCAGACGAAGAGGTATCTAACCGCATTCGCACGTACCGCGACTACACCATGATTTGCGGCGGCGTGTTCAACGACGCCCTGGCGACCTATGTGCTCAAGCACAAGGACAAGATCCTCGAGCGCAACCGCAAGATCGTGTTTGGAAACCGCGATATCGCGCAGGCTTGAATCGATACGCAGCATCGCGTTTCCTGGACGGCCCCGCAGGGCGTGTCTACCTCGTTTATCAAGCTTGATATTCCCGAGGACGACGAGGAGTTCTGCAAGCGCCTGCTGGCCGAGAGGGGAGTGCTGTTGGTTCCCGGTAGCCGCTTTGAGCTTCCCTGCGGCGCACGCCTGGGCTACTGCGCGAGCGAGGACGTTCTGCGCGAGGGTCTGAGGCTTTTGGGCGAGGCACTGGCGGAGTTCGATCGCTAGGATTCCGACGGCTCTCAAAACCGCTCAAATCTGTCTACGATTATCGATAACAGTCCCGTTTCCCATGAGGGGAGCGGGACTGTTTTTCTATACCGAGAAGTCAAGTTGTTACAAATGAGGCCGTAAGGCGAGCCGGTATCCGATGGGCCTTATACTGAGCTTCCGGTGAACGGTATCAAGCGTCTGGTAAACGGTAATTTGTTACCAGAAATGAATAGGACAAACTTTTTTCTGAATAAAAATGAAAATGGTTGAGACGCGGTATGAATCGCTAATTCTATTCATAGCTTTATTGGAAATATGCAATTTGAGGGTGGTTTAATAAAGTTAAGTTCCATTTGTTATTTGGATTGAAAACGCGTTTAAGCACGTAAATAAACTTTATTAAATCAAAGTGTGCCATGCGTGAAGTATATGTGTATGCCGTTCACCCCTCATATAAAACCGTTCGGGGGCGAGGTGGAAGTATGAACTGATTTTGGATATAAATATGTCGTCAGCAATAACGCCTCACACGGAGGGGCGCTAACGAATCGGCCCTGACAGGGGCCCGAAAGAAAGGTAGGAGGCCATGACGAAAGGTCTGCACGTGCCTTCCGAGATCGGCAAGCTCAGGAAGGTCTGCCTGCACCGTCCCGGCGACGAGCTCCTCAACCTGCCGCCCGACGAGCTCGAGCGACTCCTGTTCGACGACGTCCCGTTCCTGGAGGTCGCACAGCAGGAGCACGACACCTTCGCCCAGATCCTGAGGGACCAGGGCGTGGAGGTCCTCTACCTCGAGAACCTCGTCGCCGAGGTGTTCGACCAGGTCCCCGGCGCCCGCGCCGAGTTCACCGACCAGTACATCGCCGAGGCCGGCATCCGCGGCCAGCACATGCCGCAGATCGTCCGCGAGAAGCTGGACTCCATCGAGGACAACCTCGAGTTCGTCAAGAAGACCATGGCCGGCATGACCAAGGCCGAGATCGACATGCCCCTCACGGCGTCCACGACCCTCGACTCCCTGGTCAACTCCGAGTCCGAGTCCGACCTGATCATCGACCCGATGCCCAACCTCTACTTCACCCGCGACCCGTTCGCGGTCGTCGGCGAGGGCGTCAACCTCAACCGCATGTACTCGGTCACCCGCAACCGCGAGACCCTGTACGGCAAGTACGTCTTCAAGTACCACCCCGACTACAAGGACGTCTCGCTGTACTTCCGCCGCGACTGCCAGTTCCACACCGAGGGCGGCGACGTGCTGAACATCAACGAGAAGACCCTCGCCGTCGGCATCTCCCAGCGCACCCAGGCCGCCGCTATCGACGTCATGGCCCAGAACATCTTCTGGAACTCCGACTCCAAGGTCGAGCGCATCCTGGCCTTCGACATCCCGGTCTCGCGCGCCTTCATGCACCTCGACACGGTCTTCACCCAGATCGACGTCGATAAGTTCACGATCCACCCCGCCATCATGGGCACCCTGCGCGTCTACGAGCTGACCGCCGGCAAGAACCCGGGCGACGTGAACATCCGCCTGATCGAGGACACCCTCGAGCACGTCCTGGAGGACGCCACCGGCGTCGACCAGGTCAAGCTGATCCCCTGCGGCGGCGGCGACCCGATCGCGGCCTCCCGCGAGCAGTGGAACGACGGCTCCAACACCCTGTGCGTCGAGCCCGGCAAGATCTGCGTCTACGCCCGCAACACCGTCACCAACGACGTGCTGTACAAGGAGGGCCTGGACCTTCTCGTCGTGCCCTCCGCCGAGCTCTCCCGCGGCCGCGGCGGCCCGCGCTGCATGAGCATGCCCTTCTGGCGCGAGGACCTCTAAGTCTTTCCGTTTCCGGTGCGGTCCCCCTACAACCGCACCGGTTTCGCCCGTCAAACGGGCAACACTAATACTTACGTAATTCATTTTTTCGAAAGGATACGAACCATGGGTGTTAACCTCTCCGGCCGTAGCTTCCTCAAGCTCCTCGACCTCTCCACCGAGGAGATCGAGTACTTGCTCAAGCTTTCCAAGAACTTCAAGGACATGAAGCGCGCTGGCGTTCCGCACCGCTATCTCGAGGGCAAGAACATCGTTCTGCTCTTCCAGAAGACCTCCACTCGTACCCGCTGCGCCTTTGAGGTCGGCGGCATGGATCTGGGCATGGGCGTCACCTACCTCGATCCCGGTTCGTCGCAGATGGGTAAGAAGGAGTCCATCGAGGACACCGCTCGCGTTCTCGGCCGCATGTATGACGGCATCGAGTTCCGTGGCTTTGCCCAGGACGACGTCGAGGAGCTCGCTGCCAAGTCCGGCGTGCCCGTGTGGAACGGCCTGACCACCGAGTGGCATCCCACCCAGATGCTCGCCGACATCCTGACCGTCCAGGAGAACTTCAACTACGACATCAAGGGCAAGACCCTCGTCTTCATGGGCGACTGCAAGAACAATGTCGCTCGCTCCCTCATGGTCGTCTGCTCCAAGCTCGGCATGAACTTCGTGGCCTGCGGCCCCGAGGAGTGCATGCCCGCTGACGACGTCATCGAGGCCTGCAAGCCCATCGCCGAGGCCAACGGCTGCACCATCAAGCTGACTACCGACGTCAAGGACGGCGTCACCGGTGCCGACGTTATCTACACCGACGTGTGGGTCTCCATGGGCGAGCCCGACGAGGTCTGGGCCGAGCGCATCGCTCAGCTCACCCCGTATCGCGTTACCTCCGAGGTCATGGCTATGGCCAACCCGGGTGCCATCTTCCTGCACTGCCTGCCCAGCTTCCACGACACCAACACCACGATTGGCGCCGAGAAGTGCGAGCAGTTCGGCATCACCGAGCAGGAGGTCACCGACGAGGTCTTCGAGAGCCCCGCTTCCAAGGTCTTCGACGAGGCCGAGAACCGCATGCACACCATCAAGGCTGTCATGTATGCCACGCTCAAGTAAGAGCATCTAGCATCTCGCTCGGGGTGTATTGCTGCACACCCCGAGCGGCTTTATCTGGTAAAAATCTCGCATCGAGCGGCAGGCACGGCACGGAAGAGCCGCTTCGGGCGAGATCAGTAAATGATTTATGAAGGGGGGATGAGAACTATGACTGAGACCGCTAAGAAAAAGCGCGGTATGCCTTCATCGTTCACCATTCTTCTAGCTCTGCTGGCAATTGTTGCAGTTGTTACCGTTATCGTCTCCGGCACGTCCGGCGGCGCGGTTACTGCCGCCCGTCTGAGCGATTTCTGCACCGCCCCGATTAAGGGCTTCGCTGACGCTCTGCCCGTCTGCCTCTTCGTTATGATCCTGGGCGGCTTCCTCGGCATGATGACCGAGACCGGCGCTCTGGACAACGGCATCGCCGTTCTGGTGCAGAAGCTTAAGGGCAACGAGATTATGCTCATTCCCGTGCTGATGCTCATCTTCTCCCTCGGTGGTACCACCTATGGTATGTGCGAGGAGACCGTTCCCTTCTACGCCCTGCTCGCCGCTACCATGATGGCCGCTGGCTTCGACCCCATGGTCGGTGCCGCTACCGTCCTGCTCGGCGCTGGCTGCGGCTGCCTGGGCTCCACGGTTAACCCGTTCGCCGTCGGCGCTGCCGTCGACGCTCTGACCGGCGTTGGCATTGAGGTCAACCAGTCCATCATCATCGGCCTCGGTGCCGTCCTGTGGATTGTCACTACCGCTATGTCCATCTTCTTCGTGATGAACTATGCCAAGAAGGTCAAGGCTGACAAGGGTTCCACCATCCTGTCGATGCAGGAGCTCAAGGACGCCGAAGAGGCTCACGGCAAGGCTGCTTCCGAGGTCCACAAGGAGGTCAAGCTCACCGGTCGTCAGAAGGGTGTTCTGATTGCCTTCGCCTTCACCTTCGTCGTCATGATCGTCGGCTTCATTCCGCTGGCCGACCTCAACGAGGGCGTCGCCAACTTCTTCGACGCTGGCGCTGTCTACGACGCCGACGGTAACGCCGTCGTCCAGGGCTGGTCTGCCCTGATCACCGGCCTGCCCATTGGCCAGTGGTACTTCGACGAGGCTTCCACCTGGTTCTTCCTCATGGCCGTCCTTATCGGTATCATCGGTGGCCTGTCCGAGAAGCAGATCGTTAACACCTTCATCACCGGCGCTGCCGACATGATGTCCGTTGTTCTCGTCATCGCCCTCGCCCGTGGCATCTCCGTCCTCATGGCTAACACCGGTCTCGACGTTTTCGTCCTCGACGCTGCCGCCAATGCCCTGGCTGGCCTGTCCGGCGTGATCTTCGCTCCCATGAGCTTCCTGGTCTACTTCGGCCTGTCCTTCCTGATCCCCTCGACCTCCGGTATGGCTACCGTCTCCATGCCCATCATGGGACCGCTGGCTGTTAAGCTCGGCTTCTCGCCCGAGGTCATGGTCATGATCTTCTCCGCCGCCATCGGTGTCGTGAACCTGTTCACCCCGACCTCCGGCGCCATCATGGGCGGTCTCGCCCTGGCCAAGATCGAGTGGACGACCTGGCTCAAGTTTGCCCTTAAGCTCATCGTCGCTCTCTCCGTCGTCTGCGCCGTCATCCTGACCGTCGCCTGCGTTCTGCTCTAAGTACCCAACGGGTACCCCACGGAAACCTTGACGATCCTGTAAAGGATCACCTGGTCATCGTCTGTCCGGTGGGGTCAACCCACCGGTAGACTCCTACCTTTAGCCCCCTCCCGTTCCGTGCGCGGGAGGGGGCGCTCTTGTGTTCCGGCGTTTTACCAAACGCCGGAACCACTCGACGCTGCAAGCCCGCCAGAGCGGCAATCTGACGTTCAATCGTCGGGCATGGCCAAAAGGCCTATGCCCTCCTCTTTCACGTCACCTTGCTCGCTCTGGCGGGCTTTCGCTGACTTTTGCTCCACCTGCGGCGCTGCCATTGTTGGTGCAGGGGGCTGCTTGCTCGCTCTGGCGCCCGTTCGCTGACTTATGCTCCACCTGCGATGTTGCCGTTGTTGGTGTAATGGGGCGGTGCAATGGGGTCAGGTTAGTTTGCACCAAATATGTCCGACAAGAGGTTTGACGGATGTTTGGTTGGTGCCTGTTGATGGCCTGGGCTTCGGGAAGGGTCTGCTCCGTTATAATCGCCTAGAACATTAAATGGAAACGGGACGGGAGCCATATATGCGCCAGGGTTTCGACAACGCGAAGTATATCGAGCTGCAGGCCGCTCATATTAAGGAGCGCATCTCGCAGTTTGGCGGCAAGCTGTATTTGGAGTTTGGCGGCAAGCTGTTTGACGACTATCACGCGAGTCGCGTGCTGCCGGGTTTTGAGCCGGACAGCAAGTTCCGCATGCTCAAGAGCATTGCCGACGACGTCGAGGTCATCATCGCCATTAACGCGAACCACATCGAGAAGAACAAGGCTCGCGGTGACCTGGGCATTACCTATGACGAGGACGTTTTGCGCCTGGTCGACCTGTTCCGCGGCAACGGTTTTGCTGTCGCGGCCGTGGTCATCACCCAGTACGCCGGCCAGCCCGCCGCCGATGTGTTCCGCAATCGCCTGAACGCGCTCGGCATTCCTGCCAAGCTGCACTATCCCATCGAGGGCTATCCGCACGACGTCGACCTGATCGTGTCCGACGACGGCTATGGCAAGAACGAGTTTGTCGAGACCACTCGTCCGCTCGTTGTGGTCACCGCTCCCGGCCCTGGCTCGGGCAAGCTCGCCACCTGCCTGTCTCAGCTCTATCACGAGCACAAGCACGGCACCGCCGCCGGCTATGCCAAGTTCGAGACTTTCCCGGTCTGGAATCTGCCTCTTACGCATCCGGTCAACATCGCCTATGAGGCCGCCACGGCCGACCTTGACGATGCCAATATCATCGACTCCTTCCACTTGGAGGCCTACAACAAGACCACGGTCAACTACAACCGTGACGTCGAGGCCTTCCCAGTGGTCCGTGCTCTGATGGAAAAGATCCTGGGCAAGAGCCCCTACCAGAGCCCCACGGACATGGGCGTCAATATGGTCGGTTTTGCCATTACCGATGACGATGCCTGCCGTGACGCTTCCAAGATGGAGATCGTCCGCCGCTACTTTACCGCGGTCGAAAATGTGCGCCGTACCGGCGTGGGCGATGAGCAGGTTGATCGTCTCAAGATCATTATGAAGAAGGCCGGTATCGACAAGAACTACTCGCCGGCACGCTCGGCCGCTCTTACCAGGGAGCAGCTGACGGGTGGCCCCGTAGGCGCCATGGTCATGCCCGACGGCTCCGTGGTGACCGGCAAGACTTCCACGCGCCTGGGCGCCGCGAGCTCGCTCATCATGAATGCACTTAAGCATGTCTCGGGCGTTGACCTTGAACTCGAGGTCATTAGCGATGAGGCGATCGAGCCTATCAGCAAGCTCAAGACGCATTTCCTGGGTAGCAAGAACCCGCGCCTGCACACCGACGAGACGCTTATGGCGCTCTCGATCACCTCGGCAACGAGCGAGACGGCGGCCCGCGTCCTTTCGGGCCTGGAGCAGCTGCGTGGCTGCGATGCATTCTTTAGCGTGATCATCTCGCCGACGGACGAGACGGTGTTGCGCAAGCTGGGCATCAACGTGTGCTGCGAGCCCAAGTTCGAGCGCCGTGGCTTCTTCCACCGCTAAGCCTGGATAAATTGGTCTTAAAGGGGCGCATCGGATATACATTCGGTGTGCCCCATTTATCAACAAAGCTACCGTTTAACCTAAAATTAGCCCGTTTACCTGCCTATAAGCGATTTGGGCGGTATACAATAACCCTAATTGTTTCATCCTTTTGCGGGGATGCCGCATGATGGATGTTGCCGGCCATCATGGGGTGTGCCGGTCGCGCACGGTGCAAGTGATGCCCGTGCTCGGTTTGAGGAGGCTGCCATGGCTGGCAAGGGTCGTGCGAGTGTCAACGATATGAAGCGTGTCGAGGTGCAGGTGCTGATGGAGATTGCACAGCAGTCCGAAGACAACGGCGGATTTTATGGCTTTTCGCGAAAGACGCTTGCCGAGCGTGTGGGGGTGTCTCCGTATCGCGCCCGCGCGGCAATTGAACGCTTGGAATCCGAAGACATCATTGAGGTCGTCTCGCGCTACAGCGACGACGGCGGCCAGCTCGCAAATGGTATTTGTCTTACGGAGCGTGGCGAATGGTATCTAGAGGGCATCCGTGCCGGTATGCTCGTGCAGGACTTGATCAAGGACGAAGTCGCCGATCGATAACGGCGCGCATTCATAGTGGAAACGACGCCGCCTGGGCAACTGGGCGGCGTTTTGTTTCTAGATGGAGAAATGCGATTGCGCGTAAGAAAAATTGTGTGCGGCGCGCGTCGCGAGTATTACAATGAAGACCCGTAAGATGTGTATGGACAACTTCTACGGGAAGCGCAGGTAACTCAATATGACCAAGCATGTGTTCGTGACCGGCGGCGTGGTTTCGTCTCTGGGCAAGGGTATTACCGCGGCCTCGCTGGGCCGTCTGCTCAAGTCGCGCGGCTACAAGGTAACGATGCAAAAGGCCGACCCGTATCTGAACGTCGACCCCGGCACCATGAGCCCGTTCCAGCATGGCGAGGTCTTTGTGACCGAGGACGGCTACGAGTCCGATCTGGACCTGGGCCACTACGAGCGCTTTATTGATGAGAACCTGACCCGCGATTCCAACTTTACGACTGGTGCCATCTATAAGAGCCTGATCGCCCGTGAACGTCGCGGTGACTTTTTGGGCGGCACCGTGCAGGTGATTCCGCACGTCACGAACGCCATTAAGGATAAGTTCCGTCGTATTGAGGAGCAGACCGGCTCCGACGTGGTCATCACTGAGTTGGGCGGCACCATCGGTGACATCGAGTCGCAGCCGTTTGTCGAGGCCATCCGCCAGTATCGCAAGGAGGCCGGCCCCGAGAACGTCTGCTACATCCACGTGTCGCTCGTTCCCTATATCGCCGCCGCCCACGAGGTCAAGACCAAGCCGACGCAGCACTCCGTCAAGGAGCTCCGCAGCTTTGGCATCCAGCCCGATATTATCGTTCTGCGCTCCGATCACCATATCGACGATGCCATCCGCGGCAAGATCGCAAGCTTCTGCGACGTCGACACCGACTGCGTCTTTACCAACGAGGACTGCGCGAGCATCTACGATGTTCCGCAGCTGCTCGCCGAGCAGGACTTTGACCTGCGCATTTGCGAGCGTCTGGGTCTGGACCCGCGTGAGCGCGACATGAGTCAGTGGAACGAGTTCCTGCGCAAGCAGAACCATGCCAACCAGCACGCCGACAAGGTGAAGATCGCCGTCGTGGGCAAGTATACGCAGCTGCCCGATGCCTACCTGTCGGTTATCGAGGCCCTGCACCATGCGGGCGTGTTCTACGATCGCCACGTTGACGTGCAGCTGGTCGATGGCGAGAGCCTCGACGAGCAGAACGTCTCCGAGGTCCTGGGTGACGCCTCGGGCATCTTGGTCCCTGGCGGCTTTGGCAAGCGCGCCCTGGAGGGCAAGATCCTCGCGGCCGAGTTCGCCCGCGAGCACAAGATTCCGTATCTGGGCATTTGCCTGGGTATGCAGGTGGCCGTGTGCGAATTTGCCCGCAACGTGGTCGGCCTTGCCGGCGCCAGCTCTTCCGAGTTCGATCCTGATGGCCCGTATAGTGTCATCGACCTGATGAGCTCGCAGGAGGACGTGACCGAGAAGGGTGGCACCATGCGTCTGGGTGCCTATCCGTGCAAGCTCGCCGCCGATTCCCTCGCGCGCGAGGCCTATGGCGAGGAGCTCGTCTACGAGCGTCACCGTCACCGTTTTGAGTTCAACAACGCCTTCCGTGACCAGCTCGAGGACGCCGGTCTGGTAATCTCGGGTCTTTCGCCCGACGAGCGTCTGGTCGAGATGGTCGAGCTGCCGCGCGACGTACATCCGTGGTATGTGGCCACTCAGGCTCATCCCGAGTTCAAGAGCCGTCCGACCAACCCGCAGCCGCTGTTCCGCGAGTTCGTGCGCGCCTCGATTGGCCAGCACGAGGGTGTCGACCGTCTGCAGGTGACGCCCAAGAACCTCGCTACGGACTAAGGGTGCCGGAGAACCAAGAACATACCGAAGCTACTCCCTCGTCGCTCGCTGTGGTGGCGGGGGAGTATCTCGATTACCTTGCGGTCGAGCGGGGTTTGGCGCGCAATACGATTGCGGCCTACCGTCGTGACCTGACGACGTACTGCGCCTATCTGGAGCGGGCTGACATTGCGTCGTTTGAAGATGTGAGCCGTCAGGTCGTGGAGGGCTTTGTTGCCGATCGCCGCGACGGAGGCTATTCCGACGCCTCGGTGGAGCGCGCGCTTGCTGCCGTGAAGGGTCTGCATGCCTTTTTGGTGCGCGATGGGGCCGTGGCCCAAAACCCGACGGCGGCGTTGCGCCTGCCCAAAAAGGCAGATCGCCTGCCGGAATACCTTTCGGTGGAGGATGTCTCGGCACTGCTCGATCAAGACTTTCCCGAGGGCGAGATGGGGCTGCGCGATCATGCCATCTTGGAAGTGCTCTACGGATGCGGTTTGCGCGTGAGTGAGCTGGTTGGGCTCGATGTGGGCGATATCCATATTGATGACGGGTTTGTCCTGGTGCGCGGTAAGGGCTCCAAGGAGCGTCTGGCCCCGTTGGTGGGAAGCGCGGCTCGCGCCCTGACACACTATATAGGTGACGGGCGCACTCTCCTGGCCGCGCATGCTCACGGGATGGAGACCTCGGCGGTCTTTTTAAATAAGAACGGACGTCGCCTGTCGCGCCAGGCCGTGCATGCGATATGCGAGCGGTATGGGCGCCAGGTGGGGCTGGTTGGGCTCCATCCCCACACCCTGCGCCACTCCTTTGCCACCCACATGCTCGCGGGCGGTGCCGACCTGCGTGTGCTGCAGGAGATTTTGGGCCATGCCGATATTTCGACCACGCAGGTCTACACGCATGTCGACCGCACGCAACTGACCGAGGTCTATCTGGCGGCGCATCCGTTGGCACATCGCTAGCACCTCGCTGACCTGCATATTTATAAATATTAAAGGGGACGGGCCCCAGATTGCCGAGACGCACTTTTGCGCACATGGGCAATCTGGGGCCCGTCCCATTTTTCGCCAGACACCGACGCGTTGGTGGGCCGTGTGTACCGTGGGTGGGGGAGTTTGGGGGCGATGTGAACGGTGTGTAAAGGGACGTAAAAATCGCCTCAAGGTCAACTTGAAGGTTGAGGTTCGCGGGCGTGGTTCTACAGGTGGCATCCCGCCTTTGCTGCAAACACAACATATTGTGTTTTCGAACATATGCTCGGGGGTGTTTTACAACATATTGGGGGTGGAGTGGTGGGGTGGGGTGGGGGAAGGGGTGGGGAAAGGTGTTGAAAAATGGGGCGGTTCCCCATATTATTGATGACGTCGACAGGCGGGGTGGTTCCCCGCGTACGTGCCATCTGAGTAACCGAGGGGAGGGCGCACATGGGAATGACGGGTGCATACGAGCGCAATCTCGATGCAAAGGGTCGTCTATCCCTGCCTGCACCCCTTCGCGAGGAGCTTGGAGAGCACGTTCGCGTGTTCAAAGCCCTGGATGTCGATGCTCTGTACGTGTTCTCTGCCGAGGCCTTCGATAAGTGGGTCGAAGGACTCTTCGCGGGTCGTGAGGGCCACGAGGGTTTTAACCCGCGTGACATCAACGACCAGAAGCTCATGAGGGCGATCAACAAGCGCACCACGTCGATGGATGTGGACAGCGCGGGTCGTATCGGTCTTTCTGAGTCTCTCCGCAAGCAGGCGAACCTCGACCGCGAGGTCACGGTTGTGGGCAACTACGACCACCTTGAGGTTTGGGACCGCGCTACGGCCGATGAGGACGATGACGACGAGGCCCTGCTGGACCTCTTCTTCTCGTAAGGGCAAGGCACGAGTAACGGATGGAGCGTGGAATCTTGACACAAGAATATCGGCATGAACCTGTCATGCTCGGCGAAGTGCTTGAGTCGCTGCAGCTAAAGAGCGGCTCCGTCGTCTGCGACTGCACCCTTGGCGGTGCCGGCCATTCGGTAAAGATGGCCGCGCAGGTGGGGGAGACCGGCCTTTTGCTCGGCGTCGATCAGGACGACATGGCCCTCGAGGCCGCTGGCGCCCGTCTGGACCGCGAGGTTCCCGGCGTCCCGCACCAGCTACTGAAGGGCAACTTCGGCGACTTGGACGAGCTGCTTTGCTCGGCCGAGGTGCCCGGGGTCGATGGCTTCCTGTTCGACTTGGGCGTTTCGTCGCCGCAACTCGATATCCCTGGCAGGGGCTTTTCGTACAACGAGGACGCCCCATTGGACATGCGGATGGATCCGGGTAACAACACCTTAAACGCAGCTGAGGTCATCAACACCTATAACGAACACGACCTCGCCCGGATTCTACGCGTCTACGGCGAAGAGAAGTTTGCCTCGCAGATCGCGCGTGAGATCGTGCGCCGCCGCGAGCATGAGCCGATTGAAACCACCGGCCAGTTTGTCGAGATCATCAAGGCTGGTATCCCCGCTGCCGCTCGTCGGCATGGCGGACACCCAGCCAAGAAGAGTTTCCAGGCCATTCGCATCGAGGTCAATCACGAACTCGATGTGCTCGAGCGAGGGCTTGACGCTGCCACAAGGTGGCTCAACCCGGGCGGACGCATCTGCGTCATCTCGTATCACTCGCTCGAGGACCGTATCGTAAAGAACCACTTTAAGGAGATGAGCCAGGGGTGCACGTGTCCGCCGGAGATTCCGGTGTGCGTGTGCGGCAACGTGCCGATACTCAAGGTCATCACCCGCAAACCCTTGGTTGCCCAACCCGATGAGGTTGCGCGCAACCCTCGGGCGAGATCAGCCAAGATCCGCGTGGCGCAGCGTCTGTAGACGCGACCGCGCGATATTGGACCTCCCGCTCGTACCACAAACGAAGCTTAAACACACTACCAACGTACTCGGGATGGGAGGCGGCATATCATGGGCTACAACACCTCAAACGCAGCACTCGCCTATGATATGAACGCCATGCCCGCCTATCGTGAGGCACCGCAGGCCCCCGTTGCTCCCCGCGAGCAGCGCACGCCGCGCTTTGATGTCTACACGGGCGCGGGCCGTCAGGCAAACCAGGCGGTAAGCCCGGTTTTCATGAGCGTTCTTAAAACGTTTTGCATCATTGCGGCCATCTTCATGACGATCGGTGTCGCCCGTGTGGCGCTCGCCGGCATTACGGCCCAGGTGCTCAACAACAACGCCGCGCTTACCAACACGCTCGAGAAGGCGACCGACGAAAGCTCCGACCTGGAGGTCATGCATTCGGTCTATGGTGCCGACACGCGCATTCGCGACCTTGCGGGCGCTTATGGCATGGTGGAGCCCAGCGAGAGCGTTACACTTGATTTTTCGCAGGATGCAGCCGCGGGCGCTAGCTCGACCGCGACCGCTCAGTAACAAGACGGTAGCTGAGTATGACAAATGACTATCGCCGCGGCTCCGACGGGGGTCGCGGTTCTGGACGTCCCTCATCGCGGGGACGTTCTGGTTATCAAGGAACGGGTCGGCCATCTTACAACGCGAGGCCGTCCTATGGCAACGACCCCGCGTCGCGTCTCCGTGGCTCGAGTGGTCCTCAGATGCATAACACCAGACCGCGCAAGAGCTCGTCGACCGAATGGCTCACGGGCACGCCGCTGCCCCGTCGCAAAGCCGTCATGGGCTTCATCGGGTTTGGCTTGGGTTTGGGCGTCCTTCGCCTTGCCGACTATCAAATCGTGGAAGCCGATAAGTTGCGCGACCGCGCCGATGCACGTCGCTTGCTTGCGCAGACGCTGTATGCCAAGCGCGGTACCATCTACGACCGTAACGGCAACGTGCTGACGTCGTCGGTCGAATGTCGTAACATCGCCGTGAATCCGCAGCTTATCGAGGACGTTGACAAAACGGTATCGGCGCTGGTCAAAGCTACGGGCATCGATAAAAAGACCTGTCGCGAGCTCGTTGAGTCGGATGGCACCTGGGTGTATATCAAACGTCAGGTGGACGAGGATGATGTCGCGGCGCTGGAGAAGAAGAACCTGCCAGGCGTGCTCTTTGAGCAGGCCATGAAGCGCGTGTACCCCTACGGCAACCTGGCATCGCAGGTGCTTGGCGTGGTAAACGTGGACAACGACGGTCTGACGGGCCTCGAAAAACAGTACAACAAGCTTTTGACCGGAACCAACGGTTCGCTGGTGCGCGAGCGGGCGAGGGACGGTAGCTATATCGCGGGCGGCGCCTATAAAAAGGTGGCGGCGGTTGACGGCGTTGATATCGTGACGACACTCGATGTCAATATCCAGCGCGCCGCCGAGGACGCCCTGGCCGAGGCGGTCGAAAAGACCAAGGCCAAGAACGGCTCGGCCCTGGTCACCGATCCCACGACGGGCGAGATTCTGGCGGCATGCTCGTATCCGACATATGACCAGGCCGATCTGGAAAACGCCAAGACCGAGGACATGAACTTGCGCCTGGTTACCGATGCCTATGAGCCCGGCTCGGTCTTTAAGACGCTCGTGGCCGGTGCCGGCTTCGACTTGGGCGCCGTGCGTTCGAGCACGTCGTTTGAGGTGCCGGCGAGCATTAAGGTTGGCGACGACACCGTTACCGACGCCGACAAGCGCGACTACACCATGACCATGGACGTGCGCGAGATGATGCGCCGTTCCTCCAATGTGGGCTTTGTCCTGGTGGGACGCAAGATCGGTGCCGATGATTTTGCCACCTATGTGGACAAGTGGGGTATCGGTCATAGCTCCGGTGTCGATTTTCCGGGTGAGAGTCTGGGTATCGTCAAGGAGCGCGACCAGTACGACGGCGCCACGCTGGGCTCGATGAGCTTTGGCCAGGCGCTGTCCGTCTCGCCGATTGAGGTCGCACGTGCCGTGGGCGGCATTGCGAACGGCGGCGTGATGATGACTCCGCACTTCTATAAGTCCAGCAAGGGCGATGAGAAGGACTGGGGCGAAGGCGAGCGTGCGATTTCGGAGGACGCTGCCGCCCAGGTGACATCGTGCATGCAGACGGTCGTGTCCGAAGGCACGGGCGTTGGCGGTGCGGTCGATGGCTATGACGTGGCGGGCAAGACCGGTACGGCCGAGCGTGCTGACGAGAACGGCGGTTACCTCAAGGAGAACTACATGTCGTCCTTTATGGGCTTTGCGCCGGCACAATCGCCCAAGGTGCTGTGCTATATCACACTCGATGGAACGCCGAGCGGCTCGGATGCCGCCGCGGTGCCATTCCAGTCCATTATGGCCAACGCGCTCGACGTGCTGGGTATCCCGCGCACGAAGTAGGGGGTTACAATCTTGAGCGTGGTCTGCCGTTTGATCTGAAGGGTGTTCACATGCCCTGCACCACGCGCGCATGGCACTGGGATACAATACGCCGATAGCATTATTAGGTTTACAGGGGAGCTGCAATGATAGAGATCGCCGTCAACAACCTCGCGGCCTCAACGGGGGCCCGAACCGTGACGGAAGAAGTCGATCGGGTATGCCGCGGGTGCGTTATCGACTCGCGTCAGGTCGAGGAGGGGACGATCTTTGTCGCCTTCCCCGGCGAAAAGGTCGACGGCAATGATTTTGCCTCCCGTGCCATTGAGTCGGGTGCCGGTGCCGTCGTGATGACGCGCGAACCCGATGCCGAGCTGGTTTCGCTGGCGCAGGACAAGGGATGCGCCATCTTGCTGACCGACGACCCCGAGGAGTTCTTGCTGCGCCTGGCGCATGTATATCGCTTGGAGCTTGGCTGCCTGGTCGTCGGCATTACCGGTTCGATTGGCAAGACGACGACCAAGGACGTGCTCGCCGCCGTGCTCGCCAAGCGTTATCGCGTCTGGGCCACCAAGGGCAATTTCAACAACCTGATCGGCATGCCGCTCACGGTGCTTTCCGCTCCGGCCGATACCGAGGTTCTGGTGCTCGAGATGGGCATGAACCATTTTCATGAGATTGAGCGCCTGTCCCAGTCTGCCAACCCCAATCTTGCCATCGTGAGCAAGATCGGAACCTCCCATATCGGTATTCTGGGCAGCCGCGAGAACATCGCCCGCGCCAAGTCCGAGATTGTCCAGGGCATGTGCACCGCCGGCGATTTCTCGCCGTTGCTGGTGTTGGGCGGCGAGGACGACTTTACGCCGTTCATTCGCGATACGTTCGCCCAGCCTGCGGGTATTGACGTGATGCTGGCCGGTGTCTCGGACGACGACGAGGTCCGCGCACGCGACATTCGCGTCGACGACGAGGGCCATCCGGTCTTTACGCTCGACTTTGGTCAGGGCGACACGGTCGATACCATGCTGGCCATTCCCGGCGTGCAGTCCGTGCCCAATGCCGTCAAGGCCGCCGCTGTCGGCTATCGTCTGGGCGTGACGCCCGAGCAGATCGATGCTGCCTTTAGGGGCCTTACGATCACCGGTCACCGTCAGGAGATCAAGCGCGCCAAGAGCGGAGCGCGCATCATCGACGACTCCTATAACGCCAGTGCCGAGTCTATGGCTGCCGGCCTCGATTTGCTGTGCTCGCTTATTTGTGACGGTTCGCGCATGGCGATCCTTGGCGAGATGGGCGAGATGGGCGACGAGGCTCCCCGCATGCATGAGCTCGTGGGCGCCTATGCCGCCGCTAAGAAGCTCGACATGCTCGCGTGCGTCGGCGGCGAGCTGGCTCAGCTCATGGCCGATGCCGCACGTATGATGGGTATGGATGAGGACCGCATCCAGGTGTTCTCCGATTATCAGCAGGTGCTCGACCGCATGGGCGGCGCGCTTGAAAATCATGATGTTGTACTGGTCAAGGGTTCCCGTTTTGTTGAGCTCGACCGCTTTGTGGAAGGTGTGTGCTAGCCCATGTTCGGCAATCCCTCGTATCCTACGTATCAGGCCTTTTTGGGACTTGGCATCGCTGCCGCCATTGCGTTGCTGCTTATGCCGTGGTGGATCAAGCTGCTGAAGGTCGAGGGTATCGGCCAACAGGTCCGAGCCGACGGCCCCAAGCGTCATTTGATTAAACAGGGTACGCCGACCATGGGCGGCGTCATCATCCTTGTCGCGATCTCGCTGACCTGCCTGCTGATGGGCAAACTCACCACCGAGCTCGTGCTCGTGCTGCTTGCCACGCTGGCCACCGGCGTTCTGGGTCTCATCGACGACCTGACCTCCGTCACGCATGGTCGCTCGCTCGGCCTGACGCCTCACGCTAAGATGGTCGGCCTGACCATCATCTGCGTCACTTTTACCGTGCTCGCCGTCAATTGGTGCGGCGTCGCTCCCGAGATTCGTTTTCCCGGCGGCCTGACGATTGACCTCGGTGTTCTTTCGACCACCATCTGCGGCCTTTCGTTTCCGTGGCTCTACATTGTATTTTGCTGGCTGATGATCGCTGGTCTTTCCAATGCCGTGAACCTGACCGATGGTCTGGACGGCCTTGCCGGCGGCACTTCCATGATCGCCATGCTCGCCATGGCCGCCATGGCGTTTTTGCACGGTGACGTGAACCTGTCCATCTTCTGCACGGCGTGCGCCGGTGCCTGCCTGGGCTTTTTGTGGTTCAACTGCTACCCGGCGAGCATCTTTATGGGTGATACCGGCTCGCTTGCCCTGGGTGCCGCTTTTGCCTGCACCTCCATCATGACCAACACCGAAGTCGTTTCCCTCATCATCGGCGGTCTGTTTATCGTCGAGACCCTGTCGGTCATGATCCAGGTTGTCTATTTCCACTTTACGCACAAGCGCGTCTTCCTTATGGCACCCATTCATCATCATTTCGAAAAGAAGGGCTGGGCCGAGACCAAGGTCGTTATCCGTTTTTGGATTATCGCCGCGGCCTTTGGCGCCGTTGGCCTCGCCCTGTTCTTCCAGTTGGGATAGTGGTCTTTCATGCCTCTTGCTGATGTCTTTAGCCTGCTTGTTTTGGGGCAGGGTAAATCCGGTCTCGATGTCGCCCGTTGGGCGTTGGCTCACCCCGAGCGCGTGAGCGCTACGACCGTGTATGGCGGCGGTAGCTCCGAGCCCAATGACGCCACACGTGCGCTCGAGGCGCAGGGCGCGTCGTTTGTCTACGGCACCGAGCAGGTCGAGGGTGCCTATGACGTGTGCGTGACCTGCCCGGGTATCTCGGAGTTCTCGGCCTTCTTTAAGGCCGGGCGTGAGCATGCCGCTCAGATTATGGGCGAGCCCGAGTTTGCCTATCGCCTGTCTCCCCAAAATTGGATTGCAATCACGGGCACCAACGGCAAGACAACTACCACGTCGCTGACCGATTACCTGCTCAAGGCCGCCGGTGAAGCCAGCGTGGCCGTCGGCAATATCGGTGAGCCGCCGGTGAACGAGATCGACGGCCGCGCACACAATGAGTGGTTTGTGGCCGAGCTGTCGAGTTATCAGATTGCTACGACCACCGAGCTTCATCCTCGCGTGGCGGTACTGCTCAACATCACGCCCGACCACCTGGGCTGGCACAAGAGCCACAAGAACTATGCGCTTGCCAAGATCAGGTTGTTCGAGAATATGGTCGACGACGACCTCGTGGTTATCGATGTTGAGGATGCCGGCATCCATGAGTTCGATGAGTACATCTACACGCCGGGTCGCCGCATCTGCAAGGTCGCTTTTGACGAGCCCGAGGGTGCAGACGCCGCCTTTGTGCGCGACGGCAAGATGGTCGTGCGCCTGAAGGGCGTCGAGACTCAGCTTGTCGCCACGTCCGAGCTCAAGATCTCGGGCCATCACAATGTCATCAATGCCCTATGTGCCGCCACGGCTGCTCTGGCCGTCGGTGCCGATCCCGAGGGCATTTGCCGCGGTTTGGCGTCGTTCCAGCCGCTCGAACACCGCGTGGAACCCTGCGGCGAGATCGATGGTGTGCGCTACGTCAACGATTCCAAGGCAACGAACACCGATGCGGTCGAAAAGGCCCTGACGGCGTTTCCCGACGACGATGTGATCTTGCTGCTCGGCGGCCACGATAAGGGTACGCCGCTTGCGGACTTTGCCCGCGTTGTTATGGACAACGTGCGCTCGGTCGTTTGCTTTGGCGATGCGCGCGAGCGCTTTACCGCCGCTATGGACGAGGCCGATGTCGATGGTGACGTGGATATCGCCCAGGCCGATGATCTGCGCGATGCCGTTGACGTTGCCCGCTCGCTCTCGAGCCGCGGCGACGTGATCCTGCTTTCGCCCGCTTGCTCTTCGTTCGACGAGTTCTCGGGCTACGAGGAGCGCGGCCGCGTGTTTAAGGACTACGTGGCCCAGCTTGCCGCGGCAGCGAAATCGCAAACGGAATAGGGGTTGCCGGTGAGAGAGGAGAGCCCCCGAAGTGATATGAGGAGGCCCGACTCGGACCGTGCTTCCTCGCTGCGTAGCACGCCGCGTTCCGGACGCGGCGGGCAGACGTTCGGTGAGCGCTATATTGCCGGCGTCCCCGCCCGCATCATGCGCCCCCGTTTGATATTTATGGCTTGCCTGTTTAGCTTGGTTTGCTTCGGCTTGCTGATGGTGTACTCGGCATCTTCGGTCGAGGCGCTGCACGAGAATGGTACGGCGACGTTTTTCCTGTTTCGACAGGCCGCGTTTGCTGGAGTTGGCGTGCTGGCCATGGTTGCCATCGTGCGCGTCTTGCCGGACAGTTGGTTTGGGGAAGACGTGCTCAGGATCTTTCTCATGGGCATGATGGGGCTACTGGTTCTGGTGTTCTTTATGGGTAGCGGCAGTCGTGGCGCCACGCGTTGGCTCAACATCGCCGGTATTCAGTTCCAGCCGTCTGAGTTTTTAAAGCCGTTTGCCATCGCGTATTCGGCCATCATGCTCGACCGAATCTTTTCGCCCGGCGGCAACATCAACGAGTTTCTTCGCAAGATGGGTGCCTACCTGGGCATTTCGCTCTTTCTGATCTTTGTTCAGCCCGATTTTGGCACCGTTCTGATCATCTTGCTGACCCTCATGTGCATGGCGTTGTTTGCGGGATTGGACCCCAAATATATCGTTTGGACGGTCGTTGCCGGCATCGCCGTCATTGCGATCGCCCTTATCGCCGAGCCGTATCGTATGACGCGTGTCGAGGTTGCTTGGAATCCTTGGGCAGACGAATATGGTGATGGCTATCAGGCCACGCTTGCCATTATGGCGTTTGCCTCGGGCGGCCTGTTCGGTCGCGGTATCGGTAACTCCACCATGAAGTACTCGTATTTGCCCGAGGCGCATAACGACTACATCTTGGCTATTATCGGCGAGGAAGTTGGCTTTATCGGAACCGTGCTGTTCTTCTTGGTGTTCGCGATGCTGATCTACTCGGCGTTTCGTATTGCCGAGCAGGCGACCGACCGTCGCGGAGCACTTATGGCATCGGGTTCCGCGGTCATCCTTGCGGTGCAGTTTTTGATCAACGCGCTGGGCATTCTCAATGTGTTTCCCATGACGGGCAAGCCGCTGCCGTTTATTAGCTACGGCGGCTCGTCGATTATTGTGTCGCTTATGCTCGCCGGTCTGATCCTGCGCGTTTCGTATGAGAGCGCCCGTCGCGATGAATACGACCGTCGCCGCGAGAGCTTTGCCGTTATGGATGAGAGTACCGCCGGCGTGCCCCACGTGCGCGGTGAGCGATCTTCGCGTAACGGCTTTACCGTCCTGGATGGCTCTGCGACCGAGTCGGCAGCCCGTCCGCGTCAGCGAACGGCGCCGCAAGGTCGTCCGCAGCGCCCCACTCCTCGCAATGCGGGCGGCGGATATAATCGAATCGATTTGAATTCGGACCCGTCGGCGCGTTTGCGCACCGATGACCAGGGGCCGCGTGTACGAAGGGATTACCATGACCGATAAGATGACCGTTGCTATTGCAGCTGGCGGCACGGCAGGACATATCAACCCCGCGCTCGCCTTGGCCGAGGAGCTGCGTGACCGCGGTCATCACGTTGTGTTCGTGGGCCAATCGCGCAAGCTCGAGGGCCGTCTGGTTCCCGAGGCCGGATTCGATTTTGTGCCCATCACGGTCACGGGCTTCGATCGCTCCCGTCCCTGGACGGCGCTGACCTCGCTGTGGCGCGTCAACAAGGCGAAGCGTGCGCTTGCCAGTCACTTCTCAAAGGTCGGTAAGCCCGATGCCGCTATCGGCTTTGGTGCTTACGTTGAGGTCCCGCTGCTGGGTTGGTGCAAGGGCGCCGGCGTTCCGTATCTGCTGCACGAGCAGAACTCTGTTCCGGGTCTGGCCAATAAGATGATGAACTCACATGCCGCCCGCGTGTGCATTTCGGTACCTGCGGCCCGCGCGGTCTTTGAGCGTGAGGGCGACCCCGACCATGTGCTCATGACGGGCAATCCTGTGCGTCGTTCGGTGATCGAGGGCGATCGCGCCCGCGGTCGCAAGACGCTCGGTGTGCCCGAGGACGCGACGCTTCTGCTCGTCTTTGGTGGTTCGCTCGGTGCTCAGCATCTCAACGAGCGCGTTGCCTCGCTCAAGAGTGAGCTGCTGACCCGCGAGAATCTCTACGTTTTGCATTCGACGGGTGCCGACGGCTTTGAGGAGACCGAGCGCGCTTTGGCGCTGTCGCCCGAGGAGGCGAAGCGCTATCGAGTCCAGCCCTACATCGACAACATGGGCGATATGCTGGCTGCGGCCGATTTGGTGCTCTCGCGTTCCGGTGCCTCGAGCGTGGCCGAGATCGCCGCGCTTGCCGTGCCCTCGGTACTCGTGCCGTACCCGCACGCCACGGCCGACCACCAGACCACGAATGCGCGTTACCTGGTCGATGCCGGTGCCGGCGTGCTATGCGCCGATGCCGATATCGACGCCCCTGCCTTTGCCGACGAGCTGCTGCACCTGATCGATGACGCTGCGGCGCGTGATGCGATGCGTCAGGCGGCGCGTGGCTTGGCCCAGGACCGTGCCGCCGCACTTTTGGCCGATGCGGTAGAGGGATTGCGTTAGTTAGACGGGATATCGCCGGTCGCCCTCGCGCGGATGCGGTAGGTGCGGTACAGTTAATGGGTTACAGGCAGTGTTTACGCAAGGAGTACACGAGCACATGGCTGATTCCCAGACTGCAACCTCCGCGCCCGAGTTCAAGAGCGCCCATTTTATCGGTATCGGTGGCGCCGGCATGAGCGGCATCGCCCTCGTCCTGCACGAGCGCGGTTATACCGTTACCGGCTCCGACCTTAAGACGTCGCGCTATATTCGCCAGCTTACCCGCGCCGGCGTGAAGGTCCACGTGGGCCATGAGGCTGCGACGATCGACGAGGTCAAGCCCGACGTGGTTGTGGTCTCCACCGCTATTCCCGAGTCCAACCCCGAGCTCGTGCGTGCACGCGAGCTGGGTATTCCCGTGTGGCCCCGCGCCAAGATGCTCTCGGCTCTGGGCCACGGCTACACCACCGTCGCCGTTGCCGGCACGCACGGCAAGACCACGACGTCTTCGATGTGCGCCACGATGCTCGATCGCATGGGTCTGGACCCCAGCTTTTTGATCGGCGGCATCGTCGAGGGCTACGACACCAACGGCAAGAACGGCTCGGGTGACTACTTTGTCGCCGAGGCCGACGAGTCCGATAGCTCGTTCCTGTTCCTGAACCCCAACGTGGTCATCGTGACCAACGTCGAGGCCGACCATCTCGATCACTACTCGGGCATCGAGGAGATCGAGGCCACCTTTGCCAAGTTTATGGGTCTGGTGGGCGAGGACGGCACCGTCATTGTTTGCGGCGAGGACCCGCATCTGGTCGAGCTCGCCAAGTCGACGGGCCGTCATGTGCTTTCCTATGGCTTTGCCGAGAACAACGACATCGTCTGCGTACATCCGGATGTCAAGGGCATCCAGAGCGACTTTATCGTTCGCTTTGAGGACGGCACCGAGCACGCTGTCGAGATCAAGAGCAACCCCGGTCGTCACAACATGCTCAACGCCACGGCCGTCTTGACCGTCGCCCATGTCCTTGGCCTCGATATCGACGCCGCCGCTAAGGCACTTTCGAGTTTTGAGGGCGTCCGCCGTCGCTTTACCCACGTGGGCGATATCGACGGCATCACGGTGGTTGACGATTACGGCCATCATCCCACCGAGATCAAGGCGACGCTCGCTGCTGCCTCTTCGCTGGGCTACAAACATGTCGACGTCGTGTTCCAGCCGCACCGCTATTCGCGCCTGCAGGCTCTGTGCGATGACTTTGCCGATGCCTTTGCCAACGCCGACAAGCTGCTGCTGATCGATGTATTCTCCGCCGGCGAGATGCCGATCCCGGGCGTTACCTCCAAGATGCTCGCAGATACCGTTCGCGCTAAGCACCCCGGCAAGGAGGTCGTGTACTGCTCCAGTCGTCTTGAGCTCAACCAGGAGCTTGAGAAGCTCGTGGGCGAGGGCGACCTGCTGCTCACCATGGGTGCCGGTGACGTTACGACCGTCGGCCCCGAGTTCATCGAGTATCTGACTGCCAAGAAAGACGCTTAAACCCCATGGGTCTGTTTAACGCCGTCATGGCGCTTTCGGGCATGATCGACACGGACGTGGTCGAGGACGAACGTCTTGCACGCCATACAAGCTATCGTATCGGCGGCAAGGCCGACCTCTTTGTGACGTGCCATAGCTACCATGCCCTGCGTCGCGCCGTGGCGGTGCTTGACCGCGAGCGGGTGCCGTGGGTGATTATCGGCAAGGGGTCCAACCTGTTGGTTGCCGATGCCGGTTATCGCGGCGCCGTTATTTCGCTGGGACGTGAGTTTCAGCGCACGGTTGTTGCCGAGGACGGCTGCACGCTGACCGTTGGTGCGGGCGTGATGTTCGCGCGTTTGGTCAACGACGCTTTGTCGCGCGGGCTTTCGGGCCTTGAGTTCGCGGTCGGTATTCCCGGTTCGGTCGGTGGTGCCGTGTCCATGAACGCAGGTACGCGGACCGAGTGGATCGGCTCCCTTATCGAGGACGTGGTCACGTTTGATCCGGCGTCCGGTATTAAGCACTATGCAGGGTCCGAGATCGCTTGGGGGTATCGCGAGTGCAGCTTGCCGCGTAACGAGATCATTCTCGAGTGCGTGCTTAAACTCAAGCCCGCGCCCAAGGCCGACATTCGCGAGCGCATGGAACGGTACCTGACGCGCCGCAAGCGCACGCAGCCCATGGGCCGTGCATCCTGCGGATCGGTCTTTCGCAACCCGCCCGATGCAAGCGTGGGCAAGTTGATTGAGGATTGTGGATTAAAGGGTTTTTCGGTTGGCGGTGCGGAAGTTTCGCCCGTACACGCTAATTTTATCGTTAATAACGGAACCGCCTCGGCCGATGACGTGGCCGCGGTTATCAGGCATGTGCACGGAAAGGTGAGGGAGGCGTATGGCATCGAGCTCAGACCGGAAGTTAAATTCCTCGGCTTCTAGAGCATCGAAACCAACCTTCCGCCGCGCCGGAGGGCGTTCCGGCGCACCTGCCCAGCCTCAACATAAGCCCGCCATGCCCTCCAAGTCTGTTGGGCCCGTTCGTCCTGCCAAGCGCCCGGTCGTCGGCTCGCAGCTGGGGGGACGCCCCGCTTCTAAAAAGACGAGTCGTCCGGCTCCGCGTCCTTCGGTGACGCCCAAGCCGGCGATGGGCACCAAGACCTCCCGACCCATGGCGACGCCCAAGCCTTCGCTGGGAGCTCGTGCGCCGCATGCCGGCCGTACGTTGGCTGGCGCTAAGCCGCGTTCACTGACATCAGTGCCCGCCGCCAAGGCGTCTTCGGCAAAAAGGGGCATCAATCCTCTGTCATCGCTGGGTGCCATGGCAAGCAAGACGACCGACGCTGCTTCCGCCATGAAGGGTAAAGGCAAGATCGCGGGCGGCATCCTGGCAGCCGTGGCCGTACTTGCCATTGTTGCCATCGTCGTCATCAACTCTGGCCTGTTCTCCGCCACCGATATTCAGATTCATGGCAGCGAGCATGTGACCAAGCACGACGCCATGCAGCTCATCAGTCTTCCCGAGAACACGTCGCTCTTTAACGTGGATCCCGATCAGATTACCGAGGGCCTCAAGCAAAACCCGTGGGTCTCGGGCGTGGATGTCCAGCGTCAGTTTCCCCATACGCTTATCATCACGCCGACGGAGCGTAAAGTTACCGCCATTGCGTATATCAGCTCCGACGACCTTGCCTGGGCTATCGGAGACGATGACACCTGGATCGCTCCGCTGTCGACGTCTGTCGAGGTGGATGACCAGGGGAACGTCATTACATCGGGGGAGGGTGCCAACACCCTGACCGGCATCGATGCGGCCCTGGCGCTTGCCAAGCACTACGGCGCCGTGCTGTTGACTGACGTCTCGGCCGATGTCGCACCGGTTTCGGGTCGGGCGGTGAGCTCCAAGGCCGTCAAGGCCGGTCTGGATTACGCACGCGGTTTTTCGAGCGAGTTCTTGGGCCAGGTGAAGGATATTTCCACGCCTTCCGTTGAGGCTATCTCGGCAAATCTCGACAACGGCGTCGAGGTGTCGCTGGGCGATTCGGATGATATCGCCAAGAAAGAACGCATCGTGACCAAGCTGCTTTCGCAGGTAGAGGGCGTAACCTATATCAATGTGCGCTCTCCAGGCAACTACACGTTTAGGAACGCACCGACCGCCTAGCATCCTAAACGGCTTTGTTGAGGGGCCATACCACGCCGTTTATCTGGTTTGTTTGGTTTTCACGGTCAATTATTTGACTGATACGTTCATAATGTGCAAACATAATACGGTTTACCTTTGCATTTACTTTCAACCTGAAGGTTAATGTGCGCAGGGGTCAACCCATGCTATGGCTATAACCTTTGTTCGGAGGACCGACATGCACGAGACAGAGATCAACAACTACCTTGCCGTCATTAAGGTGGTCGGCGTCGGCGGCGGCGGTACCAACGCGGTCAATCGAATGATCGAAGAGGGCATCCGCGGCGTCGAGTTTGTTGCCATCAACACCGATGCTCAGGCACTCGCGATCTCTGATGCCGATATCAAGGTGCACATCGGCACCGACCTTACCCGCGGCCTGGGCGCCGGCGCCAACCCCGAGGTTGGTCGCAAGGCTGCCGATGAGTCCCGCGACGATATCGCCGAGGCGCTCGCTGGCGCCGATATGGTGTTCATCACCTGCGGCGAGGGCGGTGGTACCGGTACCGGCGCCGCTCCCATCGTTGCCGATATCGCAATGAACGAGGTCGGCGCGCTGACCGTCGCCGTCGTGACCAAGCCCTTCACCTTCGAGGGTCGCAAGCGCAAGAAGAGCGCCGAGGAGGGCATCAAGACCCTCTCCGATTGCGTCGACACCATGATC
>CAUAEH010000004.1 GCA_958427975.1 uncultured Collinsella sp. | reverse complement strand
GCGCATAAAGAAAGCCTCCCATTTCTCATGTCCAAGAAATGGGAGGCAGTTCAGTTGGGAAGCGGGTCTTTGGAAGGACGGTTAACGTACTAGGAAATTACTCCTCGTCGTTGTCCTTGGCCTCTTCGGCGTCGTCGGTGTCCACGAGCTGGTTGAGCAGCTCGTCGAGGGAAGCCATGTCCTCGTTGATAGCACCGTTGGCGGGAGCCTTCTTGTCGTCGATCGGGGCGCCCAGGAGCTCCTCGTCGGCGTCGGCGTGATGCGTCGGAGCGGAGGTACCCAGCAGGATATCGTCCGGACCGTCGGGGCTAAAGACCATCTGCAGCAGCTGCGAGAGGTCTTCCTCGTCGGCAACGTCGTCGTTGTTCTCGAGGATGTAGAGCAGATCGTGGGCCTCGAGGCCGTCACGGAGCTCCTCGATCGCCTTGGCACCGATGCCATCGATGCGCAGCAGATCCTCCTCGGACTTGCCAACCAGGTCGCCGACCGTCTCGATGCCAACCTCGCTGAACTTGTTGGTCCAGCGCTGCGACACGCCCAGGTCGTCGAACAGGTACAGACGAGCCTTCTCGGCGGAGATGGTGTGGCCGTTGCGGGTGAACGAACCGTCAGCACCACCGAACTCGTCGTAGCCGGCCCAGTCGAGCTGCTGCGGGAGCTGCTCGTCCAGGTCCTTGAGCTCCACAGGAGCCCACTCGGGCAGCGACTTGGCGTTGGGCGAAGCCGGGCCGTCGATGTCCACGTAGCCGTCGGCCGTACGATACGTCAGCTTGGCGTTGGCGTACGGCTTGAGGCCGGTACCGGCCGGGATCTTCTTACCGACGATGACGTTGGACTTAAGGTCGAGCAGGTGGTCGACCTTGCCCTCGATGGCAGCCTCGGTAAGGACGCCGGCGGTACGGATGAACGAAGCGCTCGACAGCCAGGAGTCGATGTTGGACGCGACCTTGAGCGTACCCAGGATGACGGGCTCGGCCACAGGAGCCTGACCGCCCAGACGGGCAACGCGCTCGACCTCGTCGGCGAACTCGTAGCGGTCGACGTACTGACCAAGCAGGTACTTGGAGTCACCGGGGTTGGTGATCTGAACGCGACGCAGCATCTGACGTGCGAGCACCTCAATGTGCTTGTCGTTCAGGTCGACGCCCTGGCTGGTGTAGACGTCCTTGACGCTCTCGACGAAGGTGTGCATCGTCGACTCGATGTCGGTCAGCTTGCGCAGGTTGCGGAAGTTGACGAAGCCCTTGGTGATCTGGTCACCGGCGCGAACCTCGCAGCCGTCCTCGATCTCGGGCATAAAGCGCACCGAAGCGGGGACGCGACGCTCGTCGAGGACACGGGTGTGATCCTCGGAGTCGGTGAGCGTCAGCACGTACTCGGACTTCTCGGGCTTAATCGAGAGGTGGCCGGAGTACGGAGCCAGCTCGGCCTCGCGACCCAGAATCTTCTCGTTGACGTTGCCGACGATATCGAACATACGGCTGACCGTAGGCAGACCCTGCGTAATATCGTCGACGCCAGCGACGCCGCCGGAGTGAATGGTACGCATCGTAAGCTGCGTACCGGGCTCGCCGATGGACTGGGCGGCAATAATGCCGACCGCGGTACCGATGGCGACCGGACGACGGGTGGAAAGATCCCAGCCGTAGCACTTCTGGCACACGCCGTACTTGGAGCGGCAGGTGAGCAGCGCGCGAAGCTTGACCTTCTTAAGGCCCGCATCGACCATCTTCTGGATGTCGGCGACCTTCTCGATGTAGCCGTCCTGCTCAAAGAGCACGGTGCCGTCGGGAGCCACGACGTCCTCGATGAAGCAACGGCCGACGAGGTCGGTGTTGAGGTCAGTGGTGCCGGGGATGATGAGGTTGTAGGTGACGCCCTCGTGCGTACCGCAGTCCTCCTCGCGGACGATGACGTCCTGGGCCACGTCGACCAGACGACGGGTCAGGTAACCAGAGTCCGAGGTGTGGGATGCGGTATCGACCAGGCCCTTACGGGCGCCGTAGGTCGAAATGAAGTACTCGAGCGGCAGCAGGCCCTCGCGGAAGTTCGCCTTAATGGGAAGGTCGATCGTCTCGCCGGACATGTCTGCCATCAGGCCACGCATGCCGCCGAGCTGACGCAGCTGGGTCTTAGAACCACGGGCGCCGGAGTCGGCCATCATGTAAAGCGGGTTCTCCTCGTCGAACATGTCGAGCATGAGCGCTGCGACCTTGTCGGTACAAGCGGTCCACTCGTTAACGACTTCGATGTGGCGCTCCGTCTCGTTGATGAAGCCCTCCTCGAAGTACTCGTTGATCTGGTCGACGTTGGCCTGGGCGCGATCGAGCAGCTCCTGCTTCTCGGCAGGGATGAGAGCGTCCCACACCGAGATGGTGAGGCCAGCGCGGGTAGCGTAGTGGAAGCCGGAGTACTTGATAGCGTCGAGGATCGGGCCGACCTTGGCCTCGGGGTAACGATCGCAGCAGTCGGCAACCAGCTTGGCCACATCGCCCTTGACCATCTTGTAGTTCATGAACTCGTAGTCTTCGGGCAGGCACTGGCGGTTGAAGATGATGCGGCCGATAGAGGTCTCGAAGCGCGCGGTCTTGTTGCCGGTGACATCGTAGTCGACAAACTCGTTCTTGCCGTTCTTGACGCGGAAGATACGGGTGCCGTCCTCGTTGATGACGTTGGCATCGGCAGCGGACACGCGGACCTGGATCTTGGCCTGCATGTCGACCTCGGAGCGGCAGTCATAGGCGTGCAGCGCGTCATCGAAGCTGGCGAACACGTGGTTCTCACCCGGCAGACCCTCGCGGACCTGGGTGAGGTAGTACACACCAATGATCATGTCCTGCGAGGGGATGTTAACCGGCTTGCCGGATGCCGGCGAGCGCAGGTTGTTCGCAGAGAGCATGAGCACGCGAGCCTCGGCCTGAGCCTGGCTGGACAGCGGCACGTGGACAGACATCTGGTCGCCGTCGAAGTCGGCGTTGAAGGGCGAGCAGACCAGCGGGTGCAGGTGGATAGCCTTGCCCTCGACCAGCACCGGCTCAAAGGCCTGGATGGACAGACGGTGCAGGGTCGGTGCACGGTTGAGCAGCACGACGCGGCCGTCGATGACCTCTTCGAGGATATCCCACACAAAGGTGGCACCGCGGTCGATAGCGCGCTTGGCGCCCTTGATGTTCTCGACCTTGCCAAGCTCGACCAGGCGCTTCATAACGAAGGGCTTGAAGAGCTCCAGCGCCATGGTCTTGGGCAGACCGCACTGGTGCAGCAGCAGCTTGGGGTCGGTAACGATGACTGAACGGCCGGAGTAGTCGACACGCTTGCCCAGCAGGTTCTGACGGAAACGACCCTGCTTGCCCTTGAGAGCCTCGGCGAGCGACTTGAGCGGGCGACCGCCACGGCCAGAGACCGGGCGACCACGACGGCCGTTGTCGAACAGGGCGTCCACGGACTCCTGGAGCATGCGCTTCTCGTTGTTCACGATGATCGCAGGGGCGTCCAGGTCGAGCAGGCGCTTGAGTCGGTTGTTACGGTTGATCACGCGACGATACAGGTCGTTGAGGTCGGACGCGGCGAAGCGGCCGCCGTCGAGCTGGACCATCGGGCGCAGATCGGGCGGAATGACCGGGATGACGTCCAGAATCATGTTCGCGGGGCTGTTGCCGCCCTTCAGGAAGGCGTCAACGACCTCGAGGCGCTTGACGGCCTTCTCGCGCTTCTGCTTCTGGGAGTCCTCGTCGGCGATGATGGCCTTGAGCTTCTCGGCCTCGGAGGGGAGGTCGATGGCAGCGAGCAGGTCGCGGACGGCCTCGGCACCCATGCCACCCTTGAAGTACATGGAGTAGTAACGGGTCATCTCGCGGAACAGCGGCTCATCGGAGATGAGGTCGCGCTCGGTGAGCTTCATGAAGGCGTTGAAGGCGTCCGTGCGGAGCTGCTTCTCGTCCTTGCACTCTTCCTCGATGTCGACGATGCCAGAGGCGATCTCCTCGGGGGTCAGCGGCTCCTCGTCGGAGAACTCGTCAAAGTTCTCGGGGTTGCCCTGCTCCTTGAGGGACTCGATCTGGCGGGCGCACTCGGCATCGATCTCTTCCAGATCGGCGGCGAGCTCCTCGCGCAGGTCGTCAGCGTCAGCCTCGCGAGCCTCGTAGTCGACCTCGGTGATGATGTAGCTGGCAAAGTACAGAACCTTCTCGAGGTCCTTGGACTTGATGTCGAGCATACGGCTCATCGGGAAGCTCGTGGGGCTCTTGAAGTACCAGATGTGGGACACGGGAGCGGCGAGCTCGATGTGGCCCATGCGGTCGCGACGCACCTTGGCCGAGGTGACCTCGACGCCGCAGCGCTCGCAGACGATGCCCTTGAAGCGGATGCCCTTGTACTTGCCGCAGGAGCACTCCCAGTCCTTGGCGGGACCGAAGATCTTCTCGCAAAACAGGCCGTCCTTCTCGGGCTTGAGGGTACGGTAATTGATGGTCTCCGGCTTCTTGACCTCACCGTGCGACCAGGAACGGATCTGGTCGGCGGAGGCAAGGGAGATCTTTACCGAGTCAAAATCAGTAGCTTCGAAATCTGCCACAGTCAACTACTCCTTATCAGTGGTCGTGGCGGCGACAGCCTCGGGTGCCTCGGCGGTCTCGGTATCCTGGGCCTCGACGTCGGCGTCAACGCCGGCGAGCGCAGCCAGGTCATCGAGGGCAGAGGTCTCCTCGGCGGTCACAGGTGCGGAGGCGTCCTCGTCGGCATCGTGCATGGGCTCGATGTCCAGCGCGAGGGAGCGAATCTCCTTGACGAGAACCTTGAAGGACTCGGGGATACCCGGGACAGGAACGTTCTCGCCCTTGACGATGGACTCGTAGGTCTTGACGCGGCCCACGGTATCGTCGGACTTGACGGTCAGGATCTCCTGCAGGACGTTGGAAGCACCGTAAGCGTACAGTGCCCAAACTTCCATCTCGCCGAAGCGCTGGCCGCCGAACTGAGCCTTGCCGCCCAGAGGCTGCTGGGTAACCAGGCTGTAAGGGCCGGTCGAACGGGCGTGGATCTTGTCGTCGACCATGTGGCCGAGCTTGAGGATGTAGGACGTACCCACGGTAATGGGCTCGCGGAACTCCTCGCCGGTGCGGCCGTCAAACAGACGGGTCTTGCCACGCTCGTCAAGCTGAGTGACAAACTCGGGGCGCATGTGATCGCCAAAGGCAGCGGTAGCCTTGTTGAGCATGTTCTTGTTGGCGCGACGGATGACCTCGGCGATCTCATCCTCCTTGGCGCCGTCGAAGACAGGCGTCGCGGTGAAGAACGGACCGGGAACATACTTGTCGGAATCTGCATTCTCGGTATCCCAACCGCAGGCAGCAGCCCAGCCAAGGTGGCACTCGAGCAGCTGGCCGACGTTCATACGCGAAGGAACGCCCAGCGGGTTGAGGATAACGTCGATCGGGGTACCGTCAGCCATGTAGGGCATGTCCTCGACCGGCAGAACGTTACAGATAACACCCTTGTTGCCGTGGCGGCCGGCGATCTTATCGCCCTGCTGGATCTTACGACGCTGGGCGACGTAGACGCGCACCTGCTCGTTGACGCCGGGGGCCAGGTCGTCGCCGTTCTCGCGGCTAAAGCGGACGACGTCGATGACGCGGCCGTAAGCGCCGTGAGGCATCTTAAGGGAGGTGTCGCGAACGTCGTGAGCCTTGGCACCGAAGATGGCGCGCAGCAGGCGCTCCTCGGCGGTCAGAGCGCTCTCGCCCTTAGGCGTGACCTTGCCGACCAGGATGTCGCCAGGGCCGACCTCGGCGCCGATGCGGATGATGCCGTCCTCGTCGAGGTTGGCAAGCATGTCCTCGGAGAGGTTCGGGATCTCGCGGGTGATCTCCTCGGGGCCGAGCTTGGTGTCGCGGGCGTCGATCTCGTGACGGGTGATGTTGATGGTCGTCAGCAGGTCCTCGGCCACCAGGCGCTCGGACACGACGATGCCGTCCTCGTAGTTAAAGCCTTCCCACGGCATGTATGCCACGGTGAGGTTCTGACCCAGCGCGAGCTCGCCATGATCGGTCGAAGGACCGTCAGCCAGGGGCTCGCCCTGCTCAACGGTGTCACCGACGCGCACGAGCGGACGGTGGTTGATGCAGGTGGACTGGTTGGAGCGCTGGTACTTGGCCAGGTGATACTCGTCCATGCCGCCGGCATGCTTGACGATGATCTTGGCGGCGTCGGCAAAGATGACCTCGCCGGCGTTCTTGGCCAGGGTGACCTCGCCGGAGTCCAGAGCGGCGCGACGCTCCATGCCAGTACCGACATAGGGAGCGGCGGGGTGAACCAGCGGCACGGCCTGACGCTGCATGTTAGCGCCCATCAGCGTACGCTTGGCGTCGTCGTGCTCGAGGAACGGGATCAGCGTGGCTGCGACGGAGAGCATCTGACGCGGCGAGACGTCCATGTAGTCGACGTCCTCGACAGGCACGTCGGCGGGAGCGCCGAAGGAGCCGTCGAAGTCGCGGGTACGGGCGATCACGGTGTGCGGACGGACAAGCTTGCCCTCGGCATCGGTCGTGATGAACTCGTTGGTCTTGGGATCGAGCGGCGTGTTGGCCGGCGCGATGACGTGCTTCTCTTCCTCGTCAGCGGTCATCCAGTCGATCTGGTCGGTGGCAACGCCGTTCTCGACGCGGCGGAACGGAGCCTCGATGAAGCCGTACTCGTTGACGCGGGCGTAGAGGGCGAGCGAGCCGATCAGGCCGATGTTGGGGCCTTCGGGGGTCTCGATCGGGCACATGCGGCTGTAGTGCGAGTTGTGAACGTCGCGGACGGCCGTCGGCACGTTGGTGCGGCGGCTGGAGCCGGACTTGTGGCCGGCAAGACCACCAGGGCCGAGTGCGGACAGACGGCGCTTGTGGGTCAGACCGGTCAGGGGGTTCGCCTGGTCCATGAACTGCGAGAGCTGCGAGGAACCAAAGAACTCCTTGATGGAGGCCACGATCGGGCGAATGTTGATGAGCGACTGCGGGGTGATCTCGTCGATGTCCTGGGAGCTCATGCGCTCACGGACGACGCGCTCCATACGGCTCATGCCGATACGGAACTGGTTGGCGACGAGCTCGCCGACGGTGCGGATGCGGCGGTTGCCGAAGTGGTCGATGTCGTCGACCTTGAAGCCCTGCTCGCCGGCAGCGAGGGACAGCAGGTAGCGCAGCGTCGCAACGATATCCTCGTCGGTGAGCACCGTGACCTCTTCCTCGGTGGTGAGGTTGAGCTTCTTGTTGACCTTGTAACGACCGACGCGGGCCAAGTCGTAGCGCTGCGGGTTAAAGAGCAGACCCTCGAGCAGGCTGCGGGAAGCGTCCACGGTGGGAGGCTCGCCCGGGCGCAGACGACGGTAGATCTCGATGAGGGCGTCCTCGCGAGTGAGGGCGGTGTCACGCTCCAGGGTGCGCTTGATCACATCGGAGTTGCCGAGCAGCTCGATGATGTCGTCGTTGGTGACGGCAATGCCAAGGGCGCGCAGGAACATCGTGGCGCTCTGCTTGCGCTTACGGTCGATGGAGACCATGAGCTGGTCGCGCTTGTCGACCTCAAACTCAAGCCAGGCACCGCGGGACGGGATGATCTGGGCCTTGTAGATCTGCTTGCCCGAATCCATCTCGGAGCTGTAGTACACGCCCGGGGAGCGGACGAGCTGCGAGACGACGATACGCTCGGTACCGTTGATGATGAAGGTGCCCTGATCGGTCATCATGGGGAAGTCGCCCATGAAGACGAGCTGCTCCTTGATCTCGCCGGTCTCCTTGTTGGTGAGACGGACGTCGGTCAGAAGCGGAGCCTGATAGGTCATATCCTTCTCGCGGCACTCCTCGACGGTGTGCGCGGGGTCGCCGAACTGATGCTCGCCGAAGGTAACCTCGAGAACATGGTTCTGGCTCTGGATGGGGCTGGATTCCTTGAACGCCTCACGAAGGCCCTCGTCCTTAAAACGCTCAAAGGATTCCCTTTGAACAGAGATAAGGTTGGGGAGCTCCATGGCCTCCGGGATTTTCCCGAAGCTGACGCGCTTGCGCTCAGTGGCAGTGTATGCGTAGGTCACCAGGTTTTTCCTCCTTCACGGAAATGCTCGGTGGGTTGGCGAGGCATAGCTTCGCCAGTTATCGCAATCTAATAGTTTATCAGGTACCGACCGTTCGGCAAGAAAAGCCTTGACGCGATTGAGTTTTTGGAGTAGCAAAGTTTTTCGACAGAAAATACGCAGGTAGATGTATGTGTATCGAACATCTGTTCATATATTTTCTGTGAACAGAGAGCCGGCAATCGCAGCTCTTATAAAAAACGGGCGCGAACCGAGGTCCGCGCCCGTAAATGTCGATGTCCGAAGGCTTACTTGCGCATCAATCCGCCGCGCTCGTCGATGGCGTCCCAGAAGGCATCGGCAAAGCGAGGATCGCTTGCGGCCATGAGGGCGTTGGTTGCCATCCAGCCAGACGGGGTGCCGGTGTCGTAGCCCGACAGCGGGTCGATAACGACAGCGTACATAGCCTCGCGATCGAGCGAGCGGGCCATGGCGTCGGTGAGCTGAATCTCGCCGCCCTTGCCGGCCTGCTGATCAGCGAGCAGGTCCATGACCAGCGGGCTCAGCAGATAACGGCCGACAATGTACAGGTTGGACGGAGCCGCCTCGGGAGCGGGCTTCTCGACCAGACCGCCGATGCGCCAGACAGCGCCCGGCTCTGCATCGGCAACGTCCTCGGCGCCCTCGAGCGAACCGACGCGCTCGCCGGCGATAACGCCGTAGCGGCTGACTTCCTCGGGCGAGCAAGCAGCGACGGCGATAACCGAAGCTCCACCGTGCTCCTTGGAAACGGCGAGCATCTTGTCGCAGATGTCGCGATTAGGCACAACGTAGTCACCCAGAAGAACCAGGAAGTTCTCCCCTGCCACGGCGTCGGCAGCAGAGCGGATAGCATGGCCGAGGCCCTTGGGCTCGTACTGATAACGGAAGTCGACCGGCATACCGCCAGCGTGGGCGACGGCATCGGCATAGGCGTTCTTGCCGCGCTCGCGCAGCAGGTTCTCGAGCGAGCGATCGGGCTGGAAGTAGTTCAGTAGCTCGGGCTTACCGGGAGAAGTAACGATGATGGCGTCGTCGACTTCCTCGGGGTCGAGCGCCTCCTCGACGACGTACTGAATGACGGGCTTGTCGAGCACCGGCAGCATCTCTTTGGGCGTGCACTTGGTGCCAGGCAGAAAACGCGTGCCAAGACCGGCGGCGGGGATGATTGCCTTCATGTTATTCAAAGATCCTTTCGCAGGCGCAAAAGCGCCCCATGCGTGCGGCACACAGCCGCAGATCAAATTGCGATACCTAAGCATCTTACCGCTGGAACTATATGTCGCTACAAGGCAGAGACAATTCTTCAGCAGGTCAACGCAAATTATTGCTCGAATGGTGCAATTTTATTGCCCAACGACAGGGTGCCCGATACGACGCAAATCACAGAACATGGCAGTTTGAGCTACCGATGTCGAGGGACCGAAAAACAAAAAAGACGGGGCTCGCAATGCGAAGCCCGTCTGCAAAGAAATCTGGCGAGAAAGCCTGATTACTTGAGGGTGACAGCAGCGCCAGCAGCCTCGAGCTTCTCCTTGGCAGCCTCGGCGTCCTCCTTCTTGGCACCCTCGAGAACAGCCTTGGGAGCGCCCTCGACGACCTCCTTGGCCTCCTTCAGGCCAAGGTTGGTGAGCTCACGGACGGCCTTGATGACCTGGATCTTGTTGTCGCCGAAGCCCTCGAGCACGACGTCAAACTCGGTCTTCTCCTCGGCCTCAGCAGCGCCAGCAGCGGGAGCGGCGACAACAGCGGCAGGAGCAGCGGCGGAAACGCCGAAGGTGTCCTCGATAGCCTTGACGAGCTCGGAAGCCTCGAGAAGGGTCATTTCCTTAAGAGCATCGATGATCTCATCGGTGGTAAGCTTAGCCATTTCTAAGTCCTTTCGGTTTCCGTGCGGATGCACGGAGATCAGTTAAAACACAGCGCGAATGCGCCAGGGGTGCGGCGTTGCCGCCGCGGGTGAAAACAGCAACTAGGCTGCCTTCTGCTCGGAGACCTGCTGGATCGAACGAGCGAGACCAGAGGAAACGCCGTTGACGCAGACAGCGATGTCGCGAGCGAAACCGGAGATGAGACCGGCAATCTGGCCGAGAAGCTGATCCTTGGTGGGCAGCTCGGCGATAGCCTTAACATCATCAGCGGAAACGGCCTTGCCGTCGGAGATACCGCCCTTGATCTCAAGGACGCCCTTGGACTGAGCGGAGAAGTCCTTAAGGGCCTTAGCGGCCTCGACCGGCTCGGACTCGTAGAACACATAAGCGACGGGGCCGGCGAGGATCTCGTCGAGCTCGGGCTGCTCCTGGTTCTTGAGAGCAATCTTGACCAGGTTGTTCTTGTAGACCTTCATCTCGGCGCCGCACTCGCGAAGCTGATGACGCAGCTCCTGAGCCTGCTTAACCGTCAGACCGTTGTAGTTGACGACGAACAGACCGGCGTTCTCGGCGATACGGGACTCGATCTCTGCAACCTTGTCGATTTTGTACTGCTGGGGCATGAATTACACCTCCTCGAATTCTTTCCGGGCACGGTCCGCCACAAGGACGTGACGGGGGCATGTCCAAAAAGAAAGCCCCCGCGCTGCATGAGCGACGGGGGCGAGAAGACATATCTACTCGACCACCTCGGCTGGCGGGAAGTCCCATTAAGCTCGCGGGTAAGACCCGTTTGCGCCGGCTGTCTCTGGCAGCGGATTCGTGCGTGAACCGAAAGTATTATGGCGGGGACCCCGGCGTCGGTCAACGGACACGAGGATTCATACACAAACCCTGCATACGCTCCGGTCCGAGGGGCCGGGTTGAGATTTTCGCTCGGTCAAGTCCTGGCTCGCACGAAGAGCACATTAAGTGCTCTTCGGCTCGTGCGGAATCTACGAAAATCTCAACCCGGCCCCTCGGACCGGAGCTGCGGTAACTTTGCTACGAATCCTCGTGTCCGTTGAGCGACGCGCCCCACGCATAACCCTTGTGTCGGTGGGCTGATGTGTTGCGTCCCGTTGGGCTATAAGGTTGAAATGAAGGTGGACAGGCGATTTAGGCCTTCGTCCAGATCTTGGTCGGAGACGCAGTAGCTTAGGCGGATGTGGCCTTCGGTGCCGAAACAGTCGCCCGGGACTAGGGCTACGTTTGCTTCTTTGATGGCTTTGATGCAGAAGGCTTCGCTGGTTAGGCCGAACTTTTTGATGCTCGGGAAAGTGTAGAAGGCTCCTGCGGGCTCTACTACGTCGAGGCCCATGGCGTTTAAGGCTGCGAGTACACGTTTGCGACGGGCTCGGTAGACTTCGAGCATGGGGGTGGGGTCGACGGTGAGGGCTCGGGCTGCGGCGTCCATTTCGAAGGAGACGGCGCTCGATACTAAGTATTGGTGGGCCTTTGCGATCTCGGCGATGACGGGGGTTGCCGCTGCGAGCCAGCCCAGGCGCCAGCCAGTCATAGCCCAGGGCTTGGAGAAGCTCTCAATAACTACCGTCTGATCGCGAAGCTCCGGGTGACGCTGGGCAAAGCGCTCGTAGCCGTCCACGTAGACCAGGCGGTTGTATACGTCGTCGCAGATCACGTAGATGCCCGCCTGCTCTGCCACGTGTGCCACGGCGTCGAGCGATGCCGCGTTGAGGATACAGCCCGTAGGATTGTTGGGCGAGCAGATGACGATGGCCTTGGTCGCCGGCGTCACGCAAGCACGAAGCGCATCCTCGTCAATCTGAAATTGCGCAGGCTCCGTATCCAAAAAGACCGCCTTGGCGTGGTTGGCCACGACGATGCTCTCGTACAGGCCAAAGGCCGGCGTGGGGATGATGACCTCGTCGCCGGGGTTGAGCATAGCCATGAATGTTGCCGACAGGGCCTCGGTCGCGCCGTCGGTTAGGATGACCTCGTCGGCCGAAAACGTAAGGCCCGCGTCCCCCATGTAGGCAGATAACGCCTCACGCAGGACGGGGCGACCGTTGTTGGGCGGATAGTGCGTGTCACCGCGGTCCAGTGCGGCGGTCACCTCGGCGCTAATCACATCGGGCGTGGGAAAATCGGGCTCGCCGAGCGCGAGCGCGATGCACCCCGGATGCTGGGCGGCGAGCGCGTTAATCCGGCGGATACCGGAGGGCTTGAGCATGGCAAGCGAGGTATTCATGGGCAGACGCATGGCGTTCCTTTCGTAAGGGTTGCACTAGGATAGCGCGGCGGGGCGCCACCAGACGGTGTAACCTAAACGGAAACGAGCCGGAAAGGAGATGGCATGGAGACGACCGCGCGCGGCGACGTACCAAAAACACTGCACACCGTTGCGTATATCAGTATTCCCAATAGCGCCGATCTTGATTTTTTGCTCTGGGACCTGCAGGATGCCATCGCCGCCTATGCTCAACTTTCCGGCACCGCACTCCCCCGCCCGGTCGACTTGAAGGCAAATGACGCCGGCAGCGTTGCCGATGGCATCGTGCTGGCCATTGAAGATGTGGCTGACGATGAGACGTTGACAGCCATCGAGCAGGCGCTTGAGCGCTTTGGCGGTACGGGAACGCGCGTCTATGTCGCGATTCGAGCCGCACAAGAGGGCACTGAGCAGGCGCGTGGGACCGCCGTTCGCCTGCACAAGGCATGTGAGCGCCATGGCCAATTGTGGTGTGGCGGCGTTGCCATCTGCGCCGGCAGCGGCATTGCGGCGCTTCGTCGCTCTCCGCGCATGGGACTCTTGCGGCGACCGTTTTCTGAGGCCATGGACAAGCTCGTGGGCGCCGTTCGCATGGGATGTTCCGTCGAACACGCGCAAAAGCTCGGTGGTGCCGCAACGGGTGGCGTCGACACCGACGGCATGGTGCGCGCCACGTCTGCACTGCCCACACCGATCTGGCACGCCGTTATGAGGCATCTTGCCGAGCACTCAAACTGCTAAATCGAAAAAGCCTGCCAATCAGCGGCGCCGCTCCACCGCTCAACAAGCCGCTCCAGGCGCCAGGCGGCATTGGCAGGACTTGTCGAGGGCAGGACGACGGCGGGCAACCCCGTCCGATCTTGCAAGTAGCGTTTGTAGAGTCGCCCTGCCGTACCGCCGTTACAGACAACGACCTCGATCGACGCGGCATCGGTAATGCGCTCGATATGTGCCGGCACAACGTTGCGGATGCTCGCGTCGCTCGAGCCCTTAATGTCGCAGCTCTCGACCACATCCCACAGGGCCACGCCGCCGTTCAGCAGCATGGCCCGCTTGGCGGCAATGGAGGCATCGAGCGTCGCGGGCTCACCGCTTACCAAAGGATCGCCCTCGTTGGGCGGCACAGGCATACCGAGGCACGTGGCCATCACACGCCAAAAGCGGTTCTGAGGGTTGCCGTAATAAAAGGCATTGGCGCGCGAAAGCACCGAGGGAAACGACCCGAGCACCAAAACGCGCGAGTGCTCGTCAAACACGGGCTCAAACCCATGCTCAATATGTTGATAGCCCTCGTCAGATACGGCCATGGGCTAGGCTCTCAACAGATAGCGCACCTCGTAGGGTGCAAGCTCAAGGGTACCCGTCAGCTCGACCGTGGGCGCATCGTCGGCAAGCAGGTCGACGAAGGACCCGTTGAGCTCGCCGGCGCCAAAGGTGTAAGGCTCACCCACAGCATTCACCGCCACGAGTACCGTCGCGCCGTCACAGGCGCGCTCGAACAGCAGCTGCTTGTTCTGGATCACCACGTTGCGATAGGCACCGTAGTTGAGAGCACGGGCAGCCGCGTCGTCGGCCGAGCGAAGGTGCGCAAGCTGCGTGATGAACGCCGTCAGCTCGTTGGGCGCAGGCTCATTGAGCGCAGGTCGCAGCGCCCAGTCGCCATCGGGGCCACCCTTTTCGCCGGCAATTCCCCACTCGCTGCCATAGTAGACGCACGGGATGCCCGGCATGCCAAAGAGCATGCCGCAGGCGGGACGCAGACACGACTTGTCGGTGAGGATACTTGCCAGGCGCGGCACATCGTGGTTGTCGACAAACGACAGCAGATGTTTGCCGCGGTAGATGCACCACGGATCGCCGCCAAACTGGCGGTGCAGCGAATGGGCGATCTCGAACATGTTGACCGAGTTAAAGCTGGAGTACAGGCCCTTGTAGCACTCGTAGTTGGTGCAGGAGTCGAGCATCTCGTCGTTGACGATTTGGTTGTAGTCGCCGTGGAGCGTCTCGCCGATCAGCACAAAGTCGGGCTTGAGCTCACGGGTAAAGGCGTGCAGGCGGCGCATAAAGTCGCGGTCGAGCATATAGGCAACGTCCAGGCGCAGGCCGTCGACGCCAAAGACCTCGGCCCAGCGGCGCACGGACTCGAGCAGGTAATCGACCACAGCGGGATTTTGCAGGTTGAGCTTCACAAGCTCAAAATGGCCTTCCCAGCCCTCGTACCAAAAGCCATCGCCATAGCAGGAATCGCCGTCAAAGCTAATGTGGAACCAGTCCTTGTACGGCGAGTCCCACTTGCGCTCCTGCACATCGCGGAAGGCCCAAAAACCGCGGCCGACGTGGTTGAAGACGGCATCGAGCACCACGCGGATGCCATGGGCATGCAGCGTGTCGCATACGGCGGCAAAGTCGGCGTCCCCACCCAGGCGACGGTCGATATGGCGCAGGCT
This sequence comes from uncultured Collinsella sp., assembly GCA_958427975.1. GTDB lineage: Bacteria > Actinomycetota > Coriobacteriia > Coriobacteriales > Coriobacteriaceae > Collinsella. Next base: position 51,529 of record CAUAEH010000004.1, on the reverse strand, counting down.
GCGCGTGTCGTAGCCATGGCTATCAGATTCGAGCGGCGGGTTGATGAGCACGGCTCCAACGCCGAGTTCCTGCAGGTAGTCGACCCATTGGGCAACCTTCATGATAGGAGCATCGGGGTTGGGCGCGGCGTTGGCAGCCTGGGCGAGCTCATCCTCGGCAACGGGCGCGGCGTTTTCGCGCGGAGCCCCGCAAAAGCCCAGCGGATAGATCTGATAGAACGTCGTCTCGTATGCCCACATAGCAACCTCCCGGGTAACTTTCACGCAACGCCATCCATTGTATGCCCGCCGCGCATCCCCTCCCCCAAAATAAGTTGCGGTGAAATACGGACTGTTTACCAAGTTTACTGGGCTAAACACTCCGTATTCCACCGCAACTGATGAGGGAACGTGATTAGGCGACGGGCTTGGCGCGGCGTATGGCCGGGAACATCACCGTGATGGCGAGGATGACGCCCACGACGGCAATCACCCCGCCCGCGAAGCCGATCCAGGCGATACCGGGGCCCGAAACCACGGCTCCGCCGATCGCGGTACCCGTGCCAATACCGAGGTTGAACAGGCCCGAGAAGATCGACATGGCGACGGCCGACGAGTCCGCCGGCGTGTACTTGATGAGCTCGGCCTGAAACGCCACGTTAAAGGCCGTGGCGCAGCAACCCCACAGTGCGCAGACGGCAAGCACTGTCACGAGCGACGATGCGGCCGGCCCCATGAGCAGCAGGGCCACCGGCACGCCGGAGAGCGTGATAGCCAAGAACGGGAAGCGATGCCCATCGAACAGGCGGCCGAACAGCCAGCTTCCGAGCAGACCGGAGCAGCCGAACGCCGTCAGCGTCATGGTGATAGCGCTTGCGTCGACATGGGCGACCTGAGCCAGGAAAGGCTCGATATAGCTGTAGCTTGCGTAATAGCCGGTCGCCATGAAGACCGTGACTGCGTAGAGCGCGATGAGGAGCGGGTTCTTGAGCAGCTCGGGCAGCTGTTTGACGGTAAAGCGCTCACCCGCCGGCATGGCCGGGAACACCGCTGCCTGGTAAACGGCCGCGATGGCTGAGAGGCCCCCGACCACGGCAAACGTCATGCGCCAGCCCACGGCCAAGCCAATGGCGCGGCCGAGCGGCAGGCCAAAGATCTGAGCGATGGACGAGCCCGTAGCGATCATGCTGATGGCGAGCGCCCCATGGCGTGTGTCAACCAGGCGCGACGCCATGATCGAGGCGACTGACCAGAACACGGCATGTGCGCAAGCGACCACCAGGCGCGCGCAGACCAGGATGGGATAGGTCGGCGCCACGGCGGACAGGAACTGACCGAGCGAGAACACGGCAAGCACGCCCAGCAGCATCCGCTTGAACTCAAAGCGCGAGGCGAACACCATGAGCGGCAACGACAGCAGCATGACGCCCCAGGCATAGACCGAGATCATGATGCCAGCTTGGGCCTCGGTGAGCGAGAACGACGCGGCGATATCAGTCAAAAGGCCGATGGGCATAAACTCCGACGTGTTGAACACGAACGCACAGCAGGTGAGCCCGACGAGTGGGAGCCACTGCCTGAGCGTGATGCCGTCTTGCCTTGCCTGACTCATATATAACATCTCCAATCATTTTGAGCGGAGGCGATTATATAGCAACGGTCCCGCATCCGTCAGTAACGGACACGGGACCGAAACAATTCGATACACAGAGGTTGCGCCGTCAATAAATAACTAAGCCAACCCCAGCAATATGCCCGCCGAATGCACGACAAACGCCACGATCCAGGCGACCGTCACTTGAAACGCGAACACGGCAACGGCGTAGCGCGCGCCTAGCTCGCTCTTGACGGCGCCGATTGCCGCCACGCAGGGCGGGTACAGCAGCGTAAAGACCAGGAACACATAGGCAGTAAACGGCGAAAACATGGTCGACAGTGCCGCGGGGGAAGTCGCGCCCAAAAGCACCGTGAGGGTCGAGATGACACTCTCCTTGGCGATAAGTCCGGTGACGAGCGCCGTGGATGCACGCCAGTCACCAAACCCAAGCGGCGCCAACGCCGGCGCAATGATGCTGCCGAGGCCCGCAAGCAGGCTTTGCGACTGGTCGGCGACCACGTTAAAGCGAATATCGAACGTCTGCAGGAACCAGATGACCACCGTAGCGGCAAAGATAATGGTAAAGGCCTTGGTGATGAAGTCCTTGGCCTTATCCCATGCCAGCATCACCGTCGTCTTGACGCTCGGCAGGCGGTAATTGGGGAGCTCCATGATAAACGGCACCGGGTCGCCCTTAAATGCCGTGCGGTTGAGCACCAAAGCCGCGACGCAGCCGACCACGATACCGATCAGATAGAGCGAGACCATGGCGGGAACCGTCGCCTGCGGGAAAAACGCCCCGCACAGCAAGCCGTAAACCGGCAGCTTGGCTGAGCAGCTCATAAACGGCGTGAGCATGACCGTCATCTTGCGGTCGTGCTCGGATGGGAGCGTACGGGTCGACATGATAGCCGGCACGGTGCAGCCAAAACCGACGAGCATGGGCACGAAACTGCGGCCCGACAGGCCAAAGCGACGCAACACCTTATCCATGACAAAGGCCACGCGCGCCATGTATCCGGAGTCTTCCAGAATGGAGAGGAACAAAAAGAGCACGACGATAATCGGCAGGAAGGTCAGCACACTGCCCACGCCCGTAAGTACGCCGTCGACAGCCAGCGAGCGCACCACGTCGTTGGTACCGAACGCCTTGAGGCCCGCATCGGCCGAGGCGATGATGGCAGCGATACCGTCCTCCATGAGTCCCTGCAACGCCGCGCCGATCACGCCAAACGTCAGCCAAAAGACGAGGCCCATGATCACCAGAAACGCCGGAATGGCTGTGTAACGACCTGTCAGGATGCGGTCAATCTTGACGGAGCGCACGTGCTCGCGGCTCTCGTGCGGCTTGACGACGCAACGCCCGCACACGTCGCCGATAAAGCTAAAACGCATATCGGCCAGCGCGGATAGGCGGTCGGTGCCGGCCTCGCCCTCCATCTGGGTGATGATGTGCTCGATAGCGTCGAGCTCATTGCGATCCAGGTGAAGCGCCTCGGTTACCAGCTCATCGCCCTCGACCAGCTTGGTCGCCGCAAAGCGCACCGGGATGTGCGCCGTCACGGCATGGTCCTCGATCAGGTTAGCAATACCGTGGATGCAGCGATGCAGCGCACCGCCGTCCGGACCGTCGGGCGCGCAAAAGTCCAGGCGACCAGGGCGCTCGCGGAACCGCGCCACGTGCAGGGCGTGGTCCACCAGCTCGCCGATGCCCTCGTTGCGGGCAGCGCTAATGGGGACAACGGGCACGCCCAACAGGCTCTCGAGCAAGTTGACGTCTACGGCGCCGCCGTTGGCGGTCACCTCGTCCATCATGTTGAGCGCGATGACCATAGGACGGTCAAGCTCCATGAGCTGCAGTGTCAGGTACAGGTTGCGCTCGATGTTGGTGGCGTCAATGATGTCGATGATGACGTCCGGACGCTCGTCGAGGATGAACTGACGGCTCACGACCTCCTCGCCTGTGTACGGCGACAGGGAGTAAATGCCGGGCAGGTCGGTAACGCTCGCCTCGGGATGGTTACGGATGGCGCCATCTTTGCGGTCGACCGTCACGCCGGGAAAGTTACCGACGTGCTGGTTGGAGCCCGTCAGCTGGTTGAATAACGTGGTCTTGCCGCAGTTTTGGTTGCCGGCGAGGGCAAAGTGCAGCGGCGCGCCCTCGGGCACGGCCGTCTTTGCCGCACGGGGCGAATACGTCCCCTCGCCCAGCGCCGGATGCTCCGTCGTGCCGATTGCGGCGTTAGCGCGCGGACCTGTATCGGTGTCGTGAATACCCACGAGCTCGATGCGAGCGGCATCGTCCTTACGCAGTGTCAACTCGTAGCCACGCAGGCGGATCTCGAGCGGGTCACCCATGGGGGCGTACTTCATCATGGTGACTTCGGTGCCCGGCGTTAGACCCATGTCCAAAATATGCTGTCGGAGTGCCTGATCGTCCGATGCCACCGATGCGACAACGGCGTCCTTTCCAATCTCGAGTGTATCGAGCTTCACGTCCGTGTTCCTCCCCCGGCGCCCACAGGGCGTTGTATTTATGTTCACCAAGGCTAACCGTTTGCCATGGCTAACCAATTTTAACCATGCATGATAGCGCGAACATGCAACGATGTTCAATCAGCAAATTGGCGCAATGGGGACAGGCAGGAGAGTTCAGGGCCATAGTTTCCCGATGAGGCCTCTCGGGGAAACTACATCCCAGAATTCCGGCTCGAAACGGGATATGGTTTCCCAAACAGGCCTCTTACGGAAAATGCATCCCGGAATCCCCGCTCGAAACGGGACGCGCTTTCCCAGTCGAGGCCCTATGGGAAACTGCGTCCCACCTTGAAAGGCAAAACTGGGGCGCAGTTTCCGGGCGGGGCATCAAAAACGAAGTTGCGGTGGAATAGTTCCTGGATGGGCTGGTTGATGCCCCAGATCGGAACTATTTCACCGCAAGTTATTGAAGGGCTGGGATGCCCGTCCTCTTACAGATGGCGCTCCAGGAAGCGGAAGGCTAGGCGGATCCAGGGACGGACGGAAACCTGCTTGTCCTCGTTGTCGACCGCGGTGTTGACGTTGCCGAGCGAAAGGCCGTGACCACCTTGGTCAAAGACGTGCATCTCGCAAGGGACGCCCTCCTCTGCCATGCGTTGGGCAAACGGATAGACCTGCGCGATCGGCGCCGTTTTGTCGTCGGACACGCCCCACACAAAGGTCGGTGGCATCTGACGCGAAACATGCGTGGTGGGGCAGATGTCGGCCAGATGCTCGTCAGTTGCCTCGCCGCCCGTCACCATCGACAGGTAGTCGTTGAGCAAATCGCGCCCCGTCTTGCCGCCCGTCTTGGGCACACGCAAGTCAATGCGCGGATCGCGCGTCTGCATGTCGCGCACATAGGCAAAGTCGAGCAATGGATAGCCCAGCACCACGGCATCGGGACGAATGTCGTCCGGACGCGCCCCGGCAAGTGCCGCAAAGGGGCCGGTCTTCCACTGTGTTGCCAGCGAGGCGCAAATCATGCCGCCAGCAGAAAAGCCCACGACGCACACGCGCTTAGGATCGACATGCCACTCGTCGGCGTTGGCGCGCACCGTGGCGACCATCTTGGCAAGATCTGCCTGGGGGTGCGGAAAGCTCACGTCACCCGTAGAACTCGTGACATAGTTGAGCACAAAGGCCTGGTAACCGTGATCCAAAAACGCAAACGCCACAGGATCCTGCTCATGCGGAGCGATATGCGTAAACGCACCTCCGCCACAGATAATCACCGCGGGGCGGCGGCCATTCGGTTTATCGGGCAACGGCTCGGCACCCAAATACGTAAACGTCGCCGGATAATCCTCGGTCGGCTCCTCGCCCCACAGCGCATGGTTCTCGACAATCATATGTGCTCCCTTCGCGCAAATTATGCGCCCTTGTTTTTCGCCTTCAAGCGTACCCCACTTGAACCCGTGGCGCAGAAACACTCCGGCAATAAGTTTCCCTTCAACTGATATATCACATAATCCCAGTTCAGAGGTATCGTTGAGCAGCGTAGAATAGGGGCGTTGACCAAGCCGCGAAACACATGTGAAACGTTTCCGGCAAACCAAACGCGCGATATGCGCCTATTTAAGTTGGAGGCAACTATGGGTCTGCTCGATTCGCTTAAGTCCACCTTCACCTCGACCGGCGAGGCGTCCGTTCCGCCCGCAGCAAGCTTCGCTACCCGCGAAGGCGTCATCTATGCCCCCGTCAACGGCGTGCTCATCAACCTGGACGAGGTTCCCGACGAGACGATCGCCTCGGGCATGCTTGGCCAGGGCTATGGCATCGAGCCCATTACCGGCACCATCTATGCGCCCGCCAACGGCCGCATCGGCGCCACCACTGTCACCAACCACTCCATTGGCATGATCACCGAGGACGGTCTTCGCGTGTTCATCCATGTTGGCCTGGGCACCGTGGAAATGAACGGCAAGGGTTTTGCCCGCTTTGTCGAGATGGGCGATGTGGTCAAGGCAGGCCAGCCGCTCATCAGCTTCGACTGCGAGGCCATTAAGGCCGCTGGTCACGAGGACATCGTGACCGTCATCGTCTCCGAGCTCGATCGTCTTAAGAGCATCGACCATGTCGGCGAATCTGGAACGCTTATCGGCGGCAACCCGCTCGTCAAGCTGGGTGACCCGCTGCTGGTAGCCAAGACCAAGTAGCCAGGCCCCGCGCCATACAGCCAAAAGGCACCTCGTCAAGCGCCCGCGACCATTTGGCCGCGGGCGCTTTTCGTTTGAAAAACCATCCCGCCAATGCCTTATCTGTATAGCCCAAATGAGCCGAGCTGCTAGAATATCGAACTGTATGGATAACTATCATTCAACCGTTATGGGAGGATACGTGAACCGCACCAAAATCGCGCAGCTCTATGCCGATGCCGAGTCGCTCGGCGGCCAGACCGTCACCGTCGCCGGCTGGGTCAAGTCCGTCCGCGACATGAAGAACTTTGGCTTTGTTACGCTCAACGACGGCAGCTGCTTCCGCGACCTGCAGGTCGTCATGAACCGCGAGGCACTCGACAACTACGACGAGATCGCACATCAAAACGTCTCGGCCGCACTCATTTGCACCGGCACCGTCAAACTGACCCCCGATGCACCCCAGCCTTTCGAGCTTTCTGCCACTTCCATCGAGGTCGAGGGCACGAGCGCCCCGGATTACCCGCTGCAGAAGAAGCGCGCAACCGTCGAGTTCCTGCGCACCCAGCAGCACCTGCGCCCGCGCACCAACCTGTTCCGCGCCGTGTTCCGCATCCGCTCTGTCGCGGCTGCCGCCATCCACCGCTTCTTCCAGGAGCAGGGTTTTGTCTACGTCAACACCCCCATCATCACCACGAGTGACTGCGAAGGCGCCGGCGAGATGTTCCGCGTGACCACGCTCGACCCCAAAAATCCGCCCCTCACCGAGTCCGGCGAGGTCGACTGGAGTCAGGACTTCTTTGGCAAGCATGCAAGCCTCACCGTGTCCGGCCAGCTCAATGCCGAGAACTTTGCCATGGCCTTTGGCGACGTGTACACCTTTGGCCCCACCTTCCGCGCCGAAAACTCCAACACCACGCGCCACGCCGCCGAGTTTTGGATGATCGAGCCCGAGATGGCCTTCGCCGACCTCAACGACTACATGGACAACGCCGAGGCCATGCTCAAGTACGTCCTTAAGGACGTTATGGCCACCTGCCCCGACGAGCTCAATATGCTCAACAAGTTTGTGGACAAGGGTCTGCTCGAGCGCCTGGACCATGTCGCCAACTCCGACTTCGCCCGCGTCACCTATACCGAGGCCGTCGAAATCCTGGAGCAGGCCGTCGCCGCCGGTCACAAGTTTGACTATCCCGTGAGCTGGGGCATCGACCTGCAAACCGAGCACGAGCGTTTCCTGACCGAGGAACACTTTAAGCGACCGACTTTTGTGACCGACTACCCGGCCGAGATCAAGGCCTTCTACATGCGCATGAACAACGACGGCAAGACCGTCGCCGCCGCCGACTGCCTGGTGCCGGGCATCGGCGAGATCATCGGTGGCTCCCAGCGCGAGGAGCGCCTGGATCTGCTCGAGGCCCGCATCAAGGACCTGGGTATGAATCCCGAGCAGTACAAGTACTACCTTGACCTGCGCCGCTACGGTTCCTGCAAGCACGCCGGCTACGGTCTGGGCTTCGAGCGCTTGGTCATGTATCTGACCGGCGTGGGCAACATCCGCGACGTCCTGCCGCACCCGCGCACCGTGGGCAACGCCGACTTCTAATCGTCGGACGCTAGCTCGCGTCGCCACACGCCAACGCTCATCGCACAAGCGCCTCTCGACATCGGTCGAGAGGCGCTTTTTTCAACAGCATCCGTCAAGCTTTTGGCAAGTTTTTGGACAGTTGAGCAGGGCTGTTGAAAACTCGACCCGCCGTTTGCCGACGACTACCGACCGCCCAGAGCGCCCTGCGCCCCTGGGAAAGCCCCACGTCCTAGGCTCCATACCGTCGCCACCCAAAACGGAAAGGACGTGGGCACCATGACCGAGGCCGCTGTTGAAACCTACGACACCACGACGAGAGGCGCCGCCTCGATGGCAGCCTATCGCGCCGTTCGCATCCTGCAGCTCTTGAGCGAAAACACCGGCGAGGACAAGGCCATGCTTTCCGATGAGTTGATCCGGCGCCTCGCCCATCCCGACGACCCCACCCGCATGCCCATCTCGGCGGCGCGGCGCAGCATCTACACCGCCATCTCCGCGCTTCGCCATGCCGGATACGAAATTGAGTACAAACGCGGCGTGGGCTACAAACTTCTTACCCGTCCGCTCACCGATGAAGAGATCATCCGGCTCCACGGTATGGTCATGCGCAACCGCTCCACGCCTATCGCTATCCGCAAGAGCATGGCGCAGCACTTAGTTGCCATGGCGAGTGCCGACGTTCGCGGCTACCTCGATACACCCGAACCCGTTCCGAGCGCAGGCAGCAAGGCTACCAAGGCAACACGCACGCCCATCAAGCGCATCGACACGTGCGAGCTCGTCGAGCAGGCCATCGACCACGGAACCACGGTGAGTTTTGATATTTCGAGCGTCACGGCACGTGGCGAAACCGAAGTAGCACGGATGACACTCCGCCCCTTTGCCATCAGGCAGCGCGATGGCATCTCGTATTTGCTGGGAACGGTCTACGACGCCCGAGGTGCCGATGACACGCTGCGCACCGTAGAGATTGGCCGCATGAGAAACGTCACCACACGTCTCCTCGACGGCAAGAAGCTCTTCGCCGCCCTCGACGAGGAGGACGACGCCTCCTCCGCCGCATAAGACCCTCCGCCGCCCATTCGACTACCCGTACCGCCCATCCGATTCTGTATTAAAAAACCCGCCAGGCTGTTGTAAAAATGGACATCAGCGCTACTATAAGTTCCACTTGCACTTTGTCCCAGTGCAGTGTTTCCAGCCATTTTTATACTGGGGGTAATGATATGAAGGACATCACCATCAGTCGCAGGAGCCTTCTGGTCTCCGCCGGCCTGCTCGCGCTCGCCCCGCTCGCCGGATGCGGCGGCAACTCTGGTTCCGGCTCTGCTGCCGCCGGTTCCGACTACACCATCGGCGTTCTGCAACTCACCGAGCATTCCGCACTCGATGCCGCCAACGACGGCTTTGTCAAGGCCATCAAGGAGAGCGGCCTTAAGGTCAAGATCGACCAGAAGAACGCCCAGAACGACCAGTCCACGTGTAAGTCCATTGCCGACAAGTTTGTGGGCGACAACGTCAACCTGATTTATGCCATCGCCACGCCCGCCGCGCAGGCTGCCGCCGGCGCCACGGCCGATATCCCCATCGTGGGCTGCGCCATCACCGACTACGCCGCCTCCGGCCTGGTCCAGGACAACGACAAGCCCGGCACCAACGTCACGGGCGCTTCCGACCTCACCCCGGTCGCCGAGCAGCTCGAGATGATGCAGAAGGTCCTGCCCGACGTTAAAAAGGTCGGCCTGCTCTACTGCACCGCCGAGTCCAACTCCGACGTCCAGATCAAGGCCGCCAAGAAGGAGCTCGACAAGCTGGGCCTCGAGTACACTGACTTCACCGTCTCGAGCTCCAACGAGATTCAGTCCGTCGTCGAGTCTGCCGTGGGCAAGGTCGACGCGCTGTACTCCCCCACCGACAACACCATCGCCGCGGGTGCCTCGCAGGTCGGCCAGATCTGCAAGGAAAACAAGCTTCCCTTCGTGACTGGCGAGGAGGGTATGTGCATGGCCGGCGGCCTGTTCACCCTCTCCATCAACTATGAGGACCTGGGCTACGCCGCGGGCGAGATGGCCGTTAAGATCCTGAAGGGCGAGGCCAAGCCCGAGGATATGCCGATCAAGCACCTCTCGAGCAAGGACCTGGTCGTCGTCAAGAACGACGAAATGGCCGAGGCCCTGGGCATCGACCTTTCCGCCCTGGACGCGTAATGCCATACGCGGCATGCGTCTAGAGCCCGTGCTCGCGCTTTAGCCGCGTTATTCAATATCTGAGCCACAGGGGCGGGCGCTGTAGACCGGCGTCCGCCCTGCTTGTTTCAGGTAAAACAAAACGCCTGTCCGTAACTCTTCTATGCATTGTTACCGCTATTATGGTGAATCACGTGTCCACCCTATCCTAGGAGGTATGAAGCATGCTCATTGCATTGCAGGGCGCCGTTTCGCAGGGCGTCCTCTGGGGCATTATGGTGCTTGGCGTGTTTATCACGTTCCGCCTGCTCGACATCCCCGATATGACCTGCGACGGCAGCTTTGCCCTCGGCGGCTGCGTCTGCGCCGTGCTCATCGTCAATAACAACGTCGACCCGCTGCTCGCCGTGCTGGCCGGTATGTGCGCCGGCGCCATCGCGGGTGCCGTCACGGGCATTTTGACCACCGTCTTTGAGATTCCCGCGATCCTCGCCGGAATCCTCACCCAAATCAGCCTGTGGTCCATCAACCTGCGCATCATGGGCAAGTCCAATACGCCCATTCTTGCCAAAGGCACCGTGTTCTCGGCCGTCAGCAATATGACCGGTCTGCCGCAGTCCACCGTTGCCATCATCTTGGGCATCCTGCTCGCCGTGGCTATCGTTGCCATCCTGTATTGGTTCTTTGGCACCGAGATCGGCTCGGCGCTGCGAGCCACCGGCAACAACGAGTACATGATCCGCGCTCTGGGCGTCAACACCAACTCCACCAAGATGATCGCCCTCGTGCTCTCCAACGCCCTCATCGGCCTTTCGGGCGCGCTCATCTGCCAGAGCCAAAAGTATGCCGACATTGGTATGGGCACCGGTGCCATCGTTATCGGTCTTGCCGCCATTGTTATCGGCGAGGTGCTCGGCCGTCTGCTTCCCGGCGGCCTCACGCAGTTTAGCGTCCGTCTTGCCTCCGCCGTCTTTGGCTCCGTGGTGTACTTCCTTATCCGCGCCATCGTGCTGCAGTTGGGCATGGACGCCAACGACATGAAGCTGCTCTCCGCCGTAATTGTCGCTGTGGCCCTGTGCGTGCCCGTGGTTTGGGAGCGCTATAAGCTCCGCAGCTCCTACACGAAGGGGGATGAGGCAGATGCTTAAGCTCTCGCACGTCAAGAAGACCTTTAACAAGGGCACCGTCACCGAGAAGCGCGCGCTCACCGGCGTCGACCTCACCCTGAATGACGGCGACTTTGTAACCGTGATCGGCGGCAACGGCGCCGGCAAGTCCACGCTGCTCAACATGATCGCCGGCGTATATCCGCTCGATTCGGGCGTTATCGAGCTCGACGGCAACGATATCTCGCGTCTGAGCGAGTCGCAGCGTGCCAAGTACCTGGGCCGCGTGTTCCAGGACCCCATGCGCGGCACCGCAGCCGACATGCAGATTGCCGAGAACCTGGCCCTCGCCAAGCGTCGCGGCCAGCGTCGCGGCCTTTCGTGGGGCGTCACCAAGGCCGAGAAAGATGAGTACGTTGAGCTGCTCAAGCGCCTGGACCTTGGTCTGGACACGCGTCTCAACGCCAAGGTCGGCCTGCTCTCGGGCGGCCAGCGCCAGGCACTCACCCTGCTGATGGCCACGCTCACCAGGCCGCGCCTGTTGCTGCTCGACGAGCACACCGCAGCCCTCGACCCCAAGACGGCCTCTAAGGTGCTCAACCTGACCGAGGAGATCGTCGACGAGAACCACCTGACCACGCTCATGGTCACGCACAACATGAACGACGCCATCCGTCTGGGCAACCGTCTGATCATGATGCACGAGGGCCATGTGATCTACGACGTGGCCGGCGACGAGAAGAAGTCGCTCACCGTGGCCGACCTGCTGCAGAAGTTCGAGGAGGTCTCGGGAGGCGAGCTCGCCAACGACCGCATGCTGCTAAGCTAAACCTACCAAAAAGGGACAGGTTTATTTTGGCAGGTTTTATCTGCGCAAACGTCAAAACCGCCGCTAAGGGACAGGCGCCCTTGCGGCGGTTTTCGCATATTATGTCGATAATCCGATATTCAACCAGACATTCTGGCTAAGGACTAAGGAAACTGCCATGAGAAGACCTCTTCCCCGTCTTGCTTGACCGCCGCACTCCTTACCGGCGTGCTCGCCGGCGCCCCAGCTTACGCCACCGCGACCGCCCCATCTCAAGTTATCGGCCCGTCCGATGTGATCGGACGGGCTTTTTGGTGGGTATCATGGTTGAATGATCATTAGGAGGTTTTCCCTACATGGAATTGTTTGAGCCGATTCTTCATTTCTTTGAGCAACGGTGGGTCCACAACATCATCTGGGCCGGCATCTTGGCAATAGGCACGGCAATCGCCACCAAAGTCGTTTCCAAGACGCTGCGCCACCTACTCAACCGCGACGATAACCCGCTTCCAGCATCGAGCATCTTCATCAACATCGCTCGCGCCGTCATCTGGATGATCGGCGGCAGCTTTATCCTCGACAACTGCTTTGGCATTAACGCAAACGCCCTCGTCGCCGCTCTTGGCGTCGGCGGCATCGCCATCTCGCTCGGCTTTCAGGACACGCTGTCAAACCTTATCGGTGGCATGCAGGTGACCTTTATGGGCATCATCAAGCCCGGCGACAATATCGAGGTCGGCGGCGTGTCGGGCGTGGTCAAGGACATCACCTGGCGCCACACGACCATCGAGGACGCCTGCGGGCAGACCATCATCGTCCCCAACTCAAATATCTCCAAGAACACGCTCGTGCATTTGATGCCCTTTGGGCGCGTTGCCGTGCCCGTCGCGGTCAAGGACACGTCCAAGTGGGCTTCACTCGACGCGCTGGCAGATGAGCTCACCGACGCCACCAAGGCCGCCGTGCTTCCTATCTCGGGCTTTGACAAGGAGCCCTACGTGCTCTTTAGCGAGATCGGCGACTTTGGCATCAAGGGTAAGATCATCTTTATCGTCAGTGACGACAGCACCACCTTTACGGCAGCCGACGCCTGCATCCGCGCCATCGCCCCCATCATCGCCTAAAACCACCACAAAGGGGACAGGCACCTTTGTGGTGGTTTCGCATCGTGGTACCATGGTTTATATCGTTGTTTAAACGACTAAGGGAGTAGACACCATGGAAGAGGCCTATCGTCAAGCACGCAAGCGCGGCGAGCAGGGACGCCGTCGTGCCATTAGTCAAAGCGCGCACCCGTACCTTACGGACCTCGACAGCCTCGTTGCCCAGCTCCCCTTGGGTCAGCGAGAGAGCGTCGGCCTGAGGGACATTCCGCTCGAAATGGTCGTCGGCACGGTTACCAGGGGCCGTCAGTCTGCCTTTTCGTGTAACTTTATGCCCCTGCTGCCGTTTAACACCGAGTTCGCCCGCAAGTGGTCCAACCTCTACGACATCCAGGTGACCGAGGGCTATCGCGACCCTATCATCGTCACCGAGTTCATGCATCGGTTCTACGTCCAGGAGGGCAACAAGCGCGTCAGCGTCCTCAAATTCCTGGACGCCCCGACGGTTTCGGCCAAGGTCAGCCGCCTCTACCCCGGCAAATGGGATTCCGTCGAAAGCCGCCTCTATGGCGAGTTCTGCGCGTTTTGGCGCGTCTGTCCCCTATACGAGACCGAGTTCTCGCGTGAGGGAAGCTACGAGACGCTCGCCAAGATGCTCGGTCAGAACCTTATCGAAAAGTGGCCACAGAAAAAGGTCGACTACCTGCGCCACACCTTCCTACTCTTTAAGCGTGCCTACCTTCGCGCGGGCGGCGACCACCTGGACATTACGCCTGCCGACGCCATGCTCGTCTACCTCAATGTGTACAACCAGGACCGACTGCTGGATACGCCGACGGACATCGTCGTAAACCGCCTGTGCAAGATCTGGCGCGAGCTGGTCATCGCCGGCAAAAATGACGAGGACAAGGTCGATCTTGTCGAAGCACCGAGCGTCGATGAGGAGGAGTCGCCCGCCAAGTCCACCTCCGGCGTGCTCAACTTCTTTATGAGCAAGACCGTTTATTCGGCGGCCAACCCTCTGCGCATCGCCTTTATCCATGAATTCCCCTGTGCATCGTCGAGCTGGGACAGCCTGCACGACCAAGGGCGCCAGTATCTCGACGAGCACTTTGGTGGCATCGTGCGCACCGAGGCGTTCGAGGACTGCCACGATCCGGACGCGTTCTACGCCGCCGTGGAAACCGCCGTCAAGCACGGAGCGAACGTCATCTTCTCGACTTCACACCGCCTGATGGAATATACGCTCAGGGCCGCCGTCGAGTATCCCAAGGTGCGATTCCTCAACTGCTCTATCGGCCTTCCCCACCAAAGCGTCCGTTCGTACTTTGGCAAGATGTACGAGGCCAAGTTCCTCCTGGGCGCCCTTGCGGCTAGCATGGCGGACAACCATCGCATTGGCTACCACGCGTCGGTCTTTGCGTCGGGCGCGCTTAGCGAGATCAACGCCTTTGCCATCGGCGCCTCGTTGCTCGACCCTCGCGCGCAGGTAATCCTCACTTGGGGCGATGTGCCCGCCGGCGGCCTTGCCGAGGCCATGTGCCGCGAAGGCGTGAGTGTTATGACCGGCGCTGACATGTCCAAGTCGCTCGAAGACCCTACGGCCTACGGGCTTCACCGCTTGGTCGACGGCAAAGTCACCGGCATCGCCATGCCCGTATGGAACTGGGGCCGTTACTACGAGCTCATCGTTCGCAGCCTTCTTCACGGCACGTGGGACGAGACCAGCGACGACAACCAAGTGCGCGCTGTCAACTACTGGTATGGCATGAGCTCCGGCGTTATCGACATCCGTTACGCTCCGGGCCTACCCTACCAAACGCGCAAACTCGTGCAGTTGCTCCGCAACGGCATTGTTGAGGGATCCATCAACCCCTTTGGCGGCGAGCTCCACAGCCAGAACGGCGTGGTACAGATCGAAGGCTTCCCTCCGCTGCCGAGCACGCAGATTGTCGAGATGAATTGGCTGGCGGACAACGTGGTAGGCACCATTCCGCAGCTCGACGATGAGCCGAAAGTCCCTGCCCTATGAAAATCCTTGCCATAGCCGATACCGAAGAACGATGCCTTTGGGAGTGCTTTCGCAAGGAACGCTTTGAGGGAGTCGACCTGATTTTGTCCGCCGGCGATCTGGACCCGGACTATCTTGAGTTTTTGGTTACGGTCATCAACAAACCGCTCATCTACGTGCGCGGCAATCACGATGACCGCTACGCACGTCATGCACCGGGCGGATGTATCTGCGTGGAAGACAGCGTGTACACGTACCGAGGGATTCGCATTGCGGGCCTTGGCGGGTCCATGCGTTATCGCGACGGCGCCAACATGTACACCGAACGCGAGATGTCCAAGCGCATGCGTAAGCTGTCGCGTAAGGTTAGGATGGTCGGCGGGTGCGACATTCTGCTTACCCATGCACCCGCCGCCGGTATGGGTGATCTGGACGATCTGCCGCATCGAGGATTCGAATGCTTTAACACAGCACTCGAATCCTGGAATCCCGACTACATGGTGCACGGACATGTGCACCAAAGCTACGGTTGCGATTTTCAGCGCGAGCGTCAGCATGTGTGTGGAACGACGATCATCAACGCCTGCGGCTATACGCAGTTTGAGCTCGACCAGACGCACTACCCCATCCGCGGCTGGCAAGCAGCCTGGCTCAACTCACAAACCATGCGCCGCGAGCTCAAACGCCACGAAGCCATCGAGTCCTCAACGGCCAGAACACCCTGGTAACCACCACAAAGAGGACACTGTCCCCTTTGTGGTGCTTTTGACGCGATAGCAAGAAACCCGGTCCTGCAAAAGGCAGAACCGGGTTTCTTTAGCAATGCTTGCTGTACTCAGGCAGTAACTAGCAGTTACTCAGCCAGGAAGTCACGCTGGACAGCGGGATCGACCTTGACGCCAGGGCCCATGGTGGAAGACACGGAGATGGACTTGACGTACTTGCCCTTAGCAGAAGAGGGCTTGACGCGCAGGATCTCGGTGTACAGGGCAGCGTAGTTCTCGACGAGCTGCTGCTCAGAGAAGGACTTCTTGCCCAGGGGCACGTGGCAGATGCCGTAGCGGTCGGCGCGGTACTCAACGCGGCCAGCCTTGAGCTCGGAGACCATCTTGGCGACGTCCATGGTCACAGTGCCGAGCTTGGGGTTCGGCATGAGGCCACGGGGACCAAGGATCTTACCGATGCGGCCAACCTTGGCCATCATGTTCGGCGTAGCGATAGCGGCGTCGAAGTTGATCTCGCCCTTCTGAATCTGGGCGACGAGCTCGTCGGAACCGATGATGTCGGCGCCGGCAGCCTCGGCCTCGCGGGCCTTCTCGCCCTCGGCGAAGACGGCAACACGAACGGTCTTGCCGGTGCCGTGGGGCAGGGAGATGGAACCACGGATGTTCTGGTCAGCCTTACGAGTATCGATGCCCAGACGGAAGTGGGCCTCGACGGTCTCGTCGAACTTGGCGGTGTCGAGCTCCTTGATGAGCTTGGCAGCCTGAAGGGGGGTGTAGAGCGTGGCGCGGTCGATCTTCTCGGCAGCGGCGTTATAGCTCTTACCATGCTTAGCCATGTGCATTACCTCCTGTGGTTAAACGGGCGTGAGCCCTCCCACATCGTATCGTGTGCCCTATTGCACACATTTAACGGGCACCCCGGTCGGAGCACCCGTCGTTACCATAAGAAATCGCTACTCAGCGATGGTGACGCCCATGGAACGGGCGGTACCGGCGATGATCTTCTTGGCGGCGTCAATGTCGTTGGCATTGAGGTCCGGCATCTTGATCTCGGCGATCTTGGTGAGCTGCTCCTGGGAGAGCTGACCAACCTTGTCGGCCTGGGGCTTAGCGGAACCAGACTTGAGGTTCAGCTCCTTCTTGATGAGGTGAGCCGCCGGCGGGGTCTTGGTGATGAAGGAGAAGGACTTATCCTCGTAGACAGAGATCTCAACGGGGATGATGTCGCCCTTCTTGTCCTGCGTCTCGGCGTTAAAGGCCTGGCAGAACTGCATGATGTTCACGCCAGCAGCGCCCAGGGCGGGGCCGACGGGAGGAGCGGGGTTAGCTGCACCAGCAGGAATCTGGAGCTTAATGACGTTGGCAACCTTCTTCTCAGCCATGGTCATTCCTTTCGAATCACGAGTGTGAAGTACTTGCTATATCGTAAGCACGCACGTGTTAGAAGCACTCCTGAGATGAGCAGTCACAGAAGAAGCACGCTCGCGCGAACGGACGAAAACTTAAGCGATGACAGCGACCTGGTTAAAGTCGAGCTCAACCGGCGTCTCGCGGCCAAAGATCATCAGCGTGACCTTGAGCTTGCCAGCCTCGGTGTTAACCTCGGACACCTTGCCATCAAAGTCGGTAAGCGGGCCATCGGTGACGCGGACGGACGTGCCGACCTGAATATCAACCGAGGTGCGCTTGGGCGAATCGCCCTTACCGGGACGACGAGTCATCTTGTTGTACTCGTCGCGGGAAAGCGGTGCGGGCTTACCGTTGCCGCCCAGGAAACCGGTGACGCCGGGCGTGTTGCGAACACACGTCCAAGCATCGTCATCCATCTCCATGCGGACCAGGACATAACCCGGGAAGATCTTGGAATCCTTGGTCTCGCGCTTGCCACCCTCTTTGATCTCGGTGACGCGCTCCATAGGAATCTCGATATCAAAGATACGGTCCTGCATGCCCATAGTCTCGATGCGATGCTCGAGATCGGACTTAACGCGGTTCTCGTATCCAGAGTAAGTGTGAACGACGTACCAACGCTTAGACATGGTTTAGCCCCTCAATCCAGAGAACAGAGCAAGAGCCTCGCCAAAGCCAGCATCGAGCAGAGCGATGACGACGCCGACGACGATCAGAGAAGCGCAAACGACAACCGAGTAGTTCACTAGCTCCTTCTTATCGGGCCACGTGACACGCTTCATCTCGGACTTGACCGAAGCGAAATACTTCTTGGTGCGGGCGAAGAAACCAGGCTTCTCGTTCTTCTTGGACTTCGCAGCCTTCTCGTTCTTCTTGGCAACGGCCTTCTTGGCCTCAACCTTGGAGTTGGCGGCAGCTTTGTTGGCAGGTGCCGGCTGCTGAGCCTTCTTCTTGTTCTTCTTGTTGGCCATTTGGGTTACCTCCGCGCAATGCGCTTATACATGAGTAAACCGTAAGCCCCCAAGTGGGAGCTTACGGAATAATGACTGGCACGCCAGGAAGGACTCGAACCCTCAACACTCGGTTTTGGAGACCGATGCTCTACCAATTGAACTACTGGCGTATGTTACTAGAGACTAGCGAGTCTCTTTGTGCAGCGTGTGGTGACGGCACCAGGGGCAATACTTCTTGATCTCCATACGATCAGGCATGGTCGACTTGTTCTTGGTGGTCGTATAGTTGCGGCGCTTGCACTCAGTGCACGCAAGAGTAACTAGAGTACGCATGTATCCTGAACCTTTCATTTCCGCCCCGTACGGGCACGAGTTGTTACTTTATCAGCTCCACGTAAGTGCTGTCAATGAAAACCTCGAGTCAATTGGTTCTCGGTGGATCCATTCATATTTGGAACACATCAATGAAGCCATCGAGAGCTAATCGACGGTGCATCCAGGACCATTATCGATCCTCTAGACACCAGCAACGGCTCAATATCCATTGCAGAAAAGAACCCGGCACCCATATAAGTGCCGGGTTCTCTAAGTCAGCTATATCAAAGAGCTAATTTACTCAATGATCGTGGAGACGATGCCCGAACCGACGGTGTGGCCACCCTCGCGGATAGCGAAGCGCAGGCCCTCCTCCATGGCGATCGGGTGGATGAGGTCGCCCTCGATAGTGATGTGGTCACCAGGCATAGCCATCTCGGTGCCCTCGGGGAGCTTGACCGTACCGGTAACGTCGGTGGTACGGAAGTAGAACTGAGGACGATAACCATCGAAGAACGGGGTGTGACGGCCGCCCTCCTCCTTGGTCAGAACGTAGATCTCGCCGGTGAACTTAGTGTGCGGGGTAACCGAACCGGGCTTGCAGAGAACCTGGCCGCGCTCGATGTCCTCACGCTTGATGCCGCGGAGCAACAGACCGACGTTGTCGCCAGCCTCGCAGAAGTCCATGGACTTACGGAACATCTCGATACCGGTAACGACGGTGTTCTGGGTATCCTTGATGCCGACAATCTCGACGGGCTCGTTGAGCTTGAGCTCACCGCGCTCGACACGGCCAGTAGCAACGGTACCACGGCCGGAGATGGTCATAACGTCCTCAACGGCCATCAGGAACGGGAGGTCGTTGTTACGAGCAGGCGTCGGGATGTACTCGTCGACGGCCTTCATGAGCTCGCGAATGGCGTCCATCCACTTGGCGTCGCCCTCGAGAGCGCCCAGAGCGGAGCCACGGATGACGGGGATGTCGTCGCCGGGGAAATCGTACTCGGAGAGGAGCTCACGGGTCTCCATCTCGACGAGGTCGATGAGCTCGTCATCGTCGACCATGTCGCACTTGTTCAGGAAGACGACGATGTAGGGAACGCCGACCTGACGGGCGAGCAGGATGTGCTCACGAGTCTGAGCCATGGGGCCGTCGGTAGCGGCGATGACCAGGATAGCGCCGTCCATCTGAGCAGCACCGGAGATCATGTTCTTGACGTAGTCAGCGTGGCCCGGGCAGTCAACGTGAGCGTAGTGACGGGCAGCAGTCTCGTACTCGACGTGGGAGACGGAGATCGTGATGCCGCGCTCGCGCTCCTCGGGAGCCTTGTCGATGTTCTCGAACGCAGTGAAGTCAGCCTTGCAGCCCTCGGTCTCGGAGAGAACCTTGGTGATGGCAGCGGTCAGCGTGGTCTTGCCGTGGTCGACGTGACCAATGGTGCCGATGTTAACATGCGGCTTAGTGCGCTCAAACTTCTCTTTGGCCATAAAGCCCTCCTCTAAACAGGTCGTCCCCGGACGGGACTTTGCCTTTATACCATAGTGGCCTCTCAACATACTATTGAGAAGCCACCGTGTTACCTATGGTAGCGGTGACTGGATTCGAACCAGTGACGCCACGGGTATGAACCGTGTGCTCTAACCAACTGAGCTACACCGCCGGATGGAGCCTGCAACCAGACTTGAACTGGTGACCTCTTCGTTACCAACGAAGTGCTCTACCGACTGAGCTATACAGGCACTTGACGGGTGGGAGCTATAGGATTCGAACCTATGTAGGCAGAGCCAACGGGTTTACAGCCCGTCCCCATTAACCACTCGGGCAAACTCCCAATCGTTCAAGTATCCGCAGGTCCTTTGGTCTTTTGGACCGCCGCCCCCGCGAACGAAAAAGATAATACGATGCAACCTTGGGGGCTGTCAACGAAAACCTCTAGATACACGGTGCCGGGCGTATCTATATAGCCGTGACCTGCGGTTTTATTGAGTTTGGATATGAAGGACGGTGGTTTTGGATACTGAGGTGACATTTCCCGAGGTAACACTTTGGTGTAGTAGAGCACACCTTCAGAATCGAACTTCGATAACAGCCTATTTGCACCTATATATAGGTCGAGATCGGGGCTTCCGTGGCAGATTCGAGCGTGGATTTTCTCCCGTTTGAAATCGAGCGTGGATAATCCCCCACTTTTGGCGTGTCCCCATGGCCAAAGTGGCAGATTATCCACGCCCATTCTCCAGGCGGGAGATTTTCCACGCTCGTGTGTCCGATAATCCACGCTCGACCAGGATGACTGGGATAGGTGCGGCCTTTGTCTCGATCTGTAACGTCTAGAGAACATTTTCTCCCCAATCTGTTACAGATTGAGATATTACGCAGAGACCCCAGCTCGCGTCTCATTCTGTAACAGTTAGATAGGTTTTCCTCCCCTATCTGTTATAGATCGAGATGTTTTTCTGCTAGCACCTGGCATTGTCTCGATCTGTAACAGTTAGAAACGATTAAACCGTCTTGGTGTTACAGATTGAGACAAATTGGGGAACGAGACGGACGCCGAGCCTGATAACTCGCCAAAAAAAGAAACGGGCTCTGTCCCATATAGAGACAGAGCCCGAAACTCTCATGGAGCCAGTGACAGGAATCGAACCTGCAACCCACTGATTACAAATCAGTTGCGCTACCGTTGCGCCACACTGGCACACTTGGCGCTTTCGCGCGAAGCCAGTTAAGAATAAAGGAATTGCGGACGAGGCGCAACAGGCCACACGGCGTTATACAAATATGCAAAATCCAGCAACAACAGGTACCAGGCCCGTTCATTTCTGTCGGTTCGCCCTCAATCTCAAAACCCTTCGTTAGAACGAATAGTTTTAATTACAATTGCTATATATAAAACTATTCGTTCTAACGAAGGGTTTCGTGATGCTTACTACCAAGGAAGCCGCCGAGCTGCTCGGCATCACTCCGCGCAGGGTGCAGGAGCTCATAAAAAACGGAGCACTTGATGCCCGCAAGGCTTCTGGTGTATGGCTCATCGACAAAGACAGCGTCGACACGCGACTCCGCTCCGTGACCAAAACGGGGGGACGTCCCCGCCGCGGCCACGGTAAGAGCGAGATCGCGTTCACCCTCATGAATCGCACGCACGAGGTCGCTCAGCTGGTCTACAGCACATCGCGAAAAGACTTTACCCACATCGGTGCCGACATCGATTACGCCCACGCCCCTATTGGAGTATTTGGCCCTAATAGCCCCATATCGCTCGACTCCTTCCGCATCTGGTGGCGCAGCCGCGGTATCCCGCTCGCACGCATTGGGCTTGCCTCCCTGCTTGCAGAAGCCGCAGTCGATGTTCCCGATGAACTCGTACAGCGAAATCTTGGCCTCTCCTTATCCGACCAGTATTGGATTAGGCCCCAAGACTCCGGCCTCGCGTGGGAAGATATCAATTTCTTCAATAATGCCTTTGATGACGTCTCGCTAACCATTGCACCCTTCGCCCCAGAGGGTAAAGCAGCCGCCGCAAAACCCGATAACACCTCGGACGGCAATCTTCAAAAGTACTGGACATGCGAGGGCGAGCGTCGAATTCTGCATAAGGCAGGAGCGCACCTGAACCAGGAACCTTATAACGAGCTGGTGGCGACCACGCTCCACCGTCGCATCCTAAACACCTGCGATTATGTGCCTTACTCGCTCGAGGGCACGGGCACTTCCGCCCTGAGCACATGCGATGTCTTCTTAACTGATGAAGAAGAGTATGTCCCTGCGTTCTATGTAAACCAGCACGCAAACGCAGATGAACGGCTAACCGACTACGAGCGATATGTAGCAAACTGCGAGGAGCTCGGGGTGACAGGCGTCAAGGATGCCCTTGACCGCATGATCGTATGTGACGACATCATTGCCAACTACGATCGTCATTGGCGTAACTTTGGCCTTGTGCGAAACGTAAACACGCTAGCCTGCAGACCTGCCCCCATCTTCGATTCGGGCTCATCGCTCTGGTGCAACATATCACTAGAGGAGCTTAGGGCGGGAGAGCACAGTTTTTCCAGCGCACAATTTCATTCAAGCCCCGCCAAACAAATGTTGCTCGTCGAGGACATGGGCTGGTTTGACGGCGACAAACTCGAAGGCTTCGTTGACGAGGCAATCGAGATTCTGTCCAGAAACGACGCGCTCACGGCAAGGCTGCCATATCTAAAAGAGGCGCTTACATGGCGCCTCCGTAGAATGATCGACATCGCTGAATGGAGTTAGCGAGACAGCGTCGCGCCGTCAGCTCCCCTACCTCCCGCGCAGGGCCTTGAGCTTGGCCAGGGCATCGGGGCTCAGGCGGCTGCCCAGGGTCATCTTGATCTGCGGAGCTTCCTCTGCCTCGTGAACGTCGTTATCGATCTGTTTGATCTCGTCCACCAGCATACGGCTCGAGATGCGCGTAACGCCCTTGCCCATGACGACAGCTTGGATCGTGCCGTCGCTCGATACCACGGAGCACGCGCGGCCTTCCTCACGTGCCTCGATGCAGAGCTTCTGCACCACGGTATCGGCCGATACGCCCGTCGGCGAAAACTCGATGCGCACGCCGCGGGCCGGCAGATTGGGGCGCTCGCTGGAGATATTGCCCGCGCCGTCAAACACGATTACGGCCTCGTAGCGGCCTTGGGCAAACGCGGCAACGTCGTTGATGAGGGCAGTGCGCGCCATATCGTGAACGTCGCTGGAATACGGATCGTCGGAATGGTCGTACACGAGCTTTTCGTAGCGCGGCGTGCAGTGGATCACGTTGTAACCGTCGACCACCAGCAGCTCGGGCTTATTGGAGTGCACCGTCGAGACTGGGTCGGCGATAGCCTGCGCAAACGCATTGCCGCCCACGCCATAGGTCGCAGCCGAAACAATCGGCTTGGCCGAGCCCTCGCCAAAGCGCTTGGCCTTGGACTTGGCGCGGTTCTTCTTGGACATGCGCTACTCCTCCCCCATGAGCTCGCCGGCATTGCGGCGCAGCCACTCAAAGCACAGCGCCGTTGTCGCCTGGGCAACATTGAGGCTCTCGGTCATGCCACGCTGGGGAAGCTTGGTCAAAAAGTCGCAATTCTCGAGCACCAGTCGCGAGATGCCGTCGCCCTCGGAGCCCATGACGAGCGCCACGCGGCCCTCGAAGGGAGCATCCCAACAGCTGCCCTCGGCGTGCTCGGAAGCACCGCCCACCCAAAAGCCGGCAGCCTTGAGGTCATCGAGCGCACGGGCGATATTGGGCACCTGCGCGATGGGCAGGTGCATGACGGCGCCGGCTGAAGTCTTGTAGCTGCCGACGGTCACACCGGCGGCGCGCTTGTTGGCAATGATGACGCCCGCCGCGCCCACAACCTCGGCAGAGCGCACGATTGCACCAAAGTTGCCATCGTCGGTCACATGGTCGAGCACGATGACGAGCGCCGGGTCATCGCCCGCGCGGTTGAGGATATCGGCGACATCGGCATAGGGGAAGTTGCCCACCTCGAGCGCAATGCCCTGGTGAGCGCCATGGCTCGACAGTGTGTCGAGCTGCGCGCGCGGCACATACTTAATGCGGACACCCGCGGCGTTGAGGTCGTCGACCAGACGCGACAAAGCGGCATCGCGCTCCCCGCCCTCGGCAATGAGCGCGCACTTGATGGGAAAACCAGTGCGTAGCGCCTCGGCGGCAGCACGACGACCTTCGATAAACTCGCCCTTGGGGACCTGAACGTTGTCGCGGTTGCGATCTCGCTGCGGACGTGCAGCCTGGGCTTGGGAGCGCTCGCGCTGGCCCTTGGGAGCGGCAGCACGGTCGTTGCGGCGACCCGGACGCGAGCCAGAAGCAGCCTGTTTGCCGCCACGAGGCGCACGCTTGCGATTGTCGGCCATAAAGCGGCCTCCTTAAATAGATAACGAACAAGAATCGACCGTTCGAGCCACGGCACCTTGCCTTTCAATCGTCGGGCATGACCACCAGGTCTATGCCCTCCTCTTTCAAGGCAATCTGCCGCACCTCGAACGGTCGACAAATACTAGAGAGTCTTAATACGGGTGCCGGCGGTCGTATCCTCGATGGTGAGGCCCAGGTCCTTGAGCTGGTCGCGGATGGCGTCGGCCAGATCCCAGTTCTTGGCGGCGCGGGCCTCGGCGCGGGCCTCGAGAATCTTGGCAGCGGCCTCGTCCACGTCGTCACCCGTGTAGGCAACCAAACCGGCGGCAACGCCCAGCAGGCCCAGCGGCAACTCGACCTTGGGCTCGGGGAGCTCAACGCCAAGCGTATCGAGCAGCTCGGCCAGCGTGTCGGCGGCGGCAAGCGCGGCGGCCTTGTCGGCAGCGTCGCCCGCCTGCTCCAGGTACTGGTTGCACTCGGTCACAAAGCCAAAGACGACACCCATGGCACCAGCGGTGTTAAAGTCGTCGTCCATGCACTCCTTAAAGGCGGCACGAGTCTCAGCGGCCTTGGCGGCAAACGCCTCGACGGCAGCCGCATCGGCATCGGCCGTCGCATGGTTCGCGGCCCAGCGCAGGTTCTCGACCGTACCGGCGATACGCGTGAGCGAGTTCTCGGCACCCTCCAGGCGCTCCCAAGAAAAGTCGAGCGGCGAGCGATAGCTCGTCTGCAGCATCAGCAGGCGCAGGGCGGCAGCGGAGTGCTGCTCGAGCACCTCGGCCAGCGTAAAGAAGTTGCCGAGCGACTTGGACATCTTCTCGCCGTCTACCAGTAGCATGCCCGTGTGCATCCAGGTGTTGGAGAAGCCCTGGTGCCAGGCGCAGGTGGCCTGGGCGCACTCATTCTCGTGATGCGGGAAGGCAAGGTCGGAGCCGCCGCCGTGGATGTCGATCGGAGTGCCCAGGTAGCGATGCACCATGGCGGCGCACTCGGTGTGCCAACCAGGACGGCCCTCGCCCCAGGGACTCGGCCAGCTGGGCTCGCCGGGCTTGGCGGCCTTCCACAGGGCAAAGTCGAGCGGGTCGTTCTTGTCCTCGTTCTCCTCGATACGCGCACCAACCATAAGGTCATCGATGTTGCGGCCCGAGACCTGGCCATAGTTGGGATCGCTGCGCACAGCAAAGTACACGTCGCCGTTATCGGCGGCGTAAGCATGGCCCTGCTCGATGAGCGTCTTGATCATGGCGATCATGGGGCCGATCTCCTTGGTGGCGCGGGGGCGCACATCGGGATCGAGCACGTTGGCGGCGCGCATGACGCCGATGAACTTGTCGGAGAACTCCGTCGCGACCTCGGCGGCCGTACGGCCCTGCTCGTTGGCGCGCTTGATGATCTTGTCATCGACATCGGTGAGGTTCTGGGCGAATGTGACCTCGTAGCCGCTCGCGATGAGCCAGCGACGAATCACGTCAAAGCTGATGAACGTGCGGGCATTGCCGATGTGGATGTTGTCGTAGACCGTGGGGCCGCACACGTACATGCGGACCTTGCCGGACTCGATGGGCTGGAACTCTTCCTTTTTATGGGTAGCGCTGTTGTAGATACGCATTCGTTACTCCTTAACGGTTTTCCGTAGCAGGCAGACGGCCCAGGCGCCGATTCCCTCGCCCTGGCCTTCCCAACCGAGCTTTTCGGTCGTAGTGGCGGCGACGCCCACGTTTTCGACGTCAACGCCCAGGGCATGGGCAAGGTTGGCGCGCATGGCATCGCGATGCGGGGTGATCTTAGGCTGCTGGCAGGCAATGGTGCAATCGGCATCGACAAACTCAAAGCCCAGCTCACGCGCATAGTCCATCACGCGGGCAAGCAGCACCATCGAATCAGCACCCTCATAGGCGGGGTCGGTATCGGGGAACAGCTTGCCGATGTCTCCCCCACGGCAGGCGCCCAGAATGGCGTCGGCCAAGGCGTGCGCGAGCACATCGGCATCCGAGTGGCCCAGCAGGCCGCGCTCGTAGGGAATGTCGACACCGCCGATGATACATCGACGCCCCTCCACCAGACGGTGGACGTCGTAGCCATGGCCAATGCGCAGGTTACTGAACATGGGGAAGGTCCTCTCCCTCGGCCATGCGGCCAAGCAGAATCGCGGTTACGGGACGCAGGTCCTCGGGCACCGTCACCTTAAGGTTATCGCGCGGGCTCTGGACGCAGCGGACGCGCCCACCCATGCGCTCGACCAGCGACGAATCATCGGTACCGATAAAGCCCTCGGCAATGGCTGCAGCGTGGGCGCGCTTCATAGCATCGACGCTAAAGATCTGCGGCGTCTGCGCTGCCCAGTAGAGCTCACGCGGCGGCGTCTCGACGATATTATCGCCGTCAACGATCTTGAGCGTGTCGATCGCGGGCTGACCGCACACGACACCGTCGAGGGCACGGTCGCTCACGAGCACGTCGATAGCGTGGTCGATGGCCTCGGTCGTAATGAGCGGACGAGCGCCGTCGTGGATGGCGACATATTCGAAACCCGCCGGAACCGCATGCACGCCGGCACGGGTGGAATCCTGACGGGTATCGCCGGCATCGGCAAAGCTGATGGGCGTGTCATAGTCAAACGGGTCGATGGCCAGGCGGCGCATCTCGGCACGGCGCTCGGCAGGGCAAACCACGACGATATGGCCGACCTTATCGCTACGATCGAACGCGCGGATGGACCAGCTCATGAGCGGACGGCCCGCCACGTTAACGAGCTGCTTGCCACCGGGGTTACCAAAGCGCTGGCCGCTGCCACCGGCAACGACCACGGCGCATACGGGCGCCATTATGCGTTCCCCTGTTTGGTGCCCTTCATGCGGTACAGGGAGTCCGCAAGAATGGCAGGGTTGTTAACGCCAAAGTCGCCCAGGCGTTCCGGATCCTCGCTGATGTCGTCCATGAGCTCCTGCAGTGAGCCGTACTCGTCGACGATCTTCTCGGCCACGCCGTCGCGCACGACGGACACGCGCGAAAGCGTGCGCAGGCCCAGCGGCGTCATGACGGAGTCCTCGTCCAGGTCGTCATAGCCCAGAACTGCCGCCACATGCTGCGGGTCGGACAAGTCCTTGGGCGTCATACGGGCAAGCTCAGCGCGAATCTTCTCGGCGTTGGCCTCGGAGGAATCGCTCGCATAGTCGCGGATCATCAGGTCGTACTCGGTATCCATGCTGGAGCCCGCGAGCTGCTCGAGCTGCATCTGCACAAGCTTGCCCTGGTTGCCCAGCTTGACAATGCAATCCTTAAGCTCAGTCTTTGCCTGCTGCATGATCTCAAAGCTCGAGAAAATACCGGTAATGTCGGCGAGCGTAACGTAGTCGTCGAGCTCGAGGGCCGTCAGGCGCAGCAGGGAGCGATCGAGCGACTGACGGGTGGTCTGGAGCGTGGCAACGAGCTGGTTGACCGAGCTCATGATGGTGGTGACGGGCTGGATCTCGTAGCTCTTGCCGTGAACGTACACGTTGACGACGGCGCGACGAGCCGAAACCGAGATCACGATGGCATCAGTGAGCACCGACATGCGAGCGGCAGTACGGTGACGCATGCCCGTCTCACTCGTGGCGAGCGAGGGATCGGGATTGAGGTGGAAGTTGGCGCGCAGGATCTGGGTGAGGTCGCCATCGATAACGATGGCGCCGTCCATCTTGGAAAGCTCGAACAAGCGGTTCGAGGTAAACGAAATGTTGAGCGGGAAGCCGTCGTTACCGGCGGCGAGCACGTTTTCGGTGTCGCCGACGCAGATAAGGGCGCCCAGGTGACCGGCGATGATCATGTCGAGGGCGGTGCGGATCGGCTGACCAGGTGCCGTCAGGCGGATGGCCTGTTCCATACGCTTTTGCAGCTCGTTCTTATCCAAGGCATCGCTCCCATCGTATACGCTCCATAAACGCTAAATAGTTTCTCACGGTTTGTCCCTGCGGCGCTTGCGAAATCCGATGCTTACAGAATGAGCGAACACCGCTGAGAGCCCCAATCCAAATGAGCTGCTTATGTGGTAGCATCGGGATTCACATGAATGAGGGAGTAGTCGCGTGACCGGATTCGCCTCCGGTGGCGCGGTAAGTCAACACACTGGCCGATGCGGCCTGGCTTGCCTTAATGAACGAGACTCGTGGCTGTGCGCGCAACGCGTACGCCACGGGTCTTTTTTATTACTCCCTCAAGAGGTACACGCGGGCCCGCCCGCAGAGAGGGAGCCAGACTATGGGACTCGCAGAGCTCGTGTTGCTCGCCGTTGGCCTTTCGATGGACGCCTTTGCCGTTTCCATCTGCAAAGGTCTCGGCATGAAAAAGATCAACCTTAAAGTCGCCGTGGTGCTCGGCCTGTTCTTTGGCGGCTTTCAGGCCGGCATGCCCGTAATCGGATGGACGCTTGGCAGTCAATTCATGAGCATCATCGGCCCCATCGACCATTGGATCGCCTTTATCCTTTTGGCCTTCATCGGCGGCAAAATGCTGTGGGAGGCTTTTACCGAGGACGAGGATGAAGGCGACGGCGAGGATGCCGAAAAGATTGACCTGGGCGAGTACCTGATCCTCGCCATCGCCACCTCAATCGACGCCCTGGCCGTGGGCATCTCATTTGCGGCGCTCTCGGTTTACATCGTTCCCGCTGTATCGCTTATCGGCGTCACAACGTTTATCTTCTCCGTCGCCGGCGTAGCGATCGGCCACACCTTTGGCGCGCGCTACGAAAAACCCGCCACCATCGTGGGCGGCGTCGTGCTCATCCTCATCGGGCTTAAGATCTTGCTTGAGCATCTGGGGATTCTCGCAATATAAAAAAACGTCTCTCATAAGCCAACGTCAATGTAGGGGTCTCATGCAGAGTTTTGCATAATGCCTATTCGTGCAGACTTTTGCATGTCATACTGATATGCAAAAGTCTGCACGTTAGGAGATCGCCGTGAATACCCTTCCCATCACCACACCGCGCCAAGCTGGCATCTACGTGCGCCAGGCACGCGAGGCTCAGGGTCTCACCCGTGCCGCCCTCGCCAAAACGGCCAGTGTTTCGGAGCGCCTGCTCGCATCGCTCGAGCTAGGAGACGCCACCGGCATTCGACTCGACAAGTTGCTGACGATTTTCAATGCTCTTGGACTGGCACTCGCCGCTCAAGGGGATATCGGCGAAGCGAAAAACGAGCGACCAGTCGACGCCCCGCATGCCAATCCGCTGCCTCGCAGCATCCCCAGGCGCCATCACACTCAACGTCCTCATCATCGCAACCGTCGTAGTACCGCCATTCCGGCTCTTGCAGATACCCCCTTTACATCCGCACTCTACGACGAGGTCTTCGCCGATTTCGCCATGTCCAATCTCGGAGTCTCGATTGCCGCAAACGCATCTAACCAAACCAAGCCCGAAAGGAAATAGCCAATGGCCAGAACATCACTTCGGACCATTATTTGCGGCGTACCTGCGGGAACGCTCACGCAAGATGAAAACGGTCTTATCAGCTTTACCTACGATCATGACTATGACGGGCCAGCCCTATCGACCAACATACCCGTATCGAATCGCGCATACGGACAACAGGTCATGAATCCGTACCTGTTTGGCCTTCTACCCGACAGCGAGGACCAACGAAAAGCGATTGCCGCGGAATTCGACGTTAGGCCCAACAATCCCATCGCACTACTCAGCCGTATCGGACTCGACTGTCCGGGCGGAGTGCAGTTTTGTGCCGAAGAAGATGCCGACGCCGTCCTGCATCGCGCTGGCGAATACCGCCCTATAGACGACCACGAAATTGCTCTTCGTCTCAAGTCGATCAGAGATGACCGCGATGCATCGTGGATGGGTCTAGATGAAAGTTGGTCACTTGGAGGCAACCAGGGCAAGTTCGCTCTCGCACTCATGGACGGTCGCTGGTGCGAATGCATGGGGTCCTCGCCCACGACGCATATTTTCAAAAATGGCGTTATCGGTTTTAAACTCGAGGCTCTCAATGAGTTTGTCTGCATGAAAAGCGCCCAGCGCGCCGGCATCGCAACGGCAAACGTCGAATATCGTATGTTTGAGGACGAACCTGCCCTCATTGTTGAGCGCTATGACCGCGTGAAAGTCAAAGACGGAACGATCAGGCGCCTACATCAA
Source organism: uncultured Collinsella sp. (assembly GCA_958427975.1). Classification (GTDB taxonomy): domain Bacteria; phylum Actinomycetota; class Coriobacteriia; order Coriobacteriales; family Coriobacteriaceae; genus Collinsella. Next base: position 21,063 of record CAUAEH010000004.1, on the reverse strand, counting down.
GAAGACCTCTGTCAGGCACTTGGGGTGATGCCCGCCCAAAAGTACACGGCAGACGGCGGCCCGACCACACGCGACATTCAAGAGCTCCTCGTAAATACGAGCCACCATCAACTTAACCTGTATCTGTTTACACAGATACTGTTCTTCAACGCCATTATCGGCGCACCGGATGCGCATGCGAAAAACTATTCCCTGCTCCTTGGAAACGACGGCACAGCCATGATGGCTCGAATGTACGATGTCGCGTCGGGTTTGGCGTATGAGCGCATGCGCCGCCGGGCGCGCCTTGCCATGAGCGTTGGCGGCGAAAATCGTGTGGGGCGCATCGGTCCAGGCGCTATCCGCCGATACCACGGTATGGGCGACCCCGCGCTGGAGGCGGCGCTTACCGATGCCGGGCTATCCGAGAAGTTTTGCTTTGCGACCATGATGGACCTCGCCTACGAGGTGCCCATTTGCATGGAAGAGGTCATGGACGAATACGCCGATCTGCCCGGCATGGCGGACCTGCGCGAGCATATGCTCGGCCCCGTCCGCGAAAACTGCCAGCGCACCCTCGACCTCATCAAGGCAGAAATGGACTAGGTGGCCTTAATTTCGCAATCATCAAACAAAAGAGAGGGGACACCCGTCGCAAAAGACCGGGTGCCACCTCTCATAATGTCATTTGCAATCCGCTAGCACGTGGCTCGGACTGCTGCTAGCGCAACCTTTACGCAGCGAGGCGCTTGAGGACGTCGATGAGCAGCTCGTAGAAGCGCTCGGCAGAAGCGAGCTCCATGCTCTCGTCCGGGGTATGGACATCGGAGAGCGTCGGGCCCACGGCGATGGCGTCCAGGCCGTGCAGAGCCTCGGCAAACAGGCCGCACTCAAGGCCGGCGTGAATGGACTCGATGCGCAGCTCGGAGCCAAAGAGCTCTCGATAGCTCTCGACAAAGACTTCGCGGACCGGCGAATGCTCGGCATAGCTCCAGCCGGGATACTCAAACTCAAACTTGGCGTCGAAGCCCAGGACATCGGCCAGCGTCTGCAGACGGTCCTTGAACTCGTTCTGCAGCGAGGTGATCGAAGAGCGCGGGGACAGCATGATCTTGACCTCGTCGTCAGAAGTGGCAACCACACCGATGTTGGAGGAAACCTCGACGGAGCCGTCGGTGGCGACGTTGCGGCGAATCACGCCGTTAGGGGCAAGACGCAGGGCGCGGATGAGGGCAAGCGCAGACTTCTGGTCCATGGCCTCGACCTCGGCGTCGTCGGCAATCTCGACGGTGCAGATAAAGCCGGGGTCGAAGACCTCGAGCTCGGCAGTGACGTCGGCGATGATGCCCTTTGCGATCTGGGCCGCGGCCTCGGCGGCAGCGTGGTCGGCGTAGACCAGAACAGCCTTGCACTCACGGTTGATGGCGTTGTCCTTGGTGCCGCCGTTAAAGCTAACGATGGCGGGCTCGCCGGCAACCATCAGGCGGTCGATGATGCGGGCCATGATGAGGTTTCCGTTGCCGCGCTCCAGGTTGATATCACTGCCGGAGTGGCCGCCCAACAGACCGGAAATGTCGAGCGTGAGGGTGCTACCGGTCTTGTGCTCGCGCACGATGGGGCAGGTGTAGGTAACAACGACGCCGCCGGCGCAGCTCACAGTAGCAACGCCCTCCTCCTCGGAGTCAAGGTTAATCATGGTGCGGGCGCTAATCAGGGACTTGTCGAGCGTCTCGGCGCCGACCAGGCCGGTCTCCTCGTCGGTGGTGAATACGCACTCGAGGGCGGGGTGAACGATCGAATCGTCGTTGAGCACGGTAAGCATAAGCGCGACGGCGATACCATTGTCGGCGCCCAGAGTGGTGCCGTTAGCGGTGAGGACACCGTCCTTGACGACCAGGTCGATACCATCGGTCGTAAAGTCGTGCTCAACGGAGCCCAACTTGTCGCACACCATATCGATGTGGCCCTGCAGCATTACGGTCGGGGCATTCTCGGCGCCGGCAGATGCGGGCTTGCGAATGATGACGTTGTAGACCTCGTCCTGATACACATCGAGACCGCGCTCCTTGGCAAACGCGACCAGGAAATCGCTGATGCCCTTCTCGTTGCCAGACCCACGGGGGATCGCGCTGACCTCCTCAAAGAAATGGAACAGCTGGGCGGGCTCGTAGCCGGTAATCTTGTAGTCCATGGTGCCTCCTTGGCGCAACTGGTTAGACAGTAAGACATGCGACTTGTATATTCCCAGACTTTGCGTGCATAAACCAGTCGAAAACGCCGAGCGCCCTCGCATCATCGGCTAACGGTGGACCGTATAGCGTAACGGTCACAACTTCCGCAGCTCTACAAATCGAGGCGCCCTTTCCGGAGCGCCTCGATTGCGCGTATCAAATTGTCGCCACGCCCTACAGCGCGCCAGAACCGGCTTGCATCATACCGCCGGGGCCCGAGGTCACGCCGCCGCTCACGGGCGCGGCGTTGCCGGTGTGCGGTGCCGCCGGGGCGGTATCGCCACCGAGCGTGCCCGCCGGACGCGGTGCCGGGATCTCTCCCGTGCCGTGGCTAAAGACAAACTTGCCATCGGCCACGTCGCACAGGACGGTATCGCCCTCGCCCCACTCGCCGGCCAGGAGCTCCTCGGACAGCGGGTCCTCGATGAGCTTTTGAATAGCACGGCGCAGCGGACGCGCACCGTTGGTGAGGTCGGTGCCCTCGGCCACGATCTTGTCGTAGGCCGCATCGGTGAGCTTGATGTTCATGCCGTTTGCGATCAGGCGCTGGCGCAGGTCGTCCACCAGCAGGTGCGCGATCTTGGTCAGGTTCTCGCCCGAGAGCTTCTGGAACACCACAATATCGTCGATACGGTTGAGCAGCTCAGGGCGGAACAGGCGCTTGAGCTCGCCCATCGCACGGCCCTTGATCTCGCTCGACGTGAGACCCTGCTCACCGGTGGTGCCAAAACCGACGCTCGCATCCTGCGCGATCTCGCGGGCGCCCACGTTGGATGTCATGATGATCACGGTGTTGCGGAAGTCGACCGTCTTGCCCTGGCTATCGGTCAGGCGGCCCTCCTCCAGCACCTGCAACAAAATGTTGAAGATGTCGGGGTGCGCCTTCTCGATCTCGTCGAACAGCACGACCGAGTACGGGTGGCGACGAACGGCCTTGGTGAGCTGGCCGCCCTCGTCGTGACCAACGTAACCCGGAGGGCTACCGATGAGCTTGGAGACCTCGAACTCGCTACCGAACTCGGACATGTCGAAGCTGATGAGCGCGTCCTTGCTGCCAAAGAGGTACTCGGCGAGCGTCTTGGCGAGCTCGGTCTTGCCCGTGCCGGTGGGACCCAGGAAGATAAAGCTGCCGCCGGGGCGACGCGGATCCTTGAGCGGCGAGCGGCTGCGGCGCACGGCCTTGGCAACTGCCTCGACAGCCTCATCCTGACCGATGATGCGCGTCTTGAGCACGCTTTCGGCTTGCAGCAGGCGACGGCTCTCGCTCTCGGTAAGCGAGGACACCGGCACGCCCGAAGTCACGGACACGATGTCGGCGATCTGAGAGACATCGATGGTGAGCGGGCTGGCGTCGAGCTCGGCGGTCCAGGCGGCCTTGGCCTCGGCGAGTTCAATCTCGGCGGCCTTCTGCTGCTCGGTGATCTCGGCGGCCTTGTTCATGTCGTCGCTCTCGGTGGCCTCCTGCGCGGCGGCCTTGAGCTCCTCTATGCGATGCTCGGCCTCGCGCACCGGCTCGGGCGCGCGATTCGCGGCGATGCGAGCGCGGGCGCCGGCCTCGTCAATGAGGTCGATGGCCTTATCGGGCAGGAAGCGATCCTGGATGTAGCGGTTGGAAAGGTTCGCGGCGGCCTCGATAGCACCCTGCGTATAGCGCACATGGTGGTGCTCCTCGTAGCGCGGCTTGAGCGCGGTCAGGATCTTGACCGTGTCCTCGACGCTCGGCTCCTCGACATCGATGGTCTGGAAGCGACGCTCGAAGGCCGGATCCTTGGTGAGGTACTTGCGGAATTCCTCGGCCGTGGTGGCGCCGATAATCTGGAAGGCGCCGCGCGCGAGCACGGGCTTGAGCATGGAGCTCGCGTCGATGGAGCCCTCGGCAGAACCGGCACCGATGATGGTGTGCATCTCGTCAATAAACAGGATGACGTCGTCAGCTTCGGTAGCCTCCTGGATCACGTTCTTGAGGCGCTCCTCGAACTCACCGCGATACTTGGCGCCCGCAACGAGGCCCGGCAGGTCGAGCGTCCAGATGTTCTGGTTCATAAGGTTCTCGGGCACGTTGCCGGCAGCGATCTGCTGTGCCAGACCCTCGACGATGGCCGTCTTGCCCACGCCGGGGTCACCCAGGATAAGCGGGTTGTTCTTGGTGCGGCGCGAAAGGATCTCCATCATGCGCTGGACTTCCTTTTCGCGGCCAATCACGGGATCGAGCTCGCCATCGCGCGCCTTCTGCGTGAGGTTGGTGGCGAACTGCTTAAGCGTATCGGTGCCACTCCCCTTTTGCTGAGAGGCATCCGAGCCGCTAAAGAACGGCAGGCCCGCACCGGGACGACCAGCACCGGCGCCGGCGAGCGGACGCTTCTTGTCCTGGTCCTTGGCGGTGAGTTTCTCGATAGCCTTTTTGATAGAGGCGGACGACACACCCAGGCGCATGAGGATGTCCATGGCCATGCCGTTGCCCTCTTCGACGATGCCGATCAGCAAGTGCTCGGTCGACACGTAGGTCTGGTTGTTCTCGCGCGCCACGCGGAATGAACGCTCCATCACGCTAATGACGAGCGGCGTAAAGGCGAGCTTGGCCGCCTCGGTCTCCTCACTGGGCTCGGGAACCGTGGTCTGGACCTCTTTGAGGGTATCCATGATGTCATCGTAGGAGATGTCGAGCGAACGCAGCGCCTCGGCGGCAATGCCCTCGTCCTCCTTGGCAAGCGCGAGCAGCAGGTGCTCGGTGCCCACCTTATTTGAATGAAGATCGAGCGCCTCTTGCTTGGCCATGGACATGACCTTACGCGCGCGATCGGTAAATCTATCTAACATGCTCGTTTCCTTACATGAGTTCATCGAAATCAAAACGCCCGCCCGTCGGCGGCGCTTTTGTCTCTTTACCCACAGGTTGTCTATGTTAACAGCTGGAGGAATATCTATAAACCCGGCTCACATGAATGCAGGTTATGACCGCATCGCGGGACTCACCGCGCGATGCGCGACGGGCGCCCCGCAAGAGAAACCCTAGACGTCTTTCACCACGTCGGGACTCGTCGCACGCGATGCGCGATAGGCATCGGCCTCCTTGGAGACGCGTTCGAGCAGCTCGGATGTATCGACGCCCTCGACTTGCGCGACCGTTTCAACCGTCTGCATGGCGACCGCCCTCAGGTACGCGCACGCGCTGTCCCCCAGCTGCTCGAGGTCTATCTCCTCGCCGCCCTCCCGGGCAAAGCCGACCGCCATCACAAAGCCCATGATGCCCGAGACCAGAAAGCCCACCGCAAAGCTCGAATCTGCCTTGAGCTCTTCTCCGTCGGGGTGGACGATCTCTCTCACGCGGTCGATGATGATCGTATGGATGCCCTGCACGACCTGCTCGGCGGCACCCGCCCTCATGGTGATGACGATGCGCCGCAGCAGGCAGCGGACGTCGCGCCGGTCGAACGCCGAAAGGTCGCCCTCGCTCGAAAAATGCCAGAGGGCATCGGTGATAAGCTCGTTATCCTGCAGCAGCTGGGTCATGGCGATGGCGACGAGTTCATCGAAATCGTGAAAATAGTAGTAAAACGTTCCGCGATTGCACTGGGCGGCGCGGGTCACCTCGCCAACCGACAGCTCGAAGATGCTGTTGTTCTCGATGAGCTCCCAAAACGCCTCGATGATACGGGTGCGCGCGTCGGGCGCATCGGCGTCCTTACGCGGTCTCGCCATGCGCCTCACCGCACCCCTGCGCCTTGGCGTTCATGATGAGCATCTGAAGACGGTTCTCCACGTTGGCGAAGCTCACGTCGGGATCGTAGTCGAGCGGCAGGAACTGCGCCGTGGGATACTGCTCCTTGAGCGCATGGATGAGCCCGCGCCCCACGACATGGTTGGGCAGACACCCGAACGGCTGCAGGATCACGAAGTTGCGGCAGCCGCGCTTGGCGTGCTCGAGGATCTCCGCCGGAATCAGCACGCCCTCGCCCGCATCGAACGTATGGTGCAGGATCTTATCGCTCGCGCGCACGAGCTCGGGCATGCGCGTCGGCGGCTCGTAGAGCGGGCTCGCCGCGCCCAGGCGGTCGCAACGGTCGTGCGCGAGCTCGAACAGGTTGTCCGCCGTGGCGTACCAGGCCTTTTCGGGCAGCGACAGGTCGACGTGGAACTCGCGCGACTGCGCATGCTTGTAGAAATAGGTCTTGCGGATCACGTCGGTCATGCGCGCCTCGATGACCTCGAGCCCGTTGTCCTCGAGGTAGCGCTCGATCTCGTGGTTGGCGCCGAGATGGAAATTGAGCAGGTACTCGCCCACGATGAGAACGGTCGGATGCGGGTTCGAGCGGTCGTACGGAACGGCGTCCATGATCGCAAGCGCGCGTTTGAAGCCCGTCGCCTGGCCTCTCAGCCCGGAGCGCTCCATGCCCTCGATAACCTCATCGAGCGCGCGGTCGAACGCAGCGTCCGCCGCGCCCTTCTCGAGCTCGTAGGGACGGATGCGCCTAAGCATGGCCTCGAGGGCATCGATCATGGGAAGACCGTAGGCGATCTGGATGCTCGGGCCAAGGCCGAGCTTGAAGCCCGGATGCGCATTGTGGGCATCGACGTCGTCGTTGGTGAGCACCGGGACATAGTCGTATCCCGCGTCGTCGAGCGCGCGGCGCAGCAGGGGCATGTAGTGCGTCAGGCGGCAGTCGCCGATATACTTGCCAGTCACCACGGCGACGTCGTGCGGGTCGTACTTACCGCTCTCGAGTGCCGCGAGCGCCTCGCCGATCACGATTTGCGCGGGGAAGCAGATGTCGTTGTGCACATAGCGTTTGCCCAGGCGGATGGCATCCTCGCGCCCGATATCAAGGGCCTCGGCGCGCACGCCCTGATTGCGCATCGCCGCGGTCATGAGCCTGCAGAACGCATGGGAGGTGTTGGGGACCAGCGCGATCTTGTCGTGCCGGTCGCGCTTGGTGTACTTGACCTTATACGGGTCGTCGAGCGGATGGACCGCGTGCACCCGGGCGCCCTCGGCACGCTCCTCCGCGCGACGACGGTTGACCGACTCGATAAACGAACGCACGCGAATGCCCATGGGACCGGCGACGTCGCTCTCATCGAGCTTGATCATCATCGGAACCTTGGAGCCCATCTCGCCCATCATGCGCGCGATCTCGTCGGTGAGATACGCATCGTGGCCGCAGCCGAAGCTGCCCATCTGCACGAGCTCGAGCTCGGGCGTCGATGCGACGATGACCGCGCACGACAGCATGCGCGCATGGTAGTTGTTCACGATGTCGATGCGGCTGTTGGAAAGATCGACGTTGCAGACCCCCGGCACCGCATCGGGCGTCAGCACGGGGATGCCGCGCTCAGAGAAGAGCTTGGGCAGCCCGTGGTTGACCAGCGGGTCGTTGTGGTACGGGCGCGAAGCGATCACCACCGCGTAGCCGCCGTCCTCGCGCACGTTCTCGAGCACCTGCCTGCCGCGCAGCTGCAGCTGGTTCTCAAACGTCTCCTGCGCGCGGTCCGCCTGCTCGGTCGCCTTGGCAACCAGGTCGGCATCGATATCGAAGGTCTCCTTGCACCACGCCTTGAGCTGGCGGTTTCGGTCGCCCTCGTCGTACCAGTGGAACAGCGGCGTATCGAACGGAACGCCGAAACGCTCCTCCGGGTTATCGGAATTGCGCATCACGTAGGGGTATCCCTTTACGACGGCGCACATCCACTCGCTGGTAGAGGCGGTGTTTTCGGTGGGCACCGTCGTGATGATGGGCATGAAGATGCGGTCGACGCCGGCGTCGACGAGATTGCGGATGTGCCCGTGGACGAGCTTGGCCGGGAAGCACACGGTGTCGGATGTGACGTGCGCCAGACCGCGCTCGTACATCGCCTTGGTGCTGCGTCCCGAGACGCGCACCTTAAAGCCGAGCGTGCTGAAGAACGTCGACCAGAACGGCATGGTGTCCCAGAACTCGAGCACACGGGGAATGCCGATCGTGACATCGCGCCCCCCGCTGACGGGAACCGTGGGGTACGACTCGAACAGCAGCTTCTCGCGGTCGACAAAGAGATTGGGGGCAGCCGCGGTCCGGTCGCGCCCCGTGCCGGGTGCCTGTGCCTCGCAAGCACCCTGCGGACGCAGCTCCTCCGCCGCGGGAACCTCGCGCACGAGCTCATCCCATGAGATGGCGCCGCCGCGCGGGCAGCGATTGCCCGTGACGTAAAGCGAGCCGTCGCCAAATGCCACGACCGCGCGCTGGCAGCGGTTGTTGCACCGACGGCAGGTAACGCCGCCGAACTCGCGATGCTCGAAGCGCTCCACGGCATCGAGCCCGATAAACGACGTGCCGGCGTCGCCCTTGCGGCATTCCTCGCGCGCGAGCAGGGCGATACCGATAGCGCCCATCAGCCCCGGGTGGGGCGCACGCGTGACGGGTTTGCCCAGATACTGCTCGAATGCGCGCAGCACCGCGTCGTTTCGGAACGTGCCGCCCTGGACGACGACTTTGTCGCCCAGACGGTTGAGATTTGAAACGCGAATGACCTTGGTGAACACGTTCTCGATAATCGAACGGCAGAGACCGGCCATGATGTCGCCCGGACCCTTACCGCGCCGCTGCTCGGAAACGACGCTGCTGTTCATGAACACCGTGCAGCGGCTGCCGAGAACGGCGGGGGCTTTGGACGAAAATGCCTCGGTCGCGATATCCTCAACGGCTATTCCGAGGTTTTTGGCAAAACCCTCGAGGAACGAGCCGCAGCCCGCAGAGCACGCCTCGTTGACGACGATATCGGTCAGCACGCCGTGGTTGAGCCAGATGGCCTTCATATCCTGTCCGCCGATGTCGAGCACGAAGGTCGCATCGGGAACGCATGCGCACGCGGCGCGGGCGTGCGCGACCGTCTCGACCGTATGGTAGTCGGCGTGGAACGCGCGCGCGAAAAGCTCCTCGCCGTATCCCGTGGTGCCCACGGCATCGATCGCAAGCGTGACTCCCGCTGTCTCCCAGCGGTTCTTCAAGCTGACAAGACCCTGTTGGGCGACGTCGAGCGGTCTGCCGTTATTAGACGCGTAGAACGAATCGACAAGCTCACCCGCCTCATCGACCAGGGCGAACTTGGTCGTCGTGCTCCCCGAATCGATACCGAGCGCCACACGCACCGTCTCTCCGGGCGCATACGCATCCGGACCCTTTGCCGGCGTCTCTTTGCCATGGCGTGCCGTAAAATCCGCCTGCTCGGCAGGTGTGGCAAAAAAGGGCTGGGCAAGACGTCCCTCCCCGCTTGCGGGCGCGACCGTCTCGAGCTTATCCAGCCGGACAAAAGCGTCGGGAAGGTCGATCGGTTGGGACGATGCGAACATGTCGGTCAGCGACAGGGCGGCACCGCGCGCGACCATGATCTGCGGATCGCGCGGGACGATAACCTGATCGTCCGATAGATTCAGTTGCTCCCGGAACACGCGGACCAGTGTGGGGTTGTAGGCGAGCGTACCGCCCTCGAAGATTACCGGCGGCTCGATGTCGATACCCTGGGCCAGACCGCCGATCGTTTGGCGGGCGACCGCGTGAAGCGCCGAAAGCGCCAGGTCGGTGGTAGGAATGCCCTCGTTGAGCAGCGGCTGGATATCGGTCTTTGCGTACACGCCGCAGCGGCCCGAGACCTCGTGGACGGTTGTTCCCCGGCTTGCGAGCTGCTCGAACTCGCCCGATTCGGTGCCGACCCCCATGAGCTTTGCCATCTCGTCGATAAATGCACCGGTACCGCCTGCGCACGAGCCGTTCATGCGCATGTCGGCAACCTCGATGTCTCCCTTATCGTTGGTGCGGAAGAAGATCATCTTGGCGTCTTGGCCGCCCAGCTCGATGGCGCAGCGCGTCTGCGGATAGAACCTGCTGATCGCGAGCGCGTTGGCGACCACCTCCTGAACGTACGAGGCGCCCAGCGCGGTCGCGATATCGCGCGCACCCGAGCCGGTCACCGCAACGCGCAGCGACTCATGGGGAAAGCGCTCGGCGAGCTCGCCGAGCATGGCGCGCACGCTCGCTGTCTGACACGCCCCGTGGCGGCGATATCCCCACCACGCCTCGGTCATATCCTCGTGCATCGCGTAAACTTTGGTCGTCGTCGACCCTACGTCCAGTCCTACTAGCAACGCCATAATGCTCCGTCTCTCGCATTTTTCCCGCTAGAGATATACCACTCTACGTAATACAACAGACTGTTGTATTTAAACTCCGTATAAAAAGCGGCTGCCGAAACGCTTCAGCAGCCGCCGAATGCACCAACAGATTGTTCTGCGCGCTAGCACGTCGGGCAACGGAGCAGCACGGGCCCTCCGGTCATGCGCACCGCTCACGCCCGCGATGTCGCCGAGAGAGCTATCCACGCTTAGGGCTCCAACCAAGCAAGTCGCCCGCGCTCAGCAGATCCCTAAGCGAGCTACTCGCACTCAGGAGCCATAGCCTGCTCCAAGAGCTCGGCATGCTCCTCCTCGAAAACCGTCCCCACAGGGAAGGCGCGACGGAAGACGAAGCGGGAAATCGGACCGGCTACCAAAAGGTTCCACGGCAGCGCCATCACAAAATTATGCGGGATGTTGATCATCCAGATCGCGGGCACGGAATACAGGTTCGCAAGGATGCCGCCGGGCATGTGCGTCAGACCCTCGCAGGCACCGTACAGCGACATGATGATAACCATGGGAACGACCATGCAGGAGCTGACGGCGAGCGTCATGGCAAGCGGCGAGCTCTTGCCCGGCGTGACCAAGTACTTAAAGGCGAAACCCTTGGCGAGCGGGCTGGCGACGAACCAGTCGCAGCACATGGCAAAAATGTAGGCAACGGGGAAGCCGAGCCACGCAGCGGCAACGACCTCGCCGTTGATGGCCCCGTGCTGCAGGGCAACGTTGTAGATGCTCATCCAGAGCACCATGCAAAAGCACATGATAAAGGTGAACAGCAGGCTCTCTCGTTTGTTGATAGGCATGAAGGGCAGATTCCTTTCTGTGTTACGCCGCGGCACCACGCAACAAAAACGGGCGGGCAAGATGGAGCTGTTGGAACTTCATCTCGCCCGCCCGTGGTACGCGCGTCTGCGACTACTTATGTGGTGGAACCAGCCAAGCACGAAACGCATGCGCTTCGTAAGCGTTGAGTTTATGAAGATGCAGGGCACCAATAATCCCCCGACCCCCTAAGTTGCGGTGGAATACGGACTGTTTTGACCCTTTAAGCAGCAATTCAGTCCCTATTTCACCGCAACTCATTTGGTGCAAAGTAACCTGTCCCCCTTGCACCAATTAGCTGGTATGGCGCCAGCGAGGGTCGGTGAGGGTTCTCGCCACGCCCAAGCCAACGGGCAGAAACGCCACGATGAGCACTGCGCGCACAAACCAGCCGAGCATGTTGACCGTGTCGAAGGTGCACATGTAATACATAGAGCGATAGAGATACAGACCGGGCACCATAATGACAATCGAAGGCACCGTGAGGGCGATGCGCGGGTAGGTGAGCTTGACTTCGGCCAAGCTTGCCAGCAGACCCGATACCAGCGCGCCGATAAACGCTGCTGCCTCGGGAGGCATTCCCGTGCTGAGGCCCAGGAAGGGAATCATCGTCGGCGCATCGACAAGGGTCAGACGCAGGGTATTGGACACGGCGCCGATCAACCCAGCTGCCGCGGCCATCTTTACCGGGCTGTTGAACATCACCGAGAAGCCGAATACGCCAACGAAGCTCATCACCACGCGCAGGAGCGTAAGGGCAAGCGGCGAAAGGCCCAGTGGGGCAAAGTCGTCCGGCGCGAGGCCAACACACTCGGCAACCATCCAACCTACGAGCGTCGCCATCACAATAATCGATACGGCATATGAAAGGCGCTCGATACCGCTTCGCATGTCGAGCTTGGCGATGTCGAGGCCCGCCGTAATGAGCGGAAAGCCGGGAATCACAAAGAGCATGGCGCCGATATAGCCTTCTTGGTGCGACATTGCCCCCGGTATGACCTGGCCAAGGCCGAGCAATGCCAGCAGATACGAAACGCAAGCGAGCGCAACGCCGGTCGTCAGCGCGCTGAACTGACCAAGGCCTTGCTTGAGAATATGTGAGCGGGCAAAGTTGCCGACACCCGCGCCTACGAACGCGCATGCCATCTCAATAGGACCGCCACCAAGTAAAAAGACAAAGGCGCCACAGGCGCAGGCCGCCGCAAGGCCCTGTTGCCAAGGAGAGTAATCGGGTTTTGAACTCTCAACGGTCTTGAGCATCTCGTGGTATTCGTGCACGGTAAACCGGCGCCCATACGTCTCGATTTCCTTTAAGAAGCTCTCCATCATCCAAATGCGATGGGTATTGACTCCCGTTGTGGGCAGGCTGACAACCTCGTTAAAGCAGTGGCCATCTTCGATGCAGGTGCACTCAAACGACAGAAGACTTAAGTCAACGTGGATGGTGACACCGAGTACGGCGGCAACACGATTCATGGTATCGCGCACGCGCCAGGCACCCGTTCCGCTTGCCAGCATAAGCATGCCGGTGCGGCAGATGATGGATGATTTATCGGTGAGCGGCGCATCGACGGCAAGCTCATCGCCTGCCGTCACGATCTGGTGCCAGTCAGTTTTCATATGGAGCGCGCCGGCACGAACGCCGTGGTGCATGGGGGCTCTCGAAAGCAGCGAGTTAAGGCGCGAAGACTGTGGGGGCTCCGTTGATTCGACCTCGTCCTCATCAGTCTCTTCATCGACCAGATCAAAGGAATCAAGCGGCGCTGGCTCGCGACGGTCGATCAGCTCCTCGTCCTCATCATCAAAGTAATTGAACTGATCGAGCATGTCCTCTTCGATTGAACGCTCGCTCGCGTCGTCCATATAGACGCTCCCTTCCTACCGACTAACCCCCATCCTAGGCAGCAACGGCTAAAGGAAACATAAAAGAGACGGCTGTCATGCGAGCCATGTGCGCAATAGCCGTGGGTAGTCGTTTAAGAACGTCCCCAATGACTACATCGATGTTCTAAGTGTCAACCAAGTCAACGCCGCAGGTAGAGGACGGACAGCGAGCGACGTCCAGGGCGAACAAGTTGGCATGAAAAAGGCAAGGCATAGACCTTCTGGTCATGCCTTGCCTTTTGAATGACAAATTGTCGCCCTGGGCGGCGCGCAGCGTCAACTGGTTACGCGGGTTGGTAAACCCGCGTAACCACCTAGGTCGCGCCCTTGAAGTTGAACGTCAGATTGTCCAAATGCGGCCCGCGCAGCGTCGAGCCGTTACGCGGTTCGTAGAACCGCGTAACAAGTTAGTACATCTTTGCGCCGGCGGGGATGGAAGCGTCGAGCTGGATCAGGTTGAGACGCTCCTCGCCCTCCTCCTCGTGGACAGCGCTGATCAGCATGCCGCAGCTGGGAATACCCATCATCTTGCGCGGAGGCAGGTTGGTGATGGCGAGCAAGGTCTTGCCAACCAGGTCCTCGGGCTCGTAATAAGCGTGAATACCGGAGAGGATGGTGCGGTCGGTGCCGGTGCCGTCGTCGAGCGTAAAGTTCAGCAGCTTCTTGGACTTCTTGACGGCCTCGCATGCCTTGACCTTCACAGCGCGGAAATCGCTCTTGGAGAAGGTATCAAAGTCGACGAACTCCTCAAACAGCGGCTCAACGGCGATCTTGGAGTAATCGAGCGTGGGCTTAAGCGACTTAACGAATGGGCTCGCGGCGTTGCCGGCCTCGGCAGCCTTGGCGGCAGCGGCACCGGACTGGAAACCCTTCTCGGGCTTCATGTGCGGGAACAGCAGGACGTCGCGGATAGAAGCCTGGTTAGTAAGCAGCATGACCACGCGGTCGATACCAATGCCAATGCCGCCCGCGGGAGGCATACCGTACTCGAGGGCGCGCACGTAGTCCTCGTCATACTCCATAGCCTCATCGTCGCCGCCGGCCTTCTCGGCCATCTGGGCAGCAAAGCGCTCAGCCTGGTCGACCGGGTCATTGAGCTCGGAGAATGCGTTGGCGTACTCGTGGCCGGCGATGACCAGCTCAAAGCGGTGCGTCAGGCGCGGGTCGTCCTCAAAACGCTTAGCGAGCGGGCTGACCTCGATGGGGTAATCGCACACGAAGGTCGGGTTGACGATGGTGTCCTCGCCCAGCTCATCGTAAATCTCGGCGATGATCTTGCCAGCAGTCCACTCGGGCTTGATCTCCAGGCCCTTCTCGCGCGCGGCGGCAGCAAGCTCCTCGACCGGCGTGTCGATGGTGACCTGCTTGCCGAGCACGTCGGAGACGATGTCGGTCATGGGACGGCTGGCCCACTCACCAGAAAGGTCGATGGTCTGGTCCTGGTACTCGATGACCTCGGGGTTGCCGATGGCCTTGTTAGCCGCCTTAATGACGCCCTGGGCGAGCGCCTTCATGCCCTCGAGGTCGGAGAAGGCACGGTAGGCCTCCATCGTGGTGAACTCGGGGTTGTGGGTGAGGTCCATGCCCTCGTTACGGAAGATGCGGCCGATCTCGAACACGCGCTCAAAACCACCGACGATGCAGCGCTTGAGGTGCAGCTCGGTAGCAATGCGCAGATAGCACTCCTGATCGAGCGCGTTGAAGTGGGTAATGAACGGCTTGGCAGTAGCGCCGCCCTGGATGGTCTGCAGGATGGGGGTCTCGACCTCCATGTAGCCGTCGGACTCCATAAAGCGACGGAAGGTAGAGAGAATCTGCGAACGCTTACGGAAGGTCTCGCGAACGTCGTCGTTGGCGATCAGGTCGACATAGCGCTGGCGATAGCGGGTCTCCTTGTCGGAAAGACCGTGGAACTTCTCGGGCAGCGGACGAACGGCCTTGGAAAGCAGGGTCGCGCTCTTAGGGGCAACGGAAAGCTGGCCGCGCTGGGTGCGCACGACCACGCCGGTCACGCCCAGGATATCGCCCAGGTCGAGGGCCTTGAGCGTATTCCAGGCAGCCTCGTCCATGTCGTTGATGCGGCAGAACAGCTGAATCTCGGCAGTCGCATCGCGCACGACGATGAACATGATCTTGCCCTGGCCGCGCTTGGCGACTACGCGGCCGGCGATCTTCACGACGCCCTCGGTGTCCTCGCCATCGGCAAGCTCGGCGTACTTAGTCTCGATATCGGCGACGTAGTCCTCAAGCTCAGAGTGCTCGGGATAGGGGTTCTGGCCCGCCTCGAACAGGGCGGCGCGCTTGGCCAGGCGGGTGGCGCGCTCGTCGTTGAGCGTCGATGCCTGATCTGCGGCGTTCTGGTTCTCTGCCATAAGTTAGCTCCTCAAACTAAAACGCTCCCCAGGATTCGGTCCCAGGGAGCGAAAACATACCTTTACGCGGGACCGTGGTCTAGCGTGCGATCTTGGCGATGGTGTAGACGCGAGTCTTGCCGGAAGGCGTAACGACCTCGACGGAGTCGCCCTCGCCGTGACCGATGATGGCGTGACCGACCGGAGACTCGTTGGAGATCTTGTGCTCGAGCGAGTTGGTCTCGGTGGTACCGACGAGCGTGACTTCCATGACCTCGCCGTTGGGATCAATCAGCGAAACGGTGGAACCGATGGAGACGGTCAGGTCGCCCGTGGTGGCAGCAACCTGAGCGTTGGCGAGGATGGCCTGGATCTCGGCAATACGAGCAGCATTCTGGGCCTGCTTGTCCTTGGCGGCGTCGTACTCGGAGTTCTCCGAAAGGTCGCCGAACGCGCGGGCTTCCTTGATGTCCTCGACGATCTCCTTGGCGTAATCGCCCTCACGCCAAGCGAGCTCCTCGACGAGCTTCTGGCGGCCCTCAGCGGTCAGTACGATCTGGCTTGCGTCCATACGGATATCTCCCCAACTCTGATCAAACAATCAACTGTCAACAAAACGAAAAAGACCGGCTAGCCTGCGGGCAAGCCGGTCAGGTGCTCACCCCAAAGGGATGGGACTACTCTGCGTCCGCGTCGCTGTCCTCTGCCTGCTTCTTCTTGGCAGCAGCGAGCTTGGCCTCGAGCTCAGCGATCTCCTTGTCCTCCTCGGACTGCTCGACCACGACCTCCTCGGCCTGCTTGGTCTCGGCCTTATCGTCGCCCTCCATACCCTCACGGATATTCTTGACGGTAGAGCCGAGGGACTTGCCGAGCTTCGGCAGGTTCTTGGGCCCGAAGATAATCAGGACAACGACGAGAATAATGATGAGCTCAGGAGCCCTCAGTCCAAACATGTAGACCTCCACAATACAGCGAGACAAGCTCGAATGAGTATACCGCGGGTATCGCGGTATCACAACACTAGCTAAAAAAAGGGACCGCAAGAAGCGGTCCCTCCTCATGCTCTGGTCGGGTTGACTGGATTTGAACCAGCGACCCCTGCGTCCCGAACGCAGTGCTCTACCAAACTGAGCCACAACCCGTTAGCTCGACTATAGTAACAAAGATTTTCGCCGCGTGCTAGAGAAATTTTTATTTCTTTGAAGCGTCGATTTGAACCGTATTGGGAATAAGCTCAGTCGCGCAGGCCCACCAGCCTTTTTGCTGGGCAGCATCGGCAAGCCTTTCGGCCGTGGCGGCGGTGTCGCAAATGGCAAACGAACAGGCGCCCGATCCGCACACATCTACAGCAACGGTGCCGTCCTGTTTACGCAGCCAATCGAGAACCGTTTGAATCTGCGGCTCCATCCGTGCGGAAATGACACCTAGGTTGTTATGGATGAGCGCATATGCCGTCTCGGCATCACCAGCACGCAAGGCAGAAGCTATCGCGCCGGGCTTGTCCGCAGGCACCGGGGCCTCGTCAAAACGTCGATAGGCTTCAATTGTCGAAACGCTTGCCTCGCGCGGCTTAACCAGTACGACGGGCGTCGCGGGCAGCACGGAGTACTCAGTTGCCAGCACGTCTCCCCCGCCTACGTAGAACGCAGGGCTCGCGTGCAAAAAGAACGGGACGTCAGCACCAATGCCCCGCGCAATGTCGTCGAGCGCTGGGTCGGTGCGATCAATGCCCCAGAGCTCCGCCAAGGCGACAATGACCGCGGCCGCATCCGTCGAGGGGCCGCCCAAGCCAGCGCACAATGGAATGCGCTTCTCAATCGTCACGCAGATGTTTGCCTCGCGACCATAATGCTCGGCCATAGCAACCGCAGCCCGATACGCCGTATTCTTTTGCATGGGAAAATCTGATGCTGGAACCGTCTGGACGGTCAGCGCCTGCGCCGGCGTGACCGTCACGGTATCGGAAAGACCGACGGCTGCCATCAGGGAATCGACCCTGTGGTAGCCGCGGTCATCGCGCTCGGTATGAACCCCCAGGTAGAGGTTAATCTTTGCCGGCGCGGAAAGAGTCAGGGACCGATCGGTCACCGTTAATGCTCCTCGAGCTGATTGCCGAGCGGGGTAAAGATATGCTCGCCGCTCTCGGGGTCGAACAGCTCGACCTGGCCGGTGAGGACATCGATGTACTGGTAGGACTGACGCGACTTGCGGCCGCGACGCTCGTCAACCTCGACGATAAAGACGGCGGGGTGGACGCTCTTGATGGTGCCCATGCGCTCGACGACGCGGGTACGGCCCATGTTGGCCTTCACCTTGACGCGATCGCCCACCATATCGGTCAGCTTCTCGTGGATGTCGTCGACGTGATTGACTTCCATCTCTTCCATGAACAGGGCCTCCAGAAGGTGCAATTCAAAAAGGGGATAATACCCCTAAGATAGACAAAACTCTAATACTATAGCACCCTGTTGTGACCATACGCAAGTAGCTAAAAAAGCCCCGTCCCAAATACGTACCAGACGACAACCTCGCATGACCAGTTGTTACGCGGTTTAGTAAAACCGCGTAACCTAAAGATTGTCGGTGTCCAGGACGATGGTAAATGGACCGTCGTTGACAAGATCGACTTTCATATCGGCGCCAAAGATGCCGTGCGCCACGTGTTCGACATCTTGACGAACGAGCGTCAGGAAGTACTCGTAGAGCTCGTTGGCGACATCGGGGGCGCCGGCATCGGTAAACGACGGACGGCGACCGTGGCGGCAGTCGGCGAACAGCGTGAACTGCGACACCACGAGCACCTCGCCGTCGACATCGGCAAGCGCCAAGTTGGTCTTGCCGTTCTCGTCCTCGTTGATACGCAGCCCGCGGAGCTTGCCCCACAGCTTGTCGGCCTCGGCACGTGTGTCGCCGTGACCCACGCCCAGCAGCACCAGGTAGCCGCGCCCAATGCGACCCACGCATTCGCCGTCGACCGTCACGCCGGCGTTGAGCACGCGCTGCACCACCGCACGCATGGCCTACTCCTCGCCCGTCAGCTTGGCGGACAGATGCTCGAGCGCGTGGAAACGATGGCTGATGGCGTTCTTCTCGTCCGCCGTCAGCTCGGCCATGGTCTTGCCCGGCGTGTCGACAGGCAGGAACAGCGGGTCATAGCCAAAACCATGGTCGCCGCGGCCCTCGTGCGCGATAACGCCCTCGCAGGCGCCCTCGCCATAGGTGACCAAGCCGTCCGTGTCGATGAGCGCAACGACGCTCATAAAGCGCGCGGTACGATCCTCATCTGCCACGCCTTCCAGGTTAACGAGAAGCTTGGCGTTGTTGGCGGCATCGTCGCCGTGCACGCCCGCATAGCGCGCGCTATACACACCGGGCTCACCGTCCAGCGCGTCGACGACCAAGCCCGAATCGTCGGCAATGGCCATAAGGCCCGTCTCCTCAACCGCGGCTTGGGCCTTGATGATGGCGTTCTCCAAAAACGTCGTGCCGTTTTCCTCGGGATCCTCAAAATCACCCAGCTGGCCGAGCGCCACAAAGCGCACCTCGGGCATGACCTTGCCCAAAATGGCCTCGATCTCGGTGAGCTTATGGGCGTTGCCCGTTGCCACGACGATGGTCGCCGCCGGGTCGAGGGTGTCGATGTCAATCTTCTCAAGTGCCATAACTGGCCTCCTTGTCTCTATAGCAATACCGCGCCGAGGGCGACGAGGGACTCCGCCTCTCCCCTCTCAATCAACGGCAGTCTTGTGTCCAGACGTCTCCACAGGTAAAACCTACCAAAATAAACCTGTCCCTTTTTGGCAGGTTAGGCGATGGCTTGGCGCTGAAGCTCGATGAGCTCGGCGATACCCTTGTCGCCCAGGTCGAGCAGGGCGTTGAGGCGTTTGCGGTCAAAGGGCGCCTGCTCGCCGGTGCCCTGGAGCTCGATCATCTCGCCGGTGTCGGTGGCGACGAGGTTCATGTCGACCTCGGCATGGCTGTCCTCGGAATAATCGAGGTCAAGCAGCGTATTGCCGTCGGCAACGCCCATGGAGATGGCAGCCACCTGGCCGATAAGCGGGATGCGCTCGATCTTGCCCGCCTCGACCCACATGGCGAGGGCGTCGCGCAGCGCCACCCAGGCGCCGGTGATGCTCGCTGTACGCGTGCCGCCATCGGCCTGAATCACATCGCAGTCGACGGTGACGGTGTACTCGCCGAGCGCCTTCATGTTGACGACGGTACGCAGGCTGCGGCCAATGAGGCGCTCGATCTCCATAGAGCGGCCCTTGCGGTTGGCGTGCTCGCGCTTGCAGCGCTTGCCGGTCGACGCCGGCAGCATGGCGTATTCCGCGGTCACCCAGCCGGCCTTAGCTCCCTTTCGCCAGCCCGGCACGCCCTCCTCGATAGTGGCGGCGCACAGCACGCGCGTGTCACCGAACTCGGCCAAACACGAGCCGTGGGCGTGCTTCATGACGCCACGGGTGAGCTTAACGGGGCGCAACTCGTTGGCGGCGCGACCGTTAGCGCGGTTGACCTGCATGTACTCCATAGAAATATCCTTTCGGCAAAAGATGTGGCGAAGGCCTTGACGGCTGCCTTACATCTATTTCAGCTCATCGATATCGATATGTTCGATGCTCTTGAGCGGCTGACCAAAGATAAAGCTACCCGCCACCGCAAACTCGGCAATGTTATCGGCCGTCGTAGCAAAACGATGCTGCGGCTCGGCGGCGTCGCCCGCCAGCTGCTCGCGGCGCGTGAGGATATCGGTCAGCTCGCGCGTGGTCTCCTCGGCGGAACTCACGACGCGCACCCCAGGCCCCAGCGCATGGCGGATAGGTCCCACCAACAGCGGGAAATGCGTACAGCCGAGCACCACGGTATCGATACCGTGGTCGCGCAGCGGCTCAACCGTGGCACCCACCAGCGCACGCACGGCAGGCGTATCGAAGATGTCCTCGTTCTCAAGCCACTGTTCCTGCAGATGTGCACCCGAGGCGAGCTCGTGTTCGACAACCTCGACAAAGCTCGAGGCAGGACAGCCGTATACATCGACGCCGGCATCCAGGTCCTGAATGGCGCGCGTGTAGGCGCCCGAGCGAATAGTGAGGTTGGTGGCGAGCACGCCCACGCGACGCGTACGCGTGCTGTTGATTGCCGCACGGGCACCCGGCGCGATCACACCGATCACGGGAACGTCGAGCACCTGCTGGGCCAGACGCAAGGCCGCAGCGGTCGCCGTGTTGCAGGCGATGACCATAATCTTGACGTCGTGCTTCGAAAGCCAACGACCCGCCTGCAACGCAAACGAGCGCACCTCATCCTCGGTACGGGTGCCGTAGGGGCAGCGCTTGGTGTCGCCAAAGTAGTAGACGGACTCGTGCGGCAACGCCGTCGCAATCGCGCGCGCAACCGTCAGACCGCCCAACCCAGAATCGAACACACCAATCGGGCGCGTGTCACCTGCCGAATTCTCGATATCGGACATTACCTCACCAGTCTCTCTCGAAAAGACATGTCCAAGTGCGGCGACGCCGCGCTACGAACGCGCCGCGACCAGCAGCTCTGCCGTCGCCGCCCAACCATCGACAATTTTGCCGCGCGTAACGAAAGCGTTCTCGCAAGCAGCCAGGAACTCGGGCGCGCCGGCGCTCGTCAGGCCATT